>NZ_JASCAF010000035.1:0-95290 GCF_029967985.1 Pseudomonas sp. V88_4
CAACCGAGGCGCGCATTCTACAGCAGCCTCATTTGCTGTCAAGTGATTATTTTCATTTAAATTCAATCACTTGCGTCAGAAGCAACATAGCGTTGCTCGCTAACGGGAGGCGAATAATACCGGATTGAAATTCGTGGTCAACCCCCGTTTGAAAATTCTTTTCGCCGACAATCAACCAATCACCTTGGCATACACCGACTGGTCAATATTTCCCCCGGACAGAATCACGCCGACCTGCTTCCCCTGCATTTTTCCACGCTCCTGCATCAATGCAGCCAACGCTGAGGCACCCGCGCCTTCTGCGAGGTTGTGGGTATCGGTGTAATAGACACGCATGGCTTGGGCGATCTCGCCTTCACTGACCGAGACGATCCTCGTCGCCCCTTCCTTATAGATGTCGAACGCCTGCACAATCGGCTTGCGCACGGCCAGGCCATCGGCAAAGGTGTTCGCCGACAGGGTTTCGCAGATCACGTTCGCTTCAAACGACAACTTGGCAGCCGCGGCTTCTGTCGACACCACTCCCACCACCTCGGTATTCAGTCCTAGCGCGTCGCGAACGGCGATCACACCACAGATCCCCGATCCGCAACCGATGGGCACGTAAATCGTATCCAGATCCGGCGCCGCACCGAACAACTCCAGCGCATACGTTGCCACTCCCTTTACCAGTTCAACGTGAAACGGCGGCACCAGGAAAAGGTCATGCTCCTGCGCCAGGCGCGCCGCCTCCTCACGAGCCTCGTCAAAATCGCGCCCGCACTCGACCACTTCACCACCAAAGCCACGCATGGCGTTGTTCTTTTCCAGCGAATTGCCCCGCGGCACCACAATCAACGCTTTCAGCCCCGCGGCCCGCGCCGCCAGCGCCAGACTCTGACCGTGATTGCCACGCGTCGCAGAGACAATGCCTTTGACAGCCGGATGTTCACGACGCAGCCAGTGCATAAAGGTAATACCGCCGCGCACCTTGAAGGCGCCGGTGGGCGTATGGTTTTCATGCTTGACCCAAACGGTGCAGCCCAACCGCTCGGCCAGTAACGGCCAACGGTACTGGGCGGTGGCCGGCATCACCTGATAAACCTGACGGGCAGCATTTTCAATATCATCGCGAGTCAATGCGTGCATATAGGTAGTTCCTTGAGTTTTGGCTCAGTCTAGGCACGGACGCATGACGTCGGCTTTCAAAAAACCGACCTGACTTTTGTGCGCCCCCTTCACTACTATGGTGTTCATGAGCTATCGAAACCGTCGCCATTCCATAGTCGTTGATGAGCCGATACGTCGTGTCGAAGCCGGTCCGTGGGCGATCGAACTGCTGCCCGGCGCTGCCTACTCGGTGCGATACGTGGCGACCCAATCAGCGATCGGCTTTGCCTTCGACAGCCAGCGCGGCGTGCACGCCATTGGTACTGACCGGATACACCCCTTCGATGCGATGCCCAATGGCCTGGCGTTTGTTCCGGCTGGATGTGACGTGTTGTCCGAGTCACCCATGGGCGGCGAATACCTGAGGGTGATACGCACCGACGGCACGGCACTGACCGGTGACCGCGCGTTCAACAATCGCATCGACCCGCAGGCCATTCACCTCGCGTCGCGAATGCGCAATGCGCTGCTGCAAGCCTCTCTGGATGATGACTGGGAAAGCTGGGCGCTCAACCTGGCTGAACGGGTTGAGCGCCATGAGGCCGCAATGCATCAAGGCTCGATCACCGGCAGCCGAATGCGCCTGCTGGACGAGTTCATCGACGCCGGCCTCGGCAGCCCGCTCAGCGTCCCGGAAATGGCGCAATTGCTGGACTTGTCAGAGGGCTATTTCATGCGCGCCTTCAAGCAGGCGACCGGTAAAAGCCCCCACAGTTACCTGATCGACAGACGACTGGCCAAGGCCCGAGCGTCAATGCGCGACACAACAGCCAGCCTCTCGCAGATAGCTCTCGCTTGTGGCTTCAACTCACAGGCGCATATGACCACAGCCTTCAAACAGCGCCTCGGCGTGAGTCCGGCGCAATTGCGCACAGATTCGCGCCATAGCTCTGCTACCGACCCACAACATTCTTCTATATAGAAGAAGCGGCCAGAAGCCCGGCACCTGCCGGGCTTGTTTTTTACCCAAACCATTTCAGCGAACAACCAGTGGCATTCAAACGCCCTTCTATGTTGTCCTGTTCGACAAGAGCCCGGCACGCTCCCTGCCCGGCTCACGTCATCCAGCATACAACCGATGAGGTCCGTTTCATGAGCAAGGCGCCCTACGCTCCACCCAAGGTCTGGAAACACATCGCTCCGTCCGGCGGCCAGTTCGCCAGCATCAATCGCCCGATTGCCGGGCCTACCCACGACAAGACGCTGCCGACCGGCAAGCACCCGTTGCAGCTGTATTCTCTGGCCACGCCCAACGGCGTGAAAGTGACCATCCTGCTCGAGGAGCTGCTGGCGCTCGGACACACCGCCGCCGAGTACGACGCCTGGCTGATCCGCATCAACGAGGGCGATCAGTTCTCCAGCGGCTTTGTCGAGATCAACCCCAATTCGAAAATTCCGGCGTTGCTGGATCGCAGCGCAGAGCCGGCCATTCGCGTCTTCGAATCCGGCTCGATCCTGCTTTATCTGGCGGAAAAATTTGGCGCCTTCCTGCCTACCGACCTGGCGGGACGCACCGAAACCCTGAACTGGCTGTTCTGGCAAATGGGCTCAGCGCCCTATCTGGGCGGCGGTTTCGGACACTTCTATGCCTATGCGCCGGAAAAACTCGAATACCCGATCAACCGATTCACCATGGAAACCAAGCGGCAGCTGGATGTGCTCGATCGCCGCCTGAGCGAAAGTCCCTACCTTGCCGGCAACGACTACACCATCGCCGACATCGCGGTCTGGCCGTGGTACGGGCAATTGGTGCGCAACAATGTCTACTCCGCCGCCGAGTTCCTTTCCGCTCACGAATACACCCACGTGCAGCGCTGGGCGCAAGAGATTGCCGAACGGCCTGCGGTGATTCGTGGCCAACGCGTCAACCGGACGTGGGGCGATGAAGCGAGCCAGGTTCCGGAGCGGCATCAGGCGAGCGATCTGGATTAAGCTTCACCTGATACGACGCGACGTCCGGTGCGGGTGTATCGGGCGTTGCGTTCGCTACACCAACAGGTCGGCCCACTGCCCCGGCGTCATCTTCGTCACCATCAGCAGCACGATCACGAACATCCCCAGAAAACCGGCAACACCCATCCAGAACCACTTTCGATACACGCAGCGGTAGTCATCAGCGAGCGCTGCCCCAGTCTCGACTGCGCTTGAAGCCATCACGTACAAACGCTTCTGAAGCACCAAAACCGGCAACCAGAGCGAGCCGACGCACAGGAAAATGATCAAGGACGTCAGTACCCACTCCGTGGTCAATGGCATTGCGGCAAGCCTGGTCAACCCGTAACCCGTCGCTATCTGAATAAAGCCCGCCGGCGTGGTGATCCAGGCGTCGAACCGTACGACCATTCTCGCCACGTGCGCGATCACCAGAGGGTTGGCTGTACGGCTCGCTGCGATCAGATAGAGGTACGACCCCATGCCGAATCCGAACAGGAAAACCGCGGCGATGATGTGAATGTATTTGAGGCATAGATAGAGCACGGTCAGTTCTGCCCGTCAGAGAAATGCATCGACAGGCTCAGATTCTGCGGATCGTTGATGGCCGCCATGTACTCGTCAACGCTGACCTCTCCTACACAAGGACGTGCGCCAGCCTCGGGCTGGTATCCCTGCGCGATTTTCGCCGCCAGGGCAACGGCTGCGCAGCTGGGGATTTCCGGTCCCTTGTCATTCCGGGCGGTGAGCTGCACCGTCATGGCCAGCGGTTTTCCGTCGATACCGAGTCCTGTCACGTCGATATACATTGCGCTGTTGCCATCACCGAATCGCTCGAACCAGGTACCCCAACGATGAAGCCGCGCCGCCCAGGGAAGATGATCACGAAACGCACCAAACCTGCGGGCCAGCGCGAACAGACCGTTGGCCACACCACCCAGCTTCAGGCCCGCACCCGCCTTGAAACTCAAGGTTCCTGCGCCATAGCGTTTAGCGAAGATATCCATGTCCGGCACGTCGACGTTCGCCAGCACCCGAACGCCCAGGTGAGGCATCTTGCGCAACGTCAGGTCCAGCCAGCCTGCCACCTCATGAACCTGGCCATTCCTGAGTTGCCTGATCGGCTTGCCGGCGTAGGCCAGAACACCTTCAACCGTCGACAGGCCCGGCATTTTCGCCGACGAGGAAATACCATGTTCGATCGAATCGATGCGGGAGAAGCGATGCCGCTGTTCATCGATAAGGGCCGATGAAAGTGTCGGCACCGAACTGCAACCGCTGAGAATCGCCACGCCGGCCTGTTTCGCGCGGGTATCGAGGATTCCGATGTCGTTGACGAATGTTCGGCAGTCGGACAAGTCGCAATAATGCACACCCGCGCCGATGCAGCCCTCGGCAACCGCATAGGATTGCCCTTGAAACGGGCCGCCGGTGTGGATGACCAGTTGAATGTTCAGCGATTTCAGAGCTGCGTCAAACCCGGCCCTCATCGCGTTGCCGCACCAACTCTCGCAGACAACGCCCGACCGGGCTTTCAGCTCGTCGACTTTGTGCGCCAATTTCTGCGGGTCGCGGCCTGAGATCACCAGCTCGATGTCAGGCATCTCAATCAAATGCCGACTGACAATGCTGCCGAAATTTCCATAACCGCCGACCACTAAAACCCTGAGTGCCACGCAATGCTTCCTTGAAATGGATGACTGATTTCAGTCGGACAGCTTTTACTTACGCGGCCTGCCGACGCATCGTCAGAATCGCCGCCCCGAAACCGATAAACGTAGTTCCCACCACCCGACTGACCCAGCGGGACAGCGCAGGCCGGGTCAGCACGCCCTTGGCCCGCGAGGCGAGCGCTGCATAAAGCGTCAGCGACGTCACCGACAACGCCATAAAAATCGAGGTGAGGATCAGAAACTGCGGCAGCAATGTCGCGCCCTGATCGATGAACTGCGGAAACAGTGCGGTGAAGAACATTGTCGCCTTGGGATTGGTCACGGCCGTCAGGAACGCTGACTTGTACAGTTTGCTGCGAGTAGGCCGGACCTTTTTCGACTCATCTTCAACGTGCTCCGGGAGCATCGAACCCTTTTTGAACAACTGCCGGATCCCGAGGTAGAACAGATAACCGGCACCGATGATTTTCACCGCGTTGAACAGCATTTCGGAGCTGGCCAGCAAGGCCCCAAGTCCCAGCATCGCTGCAGCCGAGAGGCAGAACAGGCCACTGGCATTGCCGAGGGATGACCAGATCGCACTGCGTTGACCATGGGCCAGGCTGTTGTTGATCGCCATCAGGGTCGCGGGCCCCGGGCTGGCGATCGCAATCGCGGCAACCAGGGTAAAGGCCAGAATCGAGTGAGAATCCATTTTCCATGCTCGTTGGGGTGAGGTGGCCGCATATTACAGGAGCGCGGGAGCCAACGGACCTCAGGCCGCTACGCTTTACTTCTCGGTGTCAGCAGCCCAATGATGGAAACCGGCACCGACCTCGAATAACGACAACGGAGGGTCGTCCAGCGATCATGAACATTCTCTACGACGAACAGGTCGACGGCGCTTTGCCCGACGTCGACAAGACTGCACTTCTGCAAGCCCTGCTGCACCAATGGCCAGACCTGGAAGTGCTGCATCAGCGCGAAGAATTGAAGCCGTATGAATGCGATGGGCTGTCCGCCTATCGCACCACGCCGCTGCTGGTGGTACTGCCACGACATATCGATGAAGTTCAGGGCGTGTTGCGAATCTGCCACGAACGACGTGTGCCGGTGGTGGCCCGGGGCGCCGGGACCGGATTGTCCGGCGGCGCTCTACCGCTGGAAAAAGGTGTGCTGCTGGTGATGGCGCGTTTCAATAACATCCTGCACATCGATCCCGCGGCGCGTACTGCACGGGTTCAACCCGGTGTGCGCAATCTGGCGATCTCCCAGGCCGCGGCGCCGTTCGGGTTGTATTACGCGCCTGATCCTTCCTCGCAAATCGCCTGCTCCATCGGCGGCAATGTGGCGGAAAACGCCGGCGGCGTGCACTGCCTCAAGTACGGACTGACCGTGCACAACCTGCTCAAGGTCGAGATTCTAACCGTCGATGGCGAACGCCTGACGCTGGGGTCGGAGGCGCTGGACTCCCCCGGTTTCGACCTGCTGGCACTGTTCACCGGTTCCGAAGGCCTGCTCGGGGTGATTACCGAAGTCACGGTCAAGCTCTTGCCCAAACCGCAGACGGCCAAAGTGCTGCTGGCGGCATTCGACTCCGTGGAAAAGGCCGGCCGCGCAGTGGCCGACATCATCGCGGCCGGCATCATCCCCGGCGGCCTGGAGATGATGGATAACCTGGCGATTCGCGCGGCCGAAGACTTCATCCACGCCGGTTATCCGGTGGACGCCGAGGCGATTCTGCTCTGCGAACTCGATGGCGTTGAAGCCGATGTCCACGATGATTGCACGCGGGTCCGGCAAGTGCTCGAACACGCCGGCGCCACCGAACTGCGCCAGGCCCGGGACGAAGCCGAACGCGTGCGATTCTGGGCCGGACGCAAGAATGCGTTCCCCGCCGTGGGCCGGTTGTCGCCGGACTATTACTGCATGGACGGCACGATTCCGCGTCGCGAATTGCCTGGTGTACTGCACGCCATTGCGCAGCTTTCAGCCGAATATGGCTTGCGGGTCGCCAATGTATTCCACGCTGGCGACGGCAACATGCACCCACTGATTCTGTTCGACGCCAACCAGCCCGGCGAGCTGGAACGTGCCGAAGCGCTGGGTGGCAAGATCCTCGAACTGTGCGTGAAGGTCGGCGGCAGCATCACCGGCGAACACGGTGTGGGCCGGGAAAAAATCAACCAGATGTGCGCGCAGTTCAACGGTGACGAACTGACCCTGTTTCACGCCGTGAAAGCGGCGTTCGATCCGAGTGGCTTGCTCAATCCCGGCAAAAACATTCCGACCCTGCACCGCTGTGCCGAATTCGGCGCCTTGCACGTGCACCACGGGCAGTTGCCCTTCCCCGAACTGGAGCGGTTCTGATGGGCGATACAAAGGATTTCGATGACAGCGCCACTCTGCTGGAACAGGTCAGGCTAGCGCTGGAAAATGCCACGCCGCTGCGCATTCAGGGCGCCAACAGCAAGGCTTTTCTGGGACGCATCGTCGGCGGTGAAATTCTCGACACCCGCGCTCACTGCGGCATCGTCCGCCACGACCCGACCGAACTGGTGATCACCGCGCGCTGCGGCACTCCGCTGGCAGAATTGCTGGCGGTGCTGGACGCCTCGCAACAGATGCTGGCCTGCGAACCGCCGGCATTCGCCGACGACGCCACCGTGGGCGGCATGATCGCCAGCGGGTTGTCGGGCCCGCGTCGCCCGTGGTCGGGATCGGTGCGCGACTTTGTGCTCGGCACACGGATCATCACTGGTCACGGCAAACACCTGCGCTTCGGTGGCGAAGTCATGAAGAACGTTGCCGGTTATGACCTGTCGCGCCTGATGGCCGGCAGTTACGGCTCGCTTGGGGTGATCACCGAAGTCTCGCTAAAGGTGCTGCCCAAACCGCGAGCATGCCTGAGCCTAAGTCTGGAAATGTCCGGCGAACAGGCGTTGCTGCGTCTGGCCGAATGGGGCCAGCAGCCGTTGCCGATCAGTGCTGCCTGTCACGATGGCCGGCAACTGCACTTGCGTCTGGAGGGCGGCGAAGGCTCAGTGGCGGCCGCCCATGATCGACTTGGCGGGGAGCTGATCGACAGTTCGTTCTGGGCCGATCTCAACGAACAGCGTCTGGGCTTCTTTGATCAAGACCAAGCGCTATGGCGCCTGTCCGTGCCGCTCAATACGCCGCCGCTGAACCTGCCCGGCGAGCAGTGGCTCGACTGGGGCGGAGCGCAACGCTGGCTCAAGTCCACGGCCGAAGCGGCGGTCATTCGCAAAGTGGTCGGCGACGTCGGCGGGTATGCGACCTGCTACAGCCACGGCCTGATCGACGAACCATTCCAGCCATTGACGCCCGCCCTGCTGCACTATCACCGCCAACTTAAAAAACAACTCGATCCGCAGGGCATTTTCAACCCCGGTCGTCTGTACGCGGAGTTCTGAGCCATGCAAACCACCCTCAGCCCGCAGGCGCGGCAACTGCCCCGAGCCGAAGAGGCCGAAAGCATCCTGCGCACGTGCGTGCATTGCGGGTTCTGCAATGCGACCTGCCCGACCTATCAATTGCTCGGCGATGAGCTGGACGGCCCGCGCGGGCGCATCTACTTGATCAAGCAAGTGCTTGAAGGCAACGAAGTCACGGCCAAAACCCAGCGGCATCTGGATCGCTGCCTGTCGTGTCGCAACTGTGAAACCACCTGCCCTTCCGGCGTGGACTATCACAACCTGCTCGACATCGGCCGGGCAGTGGTCGACGACGCCGTTGCGCGGCCGCTCAGGCAGCGTCTGTTGCGTGAAGGTCTTCGACGCGTCGTGCCCAATCCGCAGATGTTCAAAGGGCTGATCAAAGCCGGCCGGATGTTCCGGGCGCTACTGCCCCATTCCCTGCAAGACAAACTGCCACGCGATGTGGCGCTGCCTGCCCCACGTCCCGCCATCGGTCATGCGCGACAAGTGCTAATGCTCGAGGGTTGCGTGCAACCAGGCTTGTCACCCAATACCAATGCCGCAGCAGCCCGGGTGCTGGATCGTCTGGGCATCAGCGTGATCCCTGCCCGCGAGGCGGGTTGTTGCGGCGCGGTGGATTATCACCTCGACGCCCAGGCCACTGGTCTTGAGCGCGCGCGCCACAACATTGATGCGTGGTGGCCGGCCATCGCACAGGGCGCCGAGGCGATCGTACAGACTGCCAGCGGTTGCGGTGCGTTCATCAAGGATTACGGGCACTTGCTTCGCACCGATCCGGCTTATGCCGAAAAGGCCAAAGCCGTCAGCGCGCTGGCAAAAGACCTGGTTGAGGTGCTGCGCGAGGAGCCGCTCGAGTCCTTCGGCATCCGCGCCAATCAACGTGTAGCTTTTCATTGCCCGTGCACTTTGCAACATGCACAGAAACTCGGCGGTGCGGTGGAGTCGGTGCTGACCCGACTGGGCTTCGACCTGACTGCCGTCCCCGACGCTCATCTGTGCTGCGGCTCGGCGGGTACTTATTCGATCACCCAACCGGCGCTGGCCAGGTCCCTGCGCGACAACAAACTCGATGCGCTGGAGAGTGGTCATCCCGAGATCATCGCCACCGCCAACATCGGCTGCCAGATCCACCTCGACGGCGCCGGCCGCACGCCCGTCAGGCACTGGATCGAGTGGGTGGACGCGCATTGTCGATGAAAGTCCGAAGTGCCTGCTACCCTTCAAACGGTGGCGCAGACAAGACTGAACATTGCGTCGATCCAAGTGTTCTAGATGCCGTAATCACGGATCAAGGATGAGCGAATGGACTTTTCCACTCATGCGGCCCCGCTCCCCTCGCCTCAACGTAACGCCACCCGGCGCCTGGCCTTTGCCGTAGGCGTGCTGTTCATAGCCGGTGTCATCACCGCCGTCGGTGCCCTGTTAAGTATTGCGACGCGGCTCGATGACGACGATGTGAACGACAACCTGTTCTATTCGACCCGAGCCCTGGAAAACCGCATCCTGGCTTCAAAAAACTACATCACCAGTTACGCCTACTGGACAACGGCCTATGAGCATCTGAGCGCTCAGGTCGACACGAACTGGGCCTACGTTGAACAAAACCTCGGCAAAACCCTGTTCACCAGCGATGGCTATGACGGCGTATTTGTCCTGAACCGGGAACAGACCAAATATGCGGTGGTGCGCGGCCAATTGGTCGAAGCAAACATCTCCGGTTTTCTCAAGGCGTCGGCCACTGCACTGGTCGACCAGGTACAGCTGCAAAGCGACCTCACCAAGCCCGTCAGTACCTATTCGTTGTTTGAAGACTGGCCGGCGCTGGTGACGGCGGCGGCCATCATTCCCAATGACGAGCGCCCCACCGAAGAACCCCGTAACACCTCCGTGCTGGTATTCGTCGACAAGCTGACGCCTGCCAAACTGCGAAAGATCGGCAGCGGCTTCGGCCTGAACAACCTGACCCTGGCCCCGGACGAAACCATCGAAGCGGGCCAGCCCCGAGTGCCGCTGGACAGTACCGGTTACAGTCTGGTCGCAGACCTCGAGCGTCCGGGGCAACAGTTGCTGTGGTCATTGCTGCCAGCGCTTGGCAGCATTTTGCTCATCCTCATGCTGTTGACCGGCTACTTTTTCCGGCATGCCTTGCGCTCGTCGCAGTACGTGGACAACAGCTTCGAAGCGATGCAGACCTCACACCGGGCAATGCAAGCGGCCAATCAGGCACTTGAGGCCAGTGAAGAACGTTTTCGCGCCGTGGCTGAAGCGGCTTCGGACTGGATCTGGGAAATCGACCGGCACCTGTCTCTCACCTATCTCTCGGCGCGCTTCAGTACTGTGACCGGATACCCACGTGAACAGTGGCTGGGACAGGACATCATGCAGTTACTGTCCTGCGATACCACGCCGCTGGAGCTATGGCTCAAGAAACTGAACGAAGAGGTCAACGCCAGTGACCTGCGCTGTACCTACCGCGATGAAACAGGACAGCAACGCTATTGCCGGCTGTCCGCCAGGCCGATCGTCGAAAGCCATTCCATCGTCGGGTATCGCGGCACCGCCAGCGACATTACCGATGAAGTGGCGGCCCATGCACAGATCCAGCACCTGTCCATGCACGACGCACTGACGGGGCTGCCCAATCGCAACAAACTGGCGCGCTATCTGGAAGAGGCCCTGCAACTCAAAGAGCATGCCGCCCCCCTGTCACTGCTGATGATCGATCTGGACAACTTCAAGCCGATCAATGACTCACTGGGGCATCCGGCCGGTGATGCGGTCCTGCAGGAAGTCGCCAGGCGCCTGCGCGAATGCACGCGTGATCACGACATTGTTGCGCGGCTGGGCGGCGACGAATTCGTCGTCGTGCTCAGTGGCATGGACTCGCATCAGGAAATCGACCGGTTCTGCACACGCCTGATCGGCAGCCTGCATGAGCCGGTGATGTTCGAGCATCATCCATTGCACATCGGTGCCAGCATCGGCATCACCCTGAGCCGGCGCCACGGCTTCGAAGCCGCAGAGCTGATTCGCTGCGCCGACATCGCGCTCTATCAGGCCAAGTCGGAGGGCAAGAACACCTGGTGCTATTTCGAAGCGCACATGAGCGACCAGATTCAGACGCGTCGACAAATGGAAGACGACTTGCGCAAAGCGCTGAAAGACAACGAACTGGTGCTGCACTACCAGCCCCGCTACAAGGTGGACGGCAAGGAAATTGTTTCGGTTGAAGCCCTGGTGCGCTGGCAGCATCCGACGAAAGGGCTGCTCGGTCCCGATCTGTTCATTCCGCTGGCGGAGCAGACGGACCTGATCGTCCCCCTCGGTCGCTGGGTATTGCGCGAAGCCTGCCAGACCGCCCTGACCTGGCCTGCAGAAATCCTCCTGTCGGTGAACCTTTCTCCTGCCCAGTTTGCACTGAGCGATGTCGTGCAGGATGTGCGCGAGGTACTGGTCGAAACCCGCTTTCCGGGCAGTCGTCTGGAACTGGAGATCACGGAAAACGTCATGCTCAACGACACCGACGGTGCATTGACCACCATGAACGCGCTGAAAGAGCTGGGCGTGAGGTTGAACATGGATGACTTCGGCACCGGCTACTCCTCGCTGGGCTACCTGCGCGCCTATCCGTTCGACGGCATCAAGATCGACAAGCGTTTCATTGCCTCGATCAGCACTGGCAGCAATGATCGTGCGGTGGTGCAAGCGATCATCGGTCTGGGCAAGGCAATGGGCCTGAATGTCACGGCCGAAGGCGTCGAGACCGAAGAGCAACTGGCCATTCTCGGCAAGGATCAATGCAACGAAGTGCAGGGTTATTTCATGAGCCGGCCGATCGACAAAATGGCTTTTGCCCGTCTCCTGCAAACCTCAAAACGCTCCGGAGCCGTCAATCATCGCTCGAACACCGCGCGCTCATGAGGACCGGTGCCTGTCCGGCCATTGAATGTTCGGGTTATGAGCTAATAGCCCCTTCATTAATTCGTCGCTCACACGTTGTACTAGGATAGGATCCAAATTTCCCGATTTGTGGTCGCCGGCCAAGGACATCCGCCGGAGACTCGGGAAAGCGCAATTCCCCCATTGCTACTCATGGATGAAACACATGAACTCACACCTGTTCCCTCACATCGGCAAGGTCATCGCCAGCACTGGCAGCCGGCATTTTCCGCGGATGCTGCACGATCTGATCCTCACCCAACTGGCCGTGGATGCCACACACATCCGGCAGATGCGCGTCGAGCCGGTCGGGCGTGCGCAACCGCGCATCGACCCTGAATGCCCCAAAGAGGCGGCACTGACGGCCGAGACGGTGTATTCCGAACTGAGCACCGATCCCGCTAACAGTGACGTGCCCGCCCCCGAACCCTCCACGGTCACCGATGCGTCGCAGTTGCACCTGACCCGGCGCAAGGACGGTTACCGCTATGTGATTTCCGTGTACCGCTGCGGCCCGTCGAAGCGGTTTTCCGCCCGGGAGCGCAGCCTGTTGCAGGACATCTCCCCGGTGCTGCTGCCGATGGTGGAAAAGCATATCCACGCGCTGCAACCGGCGAGTGCGGATCCCGAACTGCAAGCCGCAACGACCGAAGCATCGCTTCAAGGCCTGGAGACCCTGCGCTTGCGCTTTTGCGAGCGCGTTCAGCACTTGGGCCTGAGCCTGTCGAACCGAGAGATGGAAGTGTGCGTCGGTCTGCTGGCCGGACGCACCGCGCCGGAACTGGCCGAGCAATTGCAACTGAAGGTCAACACCGTCGAGAGCTATCTCAAGCGCGCCGCCATCAAACTGGGGATCAGCGGCCGCCATTCGCTGATGCGCTGGATGTATTCGCCTGAGGACTGCCCGGCCGCCTGCGACCCGTCCAGCGCGGCCTGATCGATCACGCGCCTGTAAAAAAACCGCCGTCCTGCCAGGGACGACGGTTTTTTTCATGTCCGGCCCCTCAGTCCCGCGCCAAGGCCTCGATCGGGTCAAGCCGCGAAGCATTGCGCGCCGGCACGAAGCCGAACACGATGCCGATCAGCGTCGAGCAGAACACCGCTGTCAGCACCGAGCCCAGCGAGAACACCATCTCCCATTCCTTGATGAACAGCGAAAACAAATGGCCGATGGCGTAACTCAACGAAATTCCAATCGCCCCGCCCAGCAGACAGACCATCACCGCCTCCACCAGAAACTGCTGACGAATATCCGACTGCCGCGCCCCCACCGCCATGCGAATGCCGATTTCACGGGTTCGCTCGGTGACCGACACCAGCATGATGTTCATCACCCCAATACCGCCGACTACCAGCGAAATCACCGCAATCAGCGACAGCAACAGCGCCAGCGAGCGGCTGGTTTTCTGCACCGTCTGCATAACGCTGTCGAGGTTGTTGGTGAAGAAGTCCTTGGTGCCGTGGCGCTGCAGCATCAGTTTGTTGACGTTGTCTTCCACCACTTTGCTCGGCTGGCCGTCCTTGATCCGCACGCTGATGCTGTCCAGGTAACGCTGGCCCAACAGCCGGCCGGCGGCAGTTTCATAGGGCACCCAGACATTGAGCGACTTGCTCGACGAGAAGATGTTCTTGTTCTGCGCCGCCACTCCAATCACGGTGCACGGCAGGTTGCCGATCAGGATCACCTGCCCCAGCGGATCAACGCCCTCTGCGAACAAACGCTGGCGAGTGTTGTGATCGATCACCACCACTTGCGCCTGGCGCCGGGCATCGCTTTCGCTGAACGGGATGCCCGACTCCATCTTGATTCCGCGCACCTGGAAGTACAGATCGCTGACGCCGTTGACCTGCGCATCGAGGTCAATGTTGCGATAGCGCAGCAAGAGATTGCGCCCGACCACCGGCGTGGCGCTGTCGACGTAATACAGCTGATTGAGCGCCGCCACATCCGCCGGCACCAGGGTTTCGATGGCCGCTGAACGGCTGTCGCCGAAACTGGTGCCGGAATAGATATCAATGGTGTTGCTGCCGATGGCCTGAATGTCCTTGAGGACATAGCGCTTGGCCCCTTCGCCGATGGCCGAGATCGATACCACCGAGGTAATGCCGATGACGATCCCGAGCATGGTCAGCAAGGTGCGCATGCGATGGGAAATCAGCGCGACCCAGGCCATGTTGAACGCCTCCTTGAACAACCCGAGACTGGCCACCAGACGCCGCGCTGCTGTGGATTTGGGGACCGCGTCCTCATTGGTCAGTGCCGTGCTGTCGCGCTCGTTGCGCCGGTCGCTGAGGATTTCGCCATCGCTGACTTCGATGATGCGCTCGGCGTTGGCTGCGACCTTGGGGTCGTGGGTCACCAGAATCACCGTGTGCCCGGCCGCGTGCAGCTCCAGCAGGATGCGCATCACCTCCTTGCCGCTGGTGGTATCGAGGGCACCGGTCGGTTCATCCGCGAGGATCACTTCGCCGCCGTTCATCAAGGCCCGGGCGATACTCACCCGCTGCTGCTGACCGCCTGACAGCTGGCTCGGGCGATGGGTCAGGTGGCCTTCCAGGCCCAGCCGAGCCAACAATTCACGGGCCCGGGCATGACGCTGTGGCTCCGGCGTGCCGGCGTAGATCGCCGGCATCTCGACGTTATGCATCGCGCTCAAGTGCGGCAGCAAGTGGTAGCGCTGGAAGATGAAGCCGAAATAGTCGCGACGCAGTTCGGCCAGCGCCTGATTGTCCAGATCGCGGGTTTCCCGGCCGTTGATCTTGTAGCTTCCGGCCGTGGCGTAATCGAGACAGCCGAGGATGTTCATCAGGGTCGATTTACCGGAGCCCGAGGCACCGATGATCGCGACCATTTCCCCGGCATTGATCGTCAGGTTGATGTTCTTCAACGCGAGGAATTCGCGATCGCCAGCCGTGAAGCTGCGGCTGATGCCGGTCAGTTGCAGCAGAGGTTCGGTCATGCTCATGCCCCTGCCACTTTCGTCACCGGATCACCGATCACCACCCGGTCGCCTTCGGCCAGGCCGTCGTTGACCTGCACCTTGACGTTGTTGTTGATCCCGGTCTGCACGTTGCGCGACTGCGCCTGGCCCTTGGCGTCCAGCACCCGAACCGGGAAGCTGCCATCGCTGTTGCGTGGGCCCAGCGCCGCTACCGGAATCGTCAGCACCGATTTGGCGGTGTCGAGCACCACCCGCACCTGAGCGGTCATGGAAATACGCAAACGGTGATCAGGATTCGGCACCTCGAACAGCGCGTTGTAGAACACCGCCGTGTTCTGTTTCGGCGTACCGGCGGGCGGGGTTTCGAGGAAGTTCTGCGGCGCAGGCTCAGTGCCGCGCAGTTTGCCGTAATAACGTTTTTCCTCGCCGAGAATGGTGAAGTACACCTCCTGCCCCGGCGCGATGTGAATGACGTCGGCCTCCGACACTTGAGCCTTGACGGTCATGGTGTCCAGATCCGCGAGTTTCAGCAGAACCGGCGCCAGTTGGCTGGCGATCACGGTCTGGCCTTCCTGAGTCACGATGCCCACCACGTCGCCATCGATGGGCGCGACGATCCGCGTGTAGGCCAGATTGACCTTGGCCGTGTCGATCTGGATGTGCGCGCTTTTGATTTGCGCATCCAGCGACATCAGGTTGGCCTGCTGCACTTCGTAGTTCGACTGCGCGGTTTCGAAATCCTGCCGCGAGATCGAGGCGTCCTCCTGCAGATTCTGATAGCGCTCGTAGATCGCCTTGGTCTGGCGCAACTGAGCCTGGGTCGCCCGGCGCTGGGCTTGCAGGTTTTCCTCATCGACCTGTGCCTGACGCAGGGTGTTCTGCAGCACCAACGGGTCGATTTCCGCCAGCCACTGGCCCTTCTTGACCTTGTCGCCGACCTTGACCTTCAGCGACTTCAACTGGCCCGAAACCTGGGCACCGACGTCCACCTGCTTGATGCCCTCCAGCAGACCGGTGGCCAGCACTGCGTTTTCAATGTCAGCGCGTTCGACCGTGGCGGTCAGGTATTGCGGTGCTTCGGCCGGCGCCTGCACCGTGTAGAACACCAACCCGGCCACCAGCGTCAACGCGACTCCCAGACCGACTTTGCGCACCTTCGACTGTTCCATAAATGACCACAATTCCGTTCAGGGTTGAGCCCGGCCAGCGGCCGGGTTCCAGGATAAAAACGTCAATCAGGACAACACTTGCCCCGCCGCCACCGTCAGCCCGTCATGCCACCACGCCGCAAGACTGAAGACGTTGGGCGCCTTGAGAATCGTGAAGTGGTTGCCGGGGCCGTACCACACCGCAAGATCCCGGGCCTCGTGCTGCCAACCTTCGAGCATCGCCGCCTGTTCGCGCCGGTTGCCCGAGGCGTCCAGCATCGGGTCGTCCACCAACGCCAAACGCACCGGTCCGGTGTACGCCAGAGCCGGTCGATAGACCGTGCGCAGCGCGGTGGCGAAGGTGCGCACCGGGCCGTGCATCGCATCGGCTGATGCACGTTCGGACAGCACACCCGCGCGCACCATCCCTTCGTGCAGCAGGCGCATTTGCGTGCTGTCGTCGGCGTCGGCGAAGGCCAGCGCATCGATGCCCAGAGACTTGCCGCTGGACAGCTGCAGCGACTCGATCAGGCGTAACGACGCCGCCGTCGTGGTGTACGGCTTGCCCACCACACTGTTGCCGCCCGGTGATTCGCTGTCGATCAAGGTGAGGGACGCCACCTCGCGCCCCGCCGCCTGCAACTGCGCCGCCATGGCGTAAGCCACCCAGCCACCGAACGAATGCCCGATCAGATGCACCGCCCCCTGCGGGTACAACTGCTCCAGCGCCCGTACATAGAACGTGGCGGCGCTTTCAACACGGCTGTGCGGCACCGTCGCGCCGTCGAGGCCTCGCGGTTGCAGCCCATGAATCGGCCACTCAGGCCCCAGCGCCTCGGTCAGGTGGATGAACCCGGTGACACTGTCGCCGGCCCCCGGCACGCAGAAAATCGGTGCATGCCCGGTGTGACCGGTTTGAATGGTCAGGATCGGCTGATACGCCGTTGGCGCGGGCGCAGTTGCCGTTTCCAGCGCCTGAGTCAGGGCCTGCCCCAGCGCCTGAACGTGCGGTGCTTTCATCATGCTCTGGTGATCGCCCGGTACGTCGATGCAGTTCAGCTCCACACCTGGTAATTCTTCAGCCCAACCGCGCGTGGGGCTGAGTCGTGACATTGGCGCCGAACGCTCCGTGGCACGCAGCAGATGCAATGGCAAACCGATCGGGTTGATCCGGTAATGGGCCAACGCATGCCCGTGGGCCACTTCCCGGTCGAGGTATTGCCAGGCATCCGTTGCCGAGACAGCTGCCAGCTCGGGTCTGAGCAACTGCTGCTCGTGACAGTGGTTGAACAAATCGGCGAACGCCCACTGCTCAAGTTCGGTCTGCAACACCGCCAGACGCGCCAGTGCTTGCTGCTCCTGTGTCTCGTGCCCGGCCCAATGCGCCGTGCAATGCAAAAGCAATTGGCGCTTGTGCACATGTGCATCGTTCCACTGCGCCTTGTTCGGATCGGCCAGGCGCGGCACGTAGGTGTCGATCAGCCCGACGAACGCCACTGACTCGTCCATCCCGAGCAGTTGCGCCGCGATTTCATAAGCCAGCACGCCACCGAACGACCAGCCGGCAAGCCGATAGGGGCCGTGGGGTTGTCTGGCGCGGATCACCTCGACCAGCCGGGCCGCCAGGCACTCCATGGTGCGCAGTTGCGCCATACCGGGAGCGATACCCGGCAAGCCGTAAATCGGGAACTCGCCGCCGATATGCAGGCCCAGCGCCGGGAAATACAGATCCCGACCACTGAACTCATGCACCAGGAACAACGGCGTGCCTTGGTCACTTGCACGCACCACGACCACGCCGTCATGCAGCGGCACAGCGTCACTGCGCTGACACAGCAGCGTGGCAGTCCCTGCGACGGTCGGATGCTGGAACAGCTCGGCCAACGAAATCGGCCTGTCGGACTTTTGCAGCAGATCGACGAGCCGCACCGCCAGCAGCGAATGCCCGCCCAGTTCGAAGAAGTTGTCATGACGGCCGACCCGGCCGACTTGCAACACTTCAGTCCAGAGGCCGGCCAGTGATTCTTCAAGAGGATTGGCCGGCGCCTCATAGTCACGCATGACCAGCGCTTGGTGTGTCGGCGCCGGCAAGGCTTTGCGATCGACCTTGCCGTTGTTGTTCAGCGGCAGGCTCTCCAGCGCCACCCAGGCGGTCGGCACCATGTACTCCGGTAACCTGGCTTGCAGCAGCGCGCGAAGGGTGGCGCCCTGCAATGCGGGATCGTGCGCCGTGTAATAGGCCACCAGCCGCGTTGGCTCCTGGCCGTCGCGTCGGGCCAGGACCACCGCTTCCTTGACGCCCGGACAGCTCAACAGGCGGTTTTCGATTTCCCCGAGTTCGACGCGGAAGCCGCGAATCTTCACTTGGTCATCGTTGCGACCGATACATTCCAGCCGCCCCGGCGCCTGCCAGCGCACCAGGTCGCCCGTGCGATACATCAAGGCCTGCGGATTGTCGCTGAACGGGTCACGGAGGAATTTCTCGGCACTCAATTGAGGCCGGTTCAGATAGCCCAGCGCAACCCCCTGACCACCGATGTACAACTCGCCGGTAACGCCGAACGGCACCGGTTGTTGCCGGTTATCCAGCACATACACGCGGGTATTGCCGATGGGGCCGCCAATCGAAACGCTGTCCGCCTCCGGCGCCACCTCGCGCACTTCAAAGGTGGTGGCGTATGTCGTGGTTTCGGTCGGGCCATAACAATGCACCAGGCGCAGGTCCGGTGCTTCGGCGAGCAGCTTTCGAAACGCCGCCGGATCGCCCCGCTCCCCACCGCACAGCAGGATGCGCAGCCCTTTGAGCGCTTCGGGAATCAATTGCACGTACTGATTGAACAATGCGGTGGTGACGAAGAGGATTGTCGCCCCGCAGCGCTTCAATTCCCGACCGAATGCCTGCGGGTCGAGCAAGGTCGCATGATCGATCACGGCCACCTGGCCACCGTTGAGCAAGGCGCCCCAGATATCCATGGTGCTCGCATCGAACGCCGGGTTCGAAGCGAATGCCACCCGGTCACTCGAGTTGAAATCGGCATAGCCGCAGTCGATCACAAGGCGGGTAATGCCGCGATGCGGCACCATGACCCCCTTCGGGATGCCCGTGGAGCCCGAGGTGTACATGATGTACGCCAAGGCCTCCGAGGACTGAGGCACGTCCGGGTTGTACGAAGGACTCTCGGCAAGCGCCAGGGTATCCAGATCCATTCGCCGTACCGGGTATTCGATGGCCTGATCGCTGCCGGTCAACAGCGCGACCGCCTGACAATCCTGCACCATGAATGCCTGACGCTCGGCGGGTGCGTGGATGTCCAGTGGCACATAGGCCGCCGCACACTTGATGATCGCCAACTGCGCGACCAACAGCTCCAGCGAGCGTGGCAACAGAATCGCCACATGATCGCCGGGCCGTACACCTTGAGCGATGAGGTGATGAGCCAGGCCGTTGGCGCGGCGGTTCAATTCTGCGTAACTCAACGCCTGCGTCCCGTGCACCGCCGCGACGGCTTGCGGATGCTCGGCGGCCTGCATCTCGAATACACGGTGCACGGTCAGCACTTGCGGACTGTTCCGCGCGCTGGCGTTGAATTCGTCGAGCAACTGCGTGCGTTCCTGATCCTCGATTATCTGCGCGTGTTCCAGCACTGCCTGGTCGTTGTTGACCATGGCCTGCAACAAGCGCTGGAAGTAACCGGCATAACGCCGTGCCGTCGCCTCATCGAAGAGCGCTGTGGCGTACTCCATCCAGCCATTTATCCCGTTGGGCGATTCACCCAGGGTCAGGGTCAGGTCGAACTTGGCGAAGTGACTCGGCTCCGCCACCGCTTCCAGGGTCAGATCCCCCAGCGCCAACACCGGTCCGTCGCTGTTGCGCCAGTTGAACATGGTCTGGAACAACGGGCTGTGGGCCAGGCTGCGGGCCGGGCGGGCAATTTCGACCACTTGCTCGAAGGGCAGGTCCTGATGGTCCTGGGCCTGCAGGGTCAGCGCCTTGACCCGCGCCAGCAGCGCTTCGGTGCTCAACTCACCGGAGGTATCAATGCGTAACGCCAGGGTGTTGACGAACAACCCGATCAGTCCGTCGATTTCGGCCCGGAAACGGTTGGCCACCGGCGAGCCGACCACAATGTCCGACTGCCCGGCCAACCGGCTGAGCAGCATCGCCCACGCGCCCAGCATCGTCATGTACAGCGTCACGCCATGGCGCTGGCTCAAGGCTTTGAGCCCGGCGCTCAAACGCTCGTCCAGGCACACTTCGACGCTGCTGCCGGCGTAATCCTGTTGTGGTGGTCGCGGTCGGTCGGCAGGCAACGTCAGCAAGGCTGGCGCATCGGCCAGCGTACGTTGCCAGTATTCGCTCTGGCGCTGCAGAACCTCCCCGCTCAGCCAGCGTCGCTGCCAGACAGCATAGTCGGTGTATTGCAACGCCAGCGGCGGCAAAGGGTCCTCCAGCCCCCGACTGAAAGCCTGATACAGCGCCATCAGCTCGCGGGTCAGCACCTCCATCGACCAACCGTCGGAGATGATGTGATGCAAGGTGATCAGCAACACATGGTGATCGTCGGCCATACGCACCAGCCGTCCGCGAATCAACGGATCGTCCTGCAGGTCGAACGGGCCTGAGGCCTCTCCCTGAATCAGCGCCTGCAAGGCTTCATCGGCCTGCGGGTGCTGGCGCAGGTCCTCGACCCGCAACAGCACACCGCTGTCGGGCGGAGTAATCAACACCTGGGCTTCGCCGTTGTACGGCGTGAAACGGCTGCGCAGGCTTTCGTGCCGGGCAACTATCCTGGCCAGTGCCCGTTGCAGTGCATCGGCGTCGAGCACACCGCGCAGCCGCAGGCCGATCGGAATGTTGTAAGCCGTGTTGGCACCTTCCATCTGCGCCAAAAACCAGAAGCGCTGCTGGGAAAACGACAGCGGCAATACACCTTCCCGAGGTACCGGAAGGATCGGCGGCTGCGTCGAGCGTCCGGCCCGGGCAAGCGACTGCGCCACCGACGCCAGCTCGGCATTGGCGAACAACTCGCCGAGCGCAAGCTCCACGCCCAGCCGCTGACGCACTTGCGCGACCATGCGCATGGCCAGCAACGAATGGCCGCCCAGCTCAAAGAAATGATCCTGTCGGCCTATCCGTTCGACCTGCAGAACCTCGGCCCAGATCTGCGCCAGCGTACATTCCAGCTCGCCTTGCGGCGCCTCGTATTCGCGTATGAGCAGAGCCGTGCGCTCCGGCAACGGCAAGGCTTTGCGGTCCAGTTTGCCATTGGCGGTGAGCGGCAGGCTGTCGAGCCGGACGAAGGCGACCGGCACCATGTACTCGGGCAACTGGCCCAGCAGATGCTCGCGCAGCTGCGCCACAGCCAGTGGCTGCACCTGCGCCTGCTCGGTGAAATAGGCCACCAGCCTTGGTTGGCCGGGCTCGTCTTCACGGGCCAGCAGCACCACTTCCTGAATGCCGGGAAGCTGCTGCAGACGGCTTTCGATTTCCCCCAGTTCGATGCGCATGCCGCGGATTTTCACCTGGTCATCGTTGCGCCCCAGGTATTCAATCGTGCCATCCGGGCGCCAGCGAGCAAGGTCGCCAGTGCGATACATACGCGCATTCGGACGTTGACTGAACGGGTCCGGCAGAAAGCGTTCAGCGGTCAGTTGCGCACGGTTCAAGTAACCGCGCGCCACGCCTGCGCCACCGATATACAGCTCGCCGGATACGCCGATCGGCACCGGACGCTGTTGCTCGTCGAGCAGATACACCGAGGTATTGCTCACCGGTTTACCGATGTGCAGCGCCTCCCCCGCCTCGATCCGTCCGGACGTGGCAACGACGGTGGCTTCGGTGGGGCCATAGTTGTTGATCACATCGAAATGCTGATTGCGCGAAAACTGACGCAAGCGGTCGCCGCCGATCAGCAAGGTGCGCAATGTCGGGTGCTCGAGATGCCGGCTGAAGGCGTATTCGGCGACGGGCGTCGGCAGGAAACTCACGTCCAGCGGTTGCGCGCACCACCAGGCCAGCAGCCCGTCGACGTCTTCCCCGCCATCCTGAGCGGGCGCCAAGTGCAGGGTCGCGCCAACGGACAGCGATGGCCAGACTTCCCATGCCATCGCGTCGAAGCCGAAACCGGCCAGGCTCGACGTATGGCGGCCGGCGCACAGGTCAAAGGCGTTGCTGTGCCAGTCGACCAGATTGGCCAGTGTCTGGTGTTCGACCATCACGCCCTTGGGCAAACCGGTGGAGCCCGAGGTGTAGATCACATAAGCCAGGTTCGCCTCGGACAGATCTGGTACCACCGGGTTTGCGTCATTGCCTGAGCGCCAGGTGCGCGGGTCGAGATCGATCACCGGCAGTTCCTGCGCGGGCAGCCGTGCAAGCAGGTCACGTGAGGTCAGGATCGCCACCGGTGCGCAGTCACCCAGCAGATAATTCAAGCGTTCGGCCGGATGCGCGGGGTCGATCGGCACATACCCGGCGCCTGCCTTGAGGGCGGCGAGCAATCCGGCCAGGGTATCCAGCCCTCGCCGGGCGACGATGGCTACCCGGTCATCCGGTTGCACACCCAGATCGATCAAGCGATGCGCCAGAAGGTTGGCCTGGCGGTTCAATTCGTGGAACGTCAGTTGCTTGTCCAGGTGCACCGCCGCCAGCGCTTGCGGTCGCGCGACGACCTGCGCCTCGAAGCGTTGATGAATTGTCTGTCCGCGAACGTATTCGACATCGCTGGCGTTGAACCCCGTCAACAGCTGTTCGCGCTCCGGGGCGGGCAACACCGACAGTTGACTCAGCGGCGTATCCGCCGCGTGCTCCAATGCCCGCAACAGGTTTTCCATGGCACACAACATGTAACTGCAGATCCGCTGCGCCTCGACCTCACGGCTGGCCAGCAGCGTCAGGCTGAAGCGATCGCCAAAGTCATCGATGCTCAAGGTCAGCGGGTAATTGGTGCGTTCCTCCGCATGCAGGACGCTGATCCCCTCCCAGGCCGACAGCGCTTCGGCACTGGCATTGGCGCTCGAGGTGCTGTGCCGATAATTGAGCAGTGAACTGAACAGCGGCGATGACCCGACCACCCCACTGCAACGCTGGGCCAGCACCAGCGGGGCGTGCTCATGGCGCATCAGACGGGTCAGACGTGCATGGGTGGCCTTCACCGACTCGCTCGCTGCCAGTGCGCTGACCTCGACTCGCAGCGGCAAGGTGTTGATGAAAATGCCCAGCGCGCGGTCGGTCGACTCCGCCCCTTGCATCCGCCCCATCAGCACGGTACCGAACACAACAGCAGATTTTCCGGTGAGTGCGTTGAGGACCTGCCCCCAGCCAAGATGGAACAGACTCGCGACACTCACCCCGAGCGACCGGGCAGTGGCTCGCAGGCGCTGCCCCAGCAACGGGTCAAGTGGCACACCGCACTCTTCGATGTCGCTGCCGTCGCCATGTACGCCTTGCAGGCCAAACGGTAACGTCGGCTCGTCGATGTCACCGAGCATCTCGCGGAAAAACGCCTCGTGCTCCGACTCGCTGATGCCTAGCCGCGCCTGGGCGACATAATTGCGAAACGGTACGGGCGCTCCCAGTCTGGTGCTCTGTCCTGACAGGCATGCCTGCATTTCCTCGCTGACCACAGCGAGCGCCGAGTGGTCCATCGCCATGTGGTGAAACAGCAATATCGCGACGATACGCCCGGTCTTTGCATCCCAGGCATGGGCCAGACGCAATAGCGGCGCACGTGTCACGTCGAGACGGAAATGCCGGGCGTCGAATCGCGTATGCAACTGCTCCAGGACATCGCCTTGAGCCGCATCGAGCTGCACTTCCTCCACAGGCAACCCGACACTTCGCAGGACCACTTGCACCGGCGTGTCCAGTCCTTCCCAGACGATGGCGGTGCGCAGAATGTCGTGGCGCTCGATGACGGTCTGCAAGGCCTGGACGAATGCCTCGAACCGCTCGGGTCCGCTGAACGCGAATTTCGCCTGCATCACATACGGATCACCCTGTGCAGCGCTCGCGTGGTGGTAGAGGATGCCCTCCTGCAACGGCGTCAGCGGATAGATGTCCTGGACGTTGGCGCCGCCGCCAGGGATCTGCGCGACGATTTGATCGAGGGTGTCCTGGTTCAGGTCAACCATTGTCAGCATCGCCGGGGTGACCCGTGTTGTGCCCGGTGAAATGCCATTGACCGGCACTTCAACCTGCCCCTCCCGTGCGGCCGAGTAACCGCCCGCCTCGATCAGTTCGATCAATGCCGGTTTGTGCTCGCGCAATGCGGCCAGCAAGCCCGGTTCACTCAGGGCCTGCTTGTTGCCATTGACCCGTAATTGCCCGTCCGTGATTGCCAACTGGATGTCTTTTGTCTTCAGCGTCGCCAACAGTTCATTCAGGTTCACAGGACGATCTCCATTCTTTCCGTGATGGCTGCGTAACCAGCCAGGGTCGGTTGTTCGAACAACGTCCGGACATCGGCTTCGATACCTGCCTGTTGCAGGCGCCCGACCAGGCTGACCGCCAGCAACGAATGCCCTCCCAGCTCAAAGAAATGGTCTTGCCGCCCGACGCGCTCGACTTTGAGCAATTCGCACCACAGGCGCGAAAGGAGGATTTCCATCTCGCCGACCGGTGCTTCGTATTCGCGGTGACTGACCGCAGCCTGATCCGGTGCGGGCAATGCCTTGCGATCCACCTTGCCGTTGGGGCTCAGCGGCAGGCTGTCGAGCGCGACGAATGCCGACGGCACCATGTAGTCCGGCAAACGTGCGAGCAGGTGTTCGCGCAACACCTCGATCCCCGGTTGCCCCGCCTCGGCGCTACAGGTGAAGTACGCCACCAGACGCTCCTCACGCACCAGCACCACCGCTTCGCGCAGCGCCGGATGGCTGAGCAGTTGCGCCTCGATTTCACCCGGTTCCAGGCGCAGGCCACGCAGCTTGACCTGGAAGTCGTTGCGCCCGATGAATTCGAGCTGGCCATCGGCGCGATAGCGCACCCGGTCGCCCGTGGCGTACAACCGGTCGCCCGCCACAAACGGGCTCGGGATGAACCGTTCGGCCATCAATTGCGGCAGGCCCAGATAGCCCCGCGCAACCCCGGTACCACCAATGAACAACTGACCGATGACGCCCATCGGCACCGGCCGCTCGGCAGCATCGAGTACATACAGACGGGTGTTGTTGATCGGCCGTCCGATCGGCAACGCGCTGTCCGGTACCGCCATCGACGGTTCCAGCGTCCACACCGTGCTGTCGACCGTGGCTTCAGTCGGGCCGTAAACGTTGTGCAAACGCACCTGCGGCAAACGCTCACGTACCAGACGCGCCAGCGCCGGCGTCAGGTCGCCACCGCCACAGAACACGTCGGTAAGGCTGCTGCACTGGCTGACCTCGTTCTGTTCGAGGAACTGTTGCAACAGCACCGGCACGAACTGGATCACGCTGATCCGCTGCTCGCGAATCACCTGCGCCAGATACGCCGGCTCGCGGTGCCCGTCAGGACGCGCCAGCACCAGCCGCAAACCGGCGCTCAGCGGCCAGAACAGCTCCCAGACCGAGGCGTCGAAACTGAACGGGGTTTTCTGCAACAGGGCGCCGTCCGTCACGGCGGGACAGAGCTGCGAACTCCAGTGCAGCAGGTTGCCCACACCGCGATGCTCGACCATCACCCCTTTCGGCGCACCGGTCGAACCGGAGGTGTAGATCACGTAGGCCAGGTTCGAAGCGCTCAGGCCCGGCACTTGCGGGTTGTCATCAGGGTTGAATGTCCATTGCGCCTGATCCAGATCGATCACCCGCGCGGTGCTCTCGTCGAGCAAGGCGCGAGTCGCCCCATGCACGAGCACCGCCACCGGGGCGCTGTCCTTGAGCATGTAATCCAGACGCTCCTTCGGATACGCCGGGTCCAGCGGCACATAGGCACCGCCCGCCTTGAGAATGCCAAGCAGACCGACGATCAGTTCCACCCCGCGCTCGACACAGATTGCCACCCGCGAATCAGGCCCCACGCCCAGTTCGCGCAGGTGATACGCCAGTCGGTTGGCTTGAGCGTTGAGCTCGGCGTAGGTCAGCCGCTGTTCACCGGCCTGCAAAGCAACGGCTAGCGGCGTGCGTTGCACTTGCGCCTCGAACAGCCCGTGAACGGTTTGCTCCAGATTGTCGGCGGTGCCGGTGACGTTGAGGTCGTAAAGCACCCGCTGACGCTCTGCGCCTTCAAGGATCTGCAAGCGATTCAGCGGCTGATCCGGTGCCTGTTCCAGAGCATCCGCCAGTGTCTCCAGCGCGGTCTGCATGTAGTCGCAGATCCGCTGCGAACCGATGCTCGCCGGGGTCATGGCGGTGAGCACAAAACCGCTGCCCAGATCATCGACGCCCATGCTCAATGGATAGTTAGTGCGTTCTTCGCTGCTCAGGGTCTCGATGCCCTGCCAGGCCTGACGCACGCTTTGCTGTTGCGCCTCGTCGGCGCTGTGCCGGTAATTGAGCATCGAACTGAACAGTGGCGACGGCGCGGCCACGCCGCTGCAACGCTGGGCCAACGCCAGTGACGCGTGTTCATGGCCGAGCAATGCGCTGAGCCGCGCATGAGTCGCCCGAGCCCCTTCACGCACCGGGGTTTCACCCAGATCGACCCGCAGCGGCAAGGTGTTGATGAACATCCCCAACGCCCGGTCGGCCCCGTCGCCGCCCTGCATACGGCCCATCAGCACCGTGCCGAACACCACCCGCTCCTGTTCGGACGTCGCCGCCAGCACCTGCGCCCACGCGAGGTGGAACAGGCTGGCCACGCTGATGCCCAGTTGCCGCGCGAGACTGCGCAGACGCTGGCCGGTGGCGGCGGTCAGGGCCTGTTGCGTTTCCTCGATGTCGCGACCGTCACCTTGTACATTCTGCAAGCCGAACGGCAGGGTCGACTCGTCGATGTCGCCGAGCATGTCGCGGAAGAACGCCTCGTGCTCCTGCTCGCTGACACCCAGCCGTGCTTGCGCCACATAATTGCGGTAAGGCACGGCCGCACCCAGCGAAGCTTCATGTCCTTGCAGGCAGGCGAGCATTTCGTGCTGCACCACGTCCAGCGCGGTGTGATCGAGCACGAGATGGTGGAACAGCAACATCGCGACCACCCGACCGTGGGCTGGATCACGGGCATACACCAGACGCAGCAACGGTGCCTGGCTGATGTCGAGGCAGTAGTGCCGGGCATCGAAATGCTCGTGCAACTGCTCAAGAACGTCGCCATCCGCCGGGTCGAACAGGATCTCCTGCACCGGCAACTCGACGTGACGCCATACCACTTGCATCGGCTCGGCCAGTTTCTGCCAGATCACCGCCGTACGCAGGATGTCGTGGCGTGCAATGACCTTGCGCAGCGCCGCCGCGAAGCTGTCGAGCCGCTCGAGGCTGTCGAACGCCAGCCACGATTGCAGCAAGTACGGGTCGCCCTGCTCCGCACTCAGGTGGTGATAAAGGATGCCTTCCTGCAACGGCGCCAGCGGATAAATGTCCTGCACATTGGCGGCGCCACCCGGCACCGTGGCAACGATCCGGTCGATGCTTGGCTGATCCAGTTCGGTCAGGCTCAGCAACTCCGGAGTGATGCGAGTGCAATCGGCAGGAATGCGATTGGCCGGCACTTCGATTTCGCGACCGCTGCCCACCGCTGCCGCCAGGGCTGCCAGGGTCGGCTGGCTGAACAGCACACGCACATCGGTGTTCAGGCCGATCTGGCGCAGGCGTTCGATCAGGCTGACGGCCAGCAACGAGTGGCCGCCCAGTTCGAAGAAGTTGTCGTTACGACCGACCTTCTCCAGTTTCAACACATCGGCCCAGATCTGTGCCAGCGCAGTTTCCACCGGGCCTTGCGGGGCTTCGTATTCACGGCTGAGCCAGGCGCTCTGATCCGGTTCCGGCAAGGCCTTGCGGTCGAGTTTGCCGTTGGCAGTCAGTGGCAAGGCGTCGAGGCGCACGTAAGCCGCCGGGATCAGGGCTTGTGGCAAGCGGGTTTGCAGATGATTGCGCAGGGCTTCGATATCGGTCGGCGCTCGCTCGGTGAACCACACCAGCAACTGGCCGTCCCGCACCAGCGCTACTGCGTCCTGCACTGCCGGATGACTGGCCAGCGCTGCTTCGATTTCTCCCAGTTCAACCCGCACGCCGCGCAGTTTGACCTGATCGTCGTTGCGGCCCAGGTATTCGATGTTGCCGTCCGCCAGCCAGCGTGCGAGGTCGCCGGTGCGGTACATGCGTCCTTCGTTGAACGGATCCTTCAGGAAGCGCTCGGCGGTCAGATCGGGACGGTTCAGGTAGCCCCGCGCCACGCCCGCACCAGCGACGTACAACTCCCCCGTCACACCTACTGGCACGGGGCGTTGCTGGTCGTCGAGCAGATAGATGCGAGCGTTGGCCATCGGCCGGCCGATGTGCAGCGGCTGGCCGACTTCGACCGGGCCGGAGGTGGCAACCACCGTGGCTTCGGTCGGGCCGTAGTTGTTGATCACCGCGAAGGTCTGTTCGCGGTTGAACTGCCGCAGCTTGTCGCCGCCGATCAGCAAGGTACGCAGGGTCGGGTGTTGCAGTTCGCGGCTGAAGGCGTACTCGGCCACTGGGGTCGGCAAGAAACTCACTTGCAACGGCTGCGCCCGCCACCAGTCGAGCAGTTCGTCCAGATGCTCATTGCTCACCGATTCCGGCGGCAGGTGCAACGTCGCGCCGACGCACAACGCCGGCCAGACTTCCCAGGCCATCGCATCGAAGCCGAACCCGGCCACGCTGGCGGTGTGGCTGCCGGCGTGCAGGTCGAAGGCTTCGGCGTGCCAGTGGACAAGGTTTTCCAGGGTCGCGTGCTCGACCATCACGCCTTTCGGCTGACCGGTGGAGCCCGAGGTGTAGATCACGTAGGCCAGGTTGTCCGGCGTAAAATCGGCGACCTGCGGGTCAGCATCCGACAGGCCTTGCCAGGTCTCATGATCGAGATCAATCACCGGCACACCTGTCTGATTCGGCAAATCCACGTCGCGAACCAGTACCACTGCCGGCGCACTGTCGGCCAGCATATAAGCGATGCGCTCGGACGGATAAGCCGGGTCGACCGGTACATAAGCGGCGCCGGCCTTGAGGATCGCCAGCAACCCGACCAGCATGTCCGGGCTGCGTTTGAGACAGATCGCCACTCGCGCATCCGCAGTGACACCCATCCCTCGCAGATGGTGTGCCAGGCGGTTGGCACGCCGATTCAACTGCATGAAAGTCAGGCGCTGCGTGCCCGCCTGAACCGCCACGGCGTCCGGCGTGCGCGCAACCTGTGCTTCGAACAGACGATGAACACCTTGCGCTGACGGGTAAACCGCCGTGCTCGCGTTGAATTCGCCAAGCAGCTGCTCGCGCGCCGCCGGCGACAGGACGCTGAGACGTTCAAAGGCCTGTCCGGGGTTGTCAGCCAACGCTGCCGCCAGTTCCGTCAGAGCGCTGTGCATCAGCTCGCAGACCCGCTGCGCCCCCACATGATCCGGGGTCAGCACCGACAGATTGAAGCCATCGCCCCGGTCGTTGATGCTCAAGGTCAGCGGATAATTCGTGCGCCCGTCCTGGGCCAGGAATTCGATGCCTTGCCAGACCGGATCAACAGGCTCTCGCGCAGCGTCGTGGCCGCTGTGTCGATAGTTGAGTACCGCGCTGAACAGCGGCAAAGGGGCGGCCACGGCGCTGCAACGCTGAGCCAGTGCCAGCGACGCATGTTCGTGTCCCAGTAAAGCCGCCAGCCGCTCATGAACCGTGCGAACCGCTTCACTCACACTCTGCCCGTCAACCTCCACGCGCAGCGGCAAGGTGTTGATGAACATCCCCAATGCCTGATCCGCGCCCGCGCCGCCTTGCATGCGCCCCAGCAGCACGGTGCCGAACACCACGTCCCGGCGTCCGGAAGTCGCCGCCAGCACCCGTGCCCAGGCAAGATGAAACAGGCTCGCGACGCTGACCCCGTATTGCCGCGCCTGACGGCGCAAGTGCCGATTCAATTCCACCGGCAGCGTCAGCGAGTGCTCCTCGATATTGCGGCCATCGCCCTGGACGTCCTGCAAGCCGAACGGCAGGGTCGGCTCGTCAATATCTCCGAGCATTTCCCGGAAGAAGGTTTCGTGTTCTTCCTCGCTGATGCCCTGGCGGGCCTGATGGACGTAGTTACGGTACGGCGCGGCGGGCGGCAAAGACTCAAGCTGCCCCGGCAGATACACCTGCATGTCGCGGCGAACCACCTCCAGCGCCGTGTGATCCAGCACAACGTGATGGAACAACAGCACGCCTGCCACCCGGTCATGCAGCGGATCTTCGGCGTACATCAGACGGATCAGCGGTGCCTGACCGAGGTCGAGGCGAAAATCCCGGGCATCGAAGCGTGCGCGCAACTGATGGAGGATATCGCCATCCAGCGGATTCAGAGCGACCGGTTGCACCGCCAGCGCAGCCTCTCGCCACACCACTTGCTGCGGGCTCGGCAATCCTTCCCACACCAGACTGGTGCGCAGGATGTCGTGGCGCGCGATCACCTGTTGCAAGGCGTTGGCAAAAGCGTGCAAGCGCTCGACGCTGGCAAAGGCGAGGCATGATTGCAGCAGGTACGGATCGCCCTGCTCCGCGCTCAAGTGGTGATAGAGGATGCCTTCCTGCAACGGCGCCAGCGGGTAAATGTCCTGCACGTTCGCCGCACCACCCGTCACGCTGGCGACGATCCGGTCGATGCTTGGCTGATCCAGTTGGGTCAGGCTCAGCAACTCCGGAGTGATGCGGGTGCAGTCGGCAGGAATGCGGTTGGCCGGCACTTCGATTTCGCGACCGCTGCCCACCGCTGCCGCCAGGGCTGCCAGGGTCGGCTGGCTGAACAGCACGCGCACGTCGGTGTTGAGACCGATCTGGCGCAGGCGTTCGATCAGGCTCACGGCCAGCAACGAGTGGCCGCCCAGTTCGAAGAAGTTGTCGTGGCGTCCGACTTGCTCCAGCTTCAAGACGTCGGCCCAGATCTGCGCCAGCGCGGCTTCCACCGGGCCTTGCGGGGCTTCGTATTCACGGCTGAGCCAGGCGCTTTGATCCGGTTCCGGCAAGGCCTTGCGGTCGAGTTTGCCGTTGGCGGTCAGTGGCAAGGCGTCGAGGCGCACGTAAGCGGCCGGGATCAGGGCTTGTGGCAAGCGGGTTTGCAGATGATTGCGCAGGGCTTCGATATCGGTCGGCGCTCGCTCGGTGAACCACACCAGCAACTGACCGTCGCGCACCAGCGCCACTGCGTCCTGAACTGCTGGATGGCTGGCCAGCGCCGCTTCGATTTCCCCCAGTTCGACCCGTACGCCGCGCAGTTTTACCTGATCGTCGTTGCGACCCAGGTACTCGATATTGCCGTCCGCCAGCCAGCGTGCGAGGTCGCCGGTGCGGTACATGCGTCCTTCGTTGAACGGGTCCTTCAAGAAGCGCTCGGCGGTCAGATCGGGACGGTTCAGGTAGCCCCGCGCCACGCCGGCGCCGGCGACGTACAACTCCCCCGTCACACCCACCGGCACGGGTCGTTGCTGGTCATCCAGAATGTAAACTCTGGCGTTGGCCATCGGCCGGCCGATGTGCAGCGGCTGGCCGACTTCGACCGGCCCCGACGTTGCGACCACCGTGGCTTCGGTCGGGCCATAGTTGTTGATCACCGCAAAGCTCTGTTCGCGGTTGAACTGCCGCAGCTTGTCGCCGCCGATCAGCAAGGTACGCAGGGTCGGGTGTTGCAGCTCGCGGCTAAAGGCGTATTCGGCCACCGGAGTCGGCAGGAAACTCACCTGCAAAGGCTGCGCCCGCCACCAGTCGAGCAACTCGTCCAGGTGCTCGTTGCTCACCGATTCCGGCGGCAGGTGCAACGTCGCGCCGACGCACAGCGCCGGCCAGACTTCCCAGGCCATCGCATCGAAGCCGAACCCGGCCACGCTGGCGGTGTGGCTGCCGGCGCGCAAATCAAAGGCTTCGGCGTGCCAGTGCACAAGATTTTCCAGGGTCGCGTGTTCGACCATCACGCCTTTCGGCTGGCCGGTGGAGCCTGAGGTGTAGATCACGTAGGCCAGATGCTCGGAGGTCAGGTCCGGCAACTGTGGGTTGCTGTCCGGCAGATGCTGCCAGGCGTCGCTGTCAAGATTGATCACCGGCACGGCGCCCAGCAGGTCACGAGTGACTGTCTGTGCCAGTACCGCCACCGGGTCGCTGTCCTGCAACAGGTAAGCGATCCGTTCTGCCGGATGCGCCGGATCGACCGGGACATAACCGGCCCCAGCCTTGAGGATCGCCAGCAGCCCGACCAGCATCTGCGGACCACGTTGCACGCAGAGCGCGACGCGATCATCAGGTTGCACCCCGAGACCGATCAGATGATGGGCCAGACGATTGGCGCGGCGGTTCAAGCCGTCGTAGCTCAGACTTTGCCCGCCCTGCACCACTGCCACAGCGTCAGGTTGGCTCGCCGCTCGCGTTTCAAACAATTGGTGCACCACATGGCCGTGGGCAAAGTCGCGACCGGTGACATTGAAACCGACCAGCACGCGCTGGCGTTCGGCCGCCGACAGGATCGACACCTGATTCATTGGCGCATGGCGATCCTGCTCCAGCGCGCTCAGCAAATTGTCCAACGCCGTTTGCAGGTAATCGCAGACCCGCGCGCCATCCACGTCGGGCACTGCCTGTACAGACAGCCGGAAGCCCTGTCCAAGGTCGTCGACGCTGACCACCAGCGGATAGTTGCTGCGCTCACGAGAATCAAGAATCCGGATGCCTTCCCATCCCGGCGTCGCCGTCTGTTGCGCACTGTGGCGATAGTTGAGCAAGGTATTGAACAGCGGTTGCGAAGCCGTCACGCCACTGCAACGTTGAGCAAGCATCAGCGGCGCTTGCTCATGCACCAGCAGTTGCGCCAGACGCTCGTGGGTCGCCCTGACACCCGCCTCCACCGTCGTCGCCCCGACATTGACCCGCAGCGGCAGGGTGTTGATGAACATACCCAACGAACGGTCGGCGCCCTCGCCACCCTGCATGCGCCCCAGCAGCACCGTGCCGAATACCACGTCCTCGCGCCCGCAGACCTGGGCAAGTACCTGGCCCCAGGCCTGATGCACCAGGCTCGCAACGCTGATGCCCAGCGTGCGGGCCTGATTGCGCAGGCGCCCGGCAAGACGCTCATACAGTGCCCGTTCGCTGTCCACGATGCCAGTGCCATCGCCGAGTACGTCCCGCAGGCCGAACGCCAGGGTCGGTTCAACGATGTCGCCGAGCATCTCGCGAAAGAACGCTTCATGGGCCTCGGCATTCGAGCCGAGACGGGCCTGAGCGACATAGTTGCGGTATTGCACGGGCGGCGGCAGCACGCCGACTTGCCCGTGAAATGCATCACTCATCTCAGCCACCAACACCTCAAGCGCGGTGTGGTCGAGGACGATGTGGTGCAACAGCAGGATCCCGACCCAGCGGTTTTGCAACGGGTCCTCGGTGTAGGCAAAGCGCATCAACGGCGCACGCTGCAAGTCCAGGCGATAGTGTCGCGGATCGAAACGCGCCTGCATTTGCTGCAACACATCACCGTCCTGCGGATCGGCATCCACCCGCTCCAGTGCCAGCGGCGCCGCACGCCACACCACTTGCACCGGCTCCTCGAGGTTTTCCCTGACCACGCTGGTACGCAGGATGTCGTGCCGGGCGATGACACTGTTCAACGCGCGGACGAACGCCTTGATCTGCGCCAGTCCGTCGAAGGCGAACTGCGCTTGCAGCACGTACGGGTCACCGTCGGCATTGGCCAGATGGTGGTAGAGGATCCCCGCCTGCAACGGTGCCAGGGCGTAAATGTCCTGCACGTTGTCGATACCGCCCTCGACGGTCTCAACGATACGGTCAATGGCCGCTTGATCCAGCGTGGCCAGGGGCAGCATGTCCGGGGTGATGCGGGTACAACCGGGTTCGATACGATTGGCCGGCACGTAGACCCTGGCTTCCCCTCCCAGAGTCGCCGCGAGTGCCGCCACGCTCGGCTGGCCGAACAGCACGCGGACGTCGCACTGCATGTCCTGCTGACGCATGCGCTCGATCAGCTTCACCGCCAGCAGCGAATGCCCGCCCAGCTCGAAGAAATTGTCATGCCTGCCCACCCGCTCCAGCCCGAGCAAGGTTTGCCAGATCACAGCGATGCGGGTTTCGATTTCCCCAAGCGGTGCTTCAAACGCCCGCCGGGCGAAGGCTTCGTTGTCCGGCTGCGGCAACGCCCGGCGATCGAGTTTGCCGTTGGCCGTCAGCGGGAAGGCATCGAGGCGCACGAACGCGCCCGGCACCATATGCTCGGCCAGCGATGCCAGCAGGTGATCGCGCAATTGCGCAACGCTCGGTTCGACACCTTCGGCGGCCAGCCAGTAGGCCACCAGACGCGTGTCGCCAGGGCTGTCCTCGCGGGCGATCACCAGCGCATCGCGCACGCCGTCGCAGGCGGCAAGACGTGCCTGGATCTCGCCAAGCTCGATACGGAAACCACGGATTTTCACCTGATCGTCGTTGCGTCCCAGGTATTCGAGTTCGCCCTCCACCGTCCAGCGTGCCAGATCGCCGGTCTTGTACAGCCGCGCTTCGCCATGAACGCCGAACGGATCGGCGATGAAGCGCTCGGCGGTCAACGCCTCACGATTCAGATAACCACGGGCAACCCCGGCGCCGCCGACGTACAACTCACCGGTCACTCCGGCCGGGACTGGCTCCCGCCGGGCATCAAGGACGTACAGCTGCAGGTCGGGAATGCGCACGCCGATCGGGCTGCTGGCGGTCAATTGCGCGTCTGCCGCCACCAACGGTCGATAGGTCACATGCACGGTGGTTTCGGTGATGCCGTACATGTTCACCAGCCGGGTGCCGGCGTTGCCGACCCGCGCATACCAGGGTTTGAGCGATCCTGGCTCCAGCGCTTCACCGCCAAAAATCACCTCGCGCAGCGAATGCTGCAACGGGCTGCGGCCCTGGGCGGCGATCAACTGGCGGAACGCACTCGGCGTCTGGTTGAGTACGGTGACACCCGTGCGGCAGAGCAACGCATAGCACTCGTCGGGTGAGCGACTGATGTGTTGCGGCACCACCAGCAACTGTCCGCCGTACGCCAGCGCGCCCCAGATTTCCCAGACCGAGAAATCAAAGGCAAACGAATGGAACAACGCCCAGACGTCTTGCGCATTGAACCGGAACCAATCGTGGGTCGCGCCAAACAGGCGGGCCACGTTGCGGTGCTCGACCATCACCCCTTTGGGCAGCCCGGTGGAGCCCGAGGTGTAGATCACGTAGGCCAGATGCGCCGGATTCAAGTCCGGGATCTGCGGGTTGAATTCAGGTTCGGTCTGCAAATCGTCGTTATCGAGGTCGATCTGCGGCACGGATAGCCCGGCAATCCGATCCAGAGTCGCGGTCTGCATCAGCACCGCCACCGGCGCACTGTCTTGCAGGGTGAAGGTGATGCGCTCCAGCGGATAAGCCGGATCGATCGGCACATATCCGGCACCCGCCTTGAGCACGCCGAGCAGGCCGACGATCATTTGCGGGCCGCGTTCGACGCAGATCGCTACCCGGTCATCCGGGCGAATACCGAGGGCGATCAAACGATTCCCCACTTGGTTGGCCTGGCGGTTGAGGGCTTCATAAGTGTACGTACGGCCCTCGAACAGCAAGGCGACCGCCTCGGGTCGGGTGTGCGCATGGGCTTCGAATTGCTGATGGATCAAAGGCGTGTCGGCAAACTTCGCCTTTGGTGTATTGACGCCATGCAGCCAGTGTTCGCGCTCGGCGGGCGGCAGTATGTTCAGGCTGTGCAATGCGGCTTGCGGATTGTTCTGCAACGCATCGACGAGACTTTCCAGTGCCGTGCGCAGGTAATCGGCGATGCGTGAGGCGCCAAGCGTCACGTCGGCCAGCACCGTGATGCGCAAGTCCTGACCGAGGTCATCGATGTTGACGGTCAGCGGGTAATTGGTGCGCTCGCGGGCACCCAACACGTGCACCCCCGGTGACAGCTCGATCACCTCGGCGACTTCATCCACGCTGCTGTGGCGGTAGTTGAGCATGGCGCTGAACAGCGGCGTCGGTACCGCCACGGCACTGCAACGCTGGGCCAGTGCCAGGGACGCCTGCTCATGGGCGAGCAGCGCGGTCAGGCGCCGGTGCGTCGCCAGCACGCCGTCATGAACGCTCGACGCGCCGACATCCACCCGCAAAGGCAGCGTATTGATGAACATCCCCAAGGCTTGTTCGACGCCGTCAGCCGCGTTCATCCGTCCCAACAGAACGGTGCCGAACACCACCGCCGAGCGCCCGCACAATTGCCCAAGCACGCGTGCCATGGCCAGGTGCATCAGGCTCGCCACGCTCACCCCCGATTGTCGCGCGTGGCTCCGCAGGCGCTGGCTCAGATCGCTGTCGAGCATGCACGAGACTTCCTCGATGCCCTGCCCGTCACCTTGTACATCGTGCAAGCCACCGGGCAGTGTCGGCTCGTCGATGTCGCCGAGCATCTCGCGGAAAAAGGCTTGATGCGCTTGCTCATCCGACCCCAGGCGTGCCCTCGCCAGATGGTCGCGATAGGGCACCGCCCTTGCGACTTCAGCGCCGCGGCCGGACAGATAAGCCTGAATTTCCCGGCGCACCACATCGAGCGCGAGGTGATCCATGATGATGTGATGGAACAGCAACAAGGCAGCCACCCGGTCGTTGGCCGGATCCTCGGCGAACACCAGCCGCAACAACGGGGCCTGTTGCAGGCCGAGGCGAAAGTACTGCGGGTCGTGACGTGCCAGCAATTGCGCGAGTACGTCCTCGCGGTCATTCAGATCGACTTCCTCACAGACCAGCGGGGCTTCACGCCAGACCACCTGCACAGGTTCGTCCAGATGCTCCCAGAGGATGGCGGTACGCAAAATGTCATGGCGCTCGATTACCCGACGCAACGCTTCGGTGAATGCCTCCAGCCGTTCGCGACTGTCGAACGTGAACCGCGCCTGCGATACATAGGGATCACCCTCGGGGGCGGAGAGGTAGTGATAAAGCAGCCCCTCCTGCAGCGGCGCCAGCGGATAGATGTCCTGCACATTCGCTACGCCGCCCGGCACGGTGGCGACGATGCGGTCGATGGCCGGCTGATCCAGCTCCACCAGCGGCAGCATGTCCGGGGTGATGCGCAGCGCCGGGCTCGACCAGTCGCCGCCGTGGCTCGCCACCAGTTCCAGCAACTGCGCCTTGTGTTTGGCGAGGCTGACCCACAACGCATCGTCCAGTGCGTCGTCATCGCCCAGAATGACCAGGTCTTCATCGTCCTGTTGAAGGCGGATCGCATGGGTGGAAATAACAGCCATCAGCTCGCGAAATTGCATGGGGGTAACCTGCTGTAAATTCGGAAAAAAGGAGCGCGCAGCGGCGAGTCCGTACGGCGGCGCGCAGCCTGGAAAAGCTAAAACATCGGGGCTTGGGTGTCTGACATGGGAAGCGGGGACAAGCCCCGTGACCGACCAGTCATGGCGTCGATTCGCGGGAACCGCGAATCGGCACCGGTGTCGGCTCAGAGCCGGCGTTTGCGGCTGAGCGTTGGTATGGTGGTTTGCGGGACTTCCAGCTGCTTTGCCTGGTCCGAGGTCTGCGCCGCCAGCGCGGCCAGGGTCGGCTGACTGAACAGCGTCCGCGCATCGACGTGCAGCCCGGCCTGACGCATGCGCGCCACCAGACTGACCGCCAGCAACGAATGCCCGCCCAGCTCAAAGAAGTGGTCGTTACGCCCGACCTGCTCCAGTTGCAGCACCTCGGCCCAGATCTGCGCCAGGCGGATTTCGACTTCGCCCTCGGGCGCCTCGTAGCGGCGACTGAGTACCGCCTCCGCCCCCGGTGCCGGCAAGGCTTTGCGGTCGACCTTGCCATTAGGGGTCAGGGGCAATGCGTCGAGCTTCACGTAAGCGCCCGGCACCATGTACTCCGGCAAACGATCAAGCACGTGGGCGCGCAAGGTTTCGATGCGCGGCACGTCGAAGCCTTCACGCACGGTGAAATACGCCACCAGTCGCTCGTCCCGCACCAGCACCACCGCTTCACGCACTGCTGGATGCTCGATCAGCCGTGCTTCGATCTCCCCCGGTTCCAGACGCAGGCCGCGCAGCTTGATCTGGAAGTCATTGCGGCCGAGGAATTCGAGGTTGCCGTCCGCCCGGTAGCGCACCAGATCGCCGGTGCGATACAGGCGATCACCGGCCACGAACGGGCTCTCGATGAAGCGTTCGGCCTGCATCTGCGGCAGGCCCAGATACCCCCGCGCGACCCCGACCCCGCCGATGTGCAGGTGACCGCTGACGCCGAATGGCACCGGCTGGTCGTGGGCGTCCAGCACATAGAGCCGGGTGTTGCAAATGGCTCTGCCAATCGGCAGAGCGGAGTCGGGTATAGGCATGTACGGTTCCAGCGTCCAGGCGGAGCTGTCGACCGTGGCTTCGGTTGGACCATAGACATTGTGCAAGCGTACCCATGGCAGTTTTTTGCGCACCGCTTGGGCCAGCGCGGCGGTGAGTTCGCCCCCCCCACAAAACACATCAGTGAGCGTGGTGCACTGACTGACCTCGTCCAACTCAAGAAACTGTTGTAACAGCGCCGGGACGAATTTGACCACGCTGATCTGCTGCTCGCCAATCGCTTGCGCCAGATAGGCCGGTTCACGATGGCCGCCGGGACGTGCCAGAACCAGTCGCATACCGACTGTCAGCGGCCAGAAAAACTCCCACACTGAGCCATCGAAACTGAACGGTGCTTTCTGCAACAACGCACCATGCGTCCTCGGGGGACTGATCTGCGACCCCCAATGCACCAGATTGCATAACCCCCGATGTTCGATCATCACGCCCTTCGGCGTGCCGGTGGAGCCCGAGGTGTAGATCATGTAGGCCAGGTTCGCAGCGCTCAAACCCGGTATGTGCAGGTTTTCAATTGACGCGTCCTGCCAGGTGCAACGGTCGAAATCGATGACCGGGACACCCGGATCGCCCAACAGATTGCGGGTGGCGTCATGCACCAGCACCGCCACCGGGGCGCTGTCCTGCAGCATGTAATGCAGGCGTTCCAGCGGATAGTCAGGGTCCAGCGGCACATACGCGCCACCGGCCTTGAGAATGCCGAGCAAGCCGATCACCAGATCCAGGCTGCGTTCGACACAGATCGCCACCCGCGAATCCGGTTGCACGCCGTGTTCGCACAGATGATGCGCCAGACGGTTGGCCTGTTCGTTCAGTTGCCGATAGGTCAGTTGCTGCTCGCCAGCCTGCAATGCGATGGCGTCAGGCCTGCGCTGGACTTGTTGCTCAAACAAAACCTGAAGCGGCTGATCGATCGGGCAATCGACTTCGCTGGCATTGAACTCGACCAGCAGTTGCTCACGCTCTGCTGCCGGCAGCATCGGCAAGCGATTCAGCGGCTGTTGCGGGGTTTGCTCAAGGGCATCGACCAGTGCCTGCAACGCGGTCTGCACGTAGTCGCCGATGCGCCAGGCACCGATGCTGATCAGGGTCCGCGTGGTGATCTGCAAGGCGTTGCCCAGATCATCGACGCTCAAGGTCATCGGGTAGTTGGTGCGCTCTTCGTTGTCCAGGGTCTGGATGCCTTGCCAGGCTGGGTCCGATGCCGATTCCTCGGCCTCAAGGTCGCTGTGCCGATAGTTGAGCAACGCACTGAACAGCGGTGCCGGTGACGCAACGCCGCTGCAACGCTGGGCCAGCGCCAGTGACGCATGTTCGTGCCCGAGCAGATCGGTCAGTCGGGCGTGGGTGAGCTGAACCGCCTCCTGCGCGCTCCGGTCCATGTCCACCCGCAACGGCAAAGTATTGATGAACACCCCGAGCGCCCGGTCCGCGCCCGCGCCGCCTTGCATGCGCCCCATCAACACGGTGCCGAACACCACGTGTTGCTGCCCCGAGGTCGCGGCCAGCACCTGCGCCCAGGCCAGGTGCATCAGGCTGGCCACGCTGACGCCGGCCTGCCGCGCCTGAAGGCGCAATCGCCGGTCCAGTTCAGGCGCAAGCGTGCGCACGGCTTCGTCGATACCACGACCGTCGCCCTGCACATCCTGCAAACCGAACGGCAAGGTTGGCTCGTCGATATCGGCAAGCATCTCGCGGAAGAACGCTTCATGTTCCTGCTCGCTGACGCCGAGTCGGATCTGCGCCACGTAGTTGCGATACGGCACCGCTGGCGACAGCGGTTCATCGAGCCCCAGCAGGTGGGCGCGCATTTCATGACGCAAGACTTCCAGCGCAATGTGGTCCAGCGCCAGGTGATGGAACAACAGAATCGCCACGATCCGCCCGTGAGCCGGATCGCGCGCATACATCAGCCGGATCAGCGGAGCCTGGCTGACGTCGATGCGATAGCGACGAGCATCGAAACGCGCATGCAGTTGCGCAAGGACATCGCCCTCGGCCGGATCCAGCGTGACTGCCTGCACCGGCAGTTCGGCCTCGCGCCAGACTACCTGCACCGGAGTGGTCAAACCTTCCCAGACCACCGCAGTGCGCAGAATATCGTGGCGCGCCATAACCTGACGCAGCGCCGCCGCATAGGCCTCGACCCGCTCGACGCTGTCGAACGCCAGCTGCGACTGCAGCAGGTAAGGATCGCCCTGCGCGGCGGTGATGTGGTGGTAAAGGATGCCTTCCTGCAACGGCGCCAACGGATAAATATCCTGCACGTTGGCCGCCCCGCCCGGCACCGTGGCGATGATCCGGTCGAGGGTGACCTGATCCAGTTCTACCAACGGCAACAGGTCCGGGGTGATCTGCGTGCAACCTGGCGCAATACGGTTGGCCGGCACTTCGACCTCGCGGCCACTGCCCACCGACGCGGCCAGTGCCGCCAGAGTCGGCTGGCCGAACAGCACGCGCACATCGCTGCTCATGCCGAGCTGGCGCATGCGTTCGATCAGGTTGACCGCCAGCAGCGAATGCCCACCCAGTTCGAAGAAGTGATCGTGACGCCCTACCCGCTCGACTTGCAGCACCTCGGCCCAGATCTGCGCCATGAGGATTTCGATATCGCCTTGCGGCGCTTCGTACTCGCGGCGGATCAACGCCTCCGGCCCCGGCGCCGGCAACGCCTGGCGATCCAGTTTGCCGTTGGCCGTCAGCGGCAGCGCCGTCAAACGCACGTAAGCCGATGGCAGCATCGCGCTGGGCAGACGGGTCTTGAGGTGAGCATGCAGCTGCGTGATATCCAGCGGCTGGCGTTCGGTGAACCACGCCAGCAAATGCCCGTCGCGTACCTGCACCACCGCATCGCGCACCGATTCATGGCTGCTCAACGCCGCTTCGATTTCGCCGGGCTCGATGCGCACGCCACGGATTTTCACCTGATCGTCGTTGCGCCCCAGGTACTCGAGGGTGCCGTCCGGACGCCAGCGTGCGAGGTCGCCGGTGCGGTACATCCGCGCATTGGGCACAGCGCTGAATGGATCGTCGAGAAAGCGTTCGGCGGTCAGCTCAGGGCGGTTGAAGTAACCCCGCGCTACGCCGGCACCACCGACGTACAACTCGCCGGGAACGCCAATCGGCACCGGGCGCTGTCGGTCATCCAGCAGATAGGCCGTGGCATTGCTCACGGGTTTGCCGATGTGCAGCGTCCGTCCCGGTTCGATTCGGCCCGAGGTAGCGACCACCGTCGCTTCAGTCGGACCGTAATTGTTGATCACCGCGAACGTCTGCTCGCGATTGAACCGACGCAGACGATCGCCGCCGATCAGCAGTGTGCGCAGGGTCGGGTGTTCGAGGTGGCGGCTGAAGGCGTACTCGGCAATCGGGGTCGGCAGGAAACTCACGTCCAGCGGTTGCGCACGCCACCAGTCGAGCAGCGCCTCGATGTCTTCGCCGCCGTCACGGGACGGCGCCAGGTGCAAAGTCGCCCCGGTACACAACGCCGGCCAGACCTCCCAGGCCATGGCGTCGAAGCCGAAGCCGGCGAGGCTAGACGTGTGGCGACCGGCGCACAGATCGAAAGCCGTGCAATGCCAGTCCACCAGATTCGATAACGTGTGATGTTCGACCATCACGCCTTTGGGCTGGCCGGTGGAACCGGAGGTGTAGATCACGTAAGCCAGATTTGCCGTGGTCAGGCCCGTAACGTCAGGGTTGAGATCGTTGATCGGCCAGCCGCGTGGATCGATTTCGATTACCGGTACGTCCAGTACCGGCAAGCGTTCGCGCAAATCGCGCTGGGTCAGGACCACGACCGGAGCGCCGTCGCGCAATAAATAGCTCACCCGTTCCGCAGGGTGGGCCGGATCGACCGGCACATAACCGGCGCCGGACTTGAGGATCGCCAGCAGCGCGACCAGTGTGTCCAGCCCTCGCCGTGCGACCAGCGCCACGCGGTCGTCGGGTCGTACACCGAGCCCGATCAAATGATGGGCCAGGGCGTTGGCTTTTCGATTCAACTCGGCATAGGTCAGCCGCAAGCACTGGAACTCTGCCGCCACCGCATCCGGCCGCGTCGCCGCTTGCGCTTCGATGCGCTGGTGAATGGTCAGGTCTTGAGGATATTCCGCGCGTGTGTCATTCCATTGCTGCAGCAACGCCGTTTCAGCCGGCAGGCTCAGGTTGAAATCGCCCACTGCCAGCGCGGGTTCTTCAAGCCCCTGCTCCAGCACCCACAGTAAGCGCCCGCTCAGCGCCGCGATTTCATCGCCGCCAAAATAGGCCTCGCTGTACACCATATACAGACTGTCCTCGTCGTCGCCCCGGCTGCTGCGCAAGTGCACGGACAGCGGCGTACCCTCTTCGTGGTTTGACACTTTGACCACTCGCCCCTGTGCTTCGCCATAGCGATATTCATGGGCGTCGCGCTCATAGGACACGGTCACTTCGAACAGCTGCGAGCGATCCTCGCGCAGCAAGCCGAGGGCGCGGTTCATCTCGCTCAAGGGAAAACGCTGGTGGCGGAAGTCTTTTTTCAATTCGTCGTGAATCGCCTTGACCAGCGTCTTGAATGACAACTCGCGACCAAACCCCATGCGCACCGCGCTGACCTGGGTGAACAGCCCCAGGGTCGATTTGAACCGGGCGCCGGAGCGGTTGAGCAGCGGCACCCCCACCACCCATTCATCACGCTGGGCGTTGCGGCTGAAATACACATGGATCGCTGCCAGCAGCACATGAAACGCCGAGGCGCCGTACTCCCGGGCCACCTGTTTCATGCGTTCGTGCAGGCGTGCCGGAAATACCTGCGAGAAAATCCGCGTCGGTGCGGCAGCGTCGGCAAAGCGCTCCTGATAACGCGGCAACAATAACGGCTCGGGCCGGTGCTGGTATTTGTCCAGCCAATACGTACGGTCGCTGGCGTAACGGGGGGACTGAAAATACCGCGCATCGTCATGGATGAAATCGACATAGGACGGCGCCGAATCGGGCGGCTGCTGTCCGAGCGCCAGCGCGTTATAAATCTCGTCGAGGGATTTGAGCATCTCGCCGAACCCCCAGCCATCGACGATCAGGTGATGGGCCTGGAGTGAGAGCCAGTGACAGTCGTCATCGAGCCAGATCAGGCAAAACCGGTACAACGGCCCGCCGTCCAGCATGAACGGCTGCTCAATGCATTGCTGACTCAGCTGACGCGCATCGACGTGTGGATCAGGATGGCGGCGCAAATCGTGGACCGGCATCGGCACCGGCATGGCCGGGGCAAAACACTGCAACGGCAGCCCATGCTCACCGGCCCCCGGCAACAGAATCGTGCGCATGGCGTCATGCCGGGCCACGAGACCTTCAAGCGCCGCCTGCATCAGCGCCGGATCCAGCGGGCCGGTCAGTTCGACATAGCCGCCGATGTTGTACATCGGCGAACTCCCCTGACGCAGTTGGTCGAGCCAGATGTCGCGCTGGGCAGTGGTCAGCGGAAACGCCTCGGAAGTCGCGGACAGACCGTCCGCCGCATCGGCAGCAAATTGGTTCATAAGATCCATCTCACGTGATTTGGCGCGTATTCAAGCATCGGCCCTCAAATCCGCGTGACACGTGAAACCCGGACAACTCTCCTCACTTTGTACAGTTCTGCGAAGCAAGAAGGCCGCAGAAGTCAGCGATTCCCCTAAAAGTTCGGAAAGAAATGGCTGAAAATCCTGTAGGACAATCGCCACAATTTGCTATCGGGTAGCGCCTCGCAAACTCGGAGCGCGGCGGGACGAGCCCCGGATTCCGGGGTTCGTACTAGACCGTACAGTCACGGACGACGTGAACTGACACATTCGTCTGACAGAAACGTGACGCCATTTTTTCGGAAAGGGTGGCACTTTGTGTCCCTGTTTTCCTCTACAGACGTAGGACAAATGTATAGGCTTAAATCCCGCTCCAGACGATTTCAAGGAGAAAAGACTGGGTGGGCGTTTCACGGGTGCATGCACGGCAGACGATTCGGCAATGGCTCTAAATCAAGGATGACAAGGATATGAATCTGACCGGCAGTCTTCGCAACATGGAAAATCCGCACTTTTACTGGCAACTGGGGGAGTTGATCGCCAGCACCGGCAACGAGCGTTTTGCCTCGAACATGTTCCAGCTGGTCGACAACCTCGTTCCGGTCAATCGCGTCGATCTCAGTGAGTGGATCCTGGACGAACGGGAATCCAGCGTAGTCGAGATCAAGGCGTTGGGCAGTGCGGGTTTGCCGGACACCTTTCCGCCCCCGGATCCGTTGCAGCACCCGGATGACCACCCGCTGTTGCAACAGATGATCGAAATGAACGACTCGCTGTTGATTCAACTGAAAGCCTCGCTCCAGCATCGACACCCGCACCACAGCGTCCACCAATGCAACCTGGTATCGCGCGCGTCCAACCGCCGATGCGTCATCTCGTTCTACCGCCCCCGCACGCATCGGGTGTTTTCCCTGCCGGAGCTATCGTTCCTCAAGCGTCTGTCCGACACCTTGTTGCCATTGATCGAGCGTCACGCGCACATCAGTCGCCAAGCCATCGCCCGCCAACCCCGCGCGCCACAAGCCGATCAACCCCAGACGCCGTTGCAACAGGTGTTCGACGAGCGTCTGGCGCTGGGCGACATCACCTTGTCGGTGCGCGAGAAAGAGGTCTGCCTGGGCCTGCTGACCGGCGGCACCGTGCCGCAGATGGCGGAAAAGTTGCGGGTCAAGAACAGCTCGATCGAGACCTACCTCAAACGCGCGGCCGCCAAGCTTGGGGTCAGCGGGCGACACGGTCTGGCGAAATGGATGGCCGGGGCCTGATCCGGCGTTTCTCATTTCGGGCGCCCGGCGTCCGCTCTTTCATGAACGAGGCTGTTTGATGTCCAGGTTGTCGATTTCCCTGCTGTGCGCCGCGCTGCTGCTGGGCGGCTGTTCGTTGATTCCCGATTACCAGCGACCGGCATCGCCGAGCGCTGCGCAGTATCCGCAAGGTCCGGCGTATGCCGCGCAATCCCCGGCCACTGTGCGCCTCGAGGACTGGCGCGCGCTGTTCAATGACCCGGCGTTGCAGCAACTGATCGAAAGCGCGCTGGTCAATAATCGCGATCTGCGGGTAGCGGCCCTGAATGTCGAGGCGTTTCAGGCGCAATACCGCATCCAGCGCGCCGACCTGCTGCCGGCGGTGTCGGCCAATGCCAACGAACTGCGTCAGCGGCTGCCGTCCAGCGTGACTCGCACCCAAGCGGCAATCGCCTCGACCTACTCGGTGAATCTGGGCATCAGCGCCTATGAACTGGACTTCTTCGGCCGGGTGCGCAGCCTCAGCGAGCAGGCGCTGCTGACCTGGCTGTCCACCGAAGAGGCGCGGCGCAGTGCGCAATTGAGTCTGGTGGCCAATGTCGCTAATGCCTACCTGACCTGGCGCGCCGATCAGGAGTTGCTGGCGCTGGCCCGGGAAACGCTGGCCGCCGACGAGCACAGCCTGCACCTGACCACTCGCAACCGCGAGGCCGGCAAGTCCTCGGCGCTGGATCAGATTCAGGCGCAGACCAGTGTCGACAGCACCCGCGCGAGCCTGGCCCGTTATCAGCGCCAGGTCGCCCAGGACTTGAACAGCCTGACGTTGCTGGTGGGCGCGCCGGTGCCCGAGCACCTGCCGGCGCGTCCGCTGGACAGTGATCTGGTGGCAACCGTGCCGGCCGGGTTGCCGTCGGATCTGCTGCAACGCCGGCCGGACATTCTCCAGGCCGAATACAAGCTGCGCGCCGCCAATGCCAACATCGGCGCGGCACGGGCGGCGTTTTTTCCGAGTGTCAGCCTGACCGCCAATGCCGGGACGTCCAGCCGCGATCTGTCCGGGCTGTTCAAGGGCGGCTCCGGGGCCTGGACGTTCCAGCCGCAGATCAACCTGCCGATTTTCAACGCCGGCAGCCTGCGGGCGAGCCTGGATTACGCGAAGCTGCAGAAGGACATCACCGTCGCCGAGTACGAAAAGACCATTCAGACGGCATTCCAGGAAGTGTCCGACGGACTCGCAGCGCGCCAGACCTACGAACAACAGCTCCAGGCCCAACGCGATCTGGTGCAGGCGACCCAGGATTATTACGACATGGCGCAGCACCGCTATCGCAGCGGCGTCGACAGCAGCCTGACGTTCCTCGATGCCCAGCGTTCGTTGTTCAGTTCTCAGCAAGGGCTGATTACCGACCGCTTGGCGCAACTGGTGGCACAAGTGAATCTGTACACTGCGCTGGGCGGCGGCTGGAGCCCGGTCGAGCCGCCCCCGCCAACACCTTGAGTCACGTTTTCTTACACCTTTTGTCGCCCGTTCCGACATTGACGGGTGATCAAAAACCGACCTGCCGGATCATTTTGGTATCATGCGCCGCTTTTACGGTTAACCCGCCCGCCTGTCCTGCCGACTGGCGGGCTCCAAAGGGCGGTATGAAATGACGGCTTTGTTGACTCGCCGCAAGGTGCTTGCGGGAATGGGCGTGCTCGGTCTCGGCCTGCTCGCCGGCTGCGACACCCGCGGCGAACTGTCGTACAAGTACGGCAAGGATCTGAGCGACAAGATCCTCGGACGCACCTTCAAGCTCAAGGACACCGAAGGCAACACCGTGACGCTGTCGAGCTTTCGCGGGCTGATGCCGATGATCTTCTTCGGTTTCACCCAGTGCCCGGCGATCTGCCCGACGACGCTGGCCCGCGCCGCGAAAATCAAGAAGCTGATGGGCAAGGACGGCGACATCCTGCAAGTGGTGTTCATCACCCTCGACCCGGAACGCGACACGCCGGAGATCCTCGACGCCTACGTCAAGACTTTCGATCCAAGCTTCGTCGCGCTGTACGGCACCCTCGAAGAAACCAAGGCCACGGCCAAGGAATTCGACGTGTTCTACGAAAAGGTCCCGGCCGGCGACACCTATACCCTTTCCCACACCGCCACCAGTTATGTCTACGACACCCGGGGCACGTTGCGTGTGGGCCTGTCTCAATCGCTTTCTGCACAAGAGTGCACGGAAGATTTGCTTACCGTCATGGAGGTCTGCTGATGAACCCTTTTCTGAACCACATCAAACGCGCCGCACTGGGCCTGTCCCTGCTGGGCCTGGCTTTCCAGGTATCGGCGCAGACCAAAGTCGACGACGCCTGGGTGCGTGCGACCGTGCCAAACCAGTCAGCCAGCGGCGCGTTCATGACCGTCACCGCCGACAGCGACAGCAAGCTGCTCAGCGTTGCTTCGCCGGCGGCCAAGGACGTGCAGATTCATGAGATGACCATGAAGAACGACGTGATGAGCATGGGGCCGGTGAAATCGGTCAACCTGCCAGCGGGCAAAGCCGTCAACTTCGATCCGAATGGCTACCATGTGATGCTGATGGGCCTGAGCGCTCAGTTGAAGGAAGGCGACAGCGTGCCGCTGACCCTGACTATCGAAAACGCCAAGGGCGAAAAGGAAACCGTGGAAGTGAAAGCGCCGGTCAAGGCGCTGACCATGGAAGGGCACGATCACAGCAAGATGCATTGATCCCCTGATCGAGCCGGCCTGCCCGCGCAATGCGGCAGGCCGGCGCTGTTTCAAACCAGCGTCACCTCGGCCTCGATGTTATTGCGCGTCGCTTTCGAATACGGGCACACCTGATGCGCGCTCATTCGGCCAGAGGACGTGCAGATGGTTCAGCAATGACGACTGCTCAACTCCCCGCCCCGTCATGCGCCTCTTCAAAGAAATAATCCTTCCAGCTGTCCGCCTTGTTCTTCAGCACGCCCAGTTCCTGCAATTTCTCTGCATAGATAAAGGTGCGTTGCGGCACCACGGTGAAATCGATTTCCGGGTCGGTGACGATTTTTTCCACCAGCGCCAGCGGCAGCTTTGACTGTTCAACCCGAATGTAGGCCTGAGCCGCCGCAGGTTTGTCGGCCTTGATGATCTTCTCGGCCTCGGCCAAGGCGTCATAGAAGGCCTTGTAGGTTTTCGGGTTTTCGTCGTGGAATTTTTCCGTGGTGTAGAGCACGTTAAACGTGGCCTGGCCGCCGAGCACGTCGTAGGAACTCAGCACCTTATGCACGTTGGGATTCTGCAACGCCTGGTACTGGAACGGCGGGCTGGAGAAATGCGCGTTGATTTCCGAGCCGCCGGCGATCAATGCAGCCGTGGCATCCGGGTGCGGCAGGCTGACGGAGATGTCGTCGAATTTCTTGTAGTGGTCATTGCCGAATTCCTTGGCCGTTTCGATCTGCAGCGTGCGTGACTGGAAGCCCACGCCCGCCGCCGGCACGGCGATGCGATCCTTGTCGCTGAAGTCCTTGAGGGTTTTCACGTCCGGGTTATTGGTCAGCAGGAAGTTGGGCATCGAGCCCAGCGAAGCGATGGCCTTGACGTTCTGCTTGCCCTTGGTGCGATCCCATACGGTGAGCATCGGCGGCACGCCCGCCGAGACCACGTCCAGCGATCCGGTGAGCAATGCTTCGTTCATCGCGGTGGCGCCGGAAATGCTGTTCCAGTCGACCTTGATGTCCAGACCCTGAGCCTTGCCGTGTTTCTCGATCAAGTGCTGATCGCGCACCACATCCAGAATCAGATAACCGATGCCGAATTGCTGGGCGATGCTGATCTTGCCTTCGGCTTGCGCAGTGTTGCCGAGCAGTGCGCCAGCCAGCGAGGCCGCCAGCAGCGTCAGTGCAGAACGTTTGAACGGTAGGGTCATGACAACCTCGCAGTGATTTACAGGGAAATCTGTGATGCCGGACTCTATCGCTATAAAAAACGGAATTTAAATACCGTTATCGCATATTGATATCACCTCAACGTCTGCCTTGCAGAAACGCTTGCAACTCCGCGCCCTAGCCATCGAACACCGCTGCAACCCGCTGCTGGCCGACGCCTTTACGCTCACCGCTTCGGGGGAACAATGTCACACGCAGGTGAATGCCGCTTAAACAGCCTGAAACAATAAAACCGCCGCCTCGCGCATGCCTGAAAACCGTTGAGACCAGCGCCGATCAAGGCCCTGGCCCGTCAGAACGGCTTGCAAAGTGTTTCAAAACCGGATCACCCAGCCGTTTAAAAAGGCGATCAGACAGCCCACCCTTGGTATCATCGCCCACACTTTTATGACGGTTTAATGGCTGGAAGGTCTTTTTTGTGAGCGCTCTTTTTCAACGGCTGCGGCGCCTGGATGCCCGCCTTCTTTCTCTGGTTTTCATGGTACTGATCGTGCCGGTGTGCCTTCGCGCGGCGCTCGGCTGGTCGAGCCTGTTCGGTTATCTGTCGGATCTGGCCATCGGCAGTCTGCTGTTGGTTTTGTTGCATCGCCGTCCCTGGTGGCTGGCGCTGCCGGTGCTGCTGTTCTGGGGATTGCTGGCGGTGGCGACCGCTGAACTGGTCAGCGCAGTCGGCCGCCTGCCGACCGTGGCAGACCTGCATTACCTGATCGACCCGCAGTTCGTGGAAAACTCCACCGGCGGCGGCTTCGCCCATCCCGGTGTGGCGGTCGCGCTGCTGGTGGCTCTGGCCTTTTGGTTGCTGAGTCATTGGACTAGACGCGGAAGAACCGCCCCCGCTCTGCCCCGCGCAGCCTGGGCGACGCCGGTGCTGCTGTTCTCCGCGTACTGGGGCGCGCAGCACCTGAACCCGAGCGATGCCGACCCCTGGCGTCTGTACAACCTGCCGCACCAACTGCTCGCCGCGCAGGTCGCCGACGTGCAGATGCAGGCCGAAGAATGGCTGGACGGCGACACTCAGATTGCTCCCCCACCAATGGCCGGCCTCACCGATGTCGATTTGAACGGTCACCCGCTGCTGGCGGCCAAGGGCCAGGCGCGCAATGTCCTGATCGTCGCGCTCGAAGGCATTCCCGGCGCCTACATCGGCGCCAATCGCCAGGCCATCGGCAGCCATTATCAGGAAGACCTGATGCCTAACCTCAGCCGCTGGGCCGAGCGCGGCATGAACACCCCGGATTACGTGCTGCACACCCACCAGACCATTCGCGGTCTGTACGCCATGCTCTGTGGCGATTACGACAAGCTCGACAACGGCACGCCCAAAGGCGTGGAAATGCTGACCCAGCACGAGCGCAATCAGGCCTGTCTGCCGGCGCAATTGCGTCAGCACGGTTTCGCCACGCATTACCTGCAAGGCGCAGGGCTGCGGTTCATGGCCAAAGACAAGATCATGCCGCACATCGGTTTCGATGCGACCCATGGCCTGGAGTGGTTCACCAATGCCAACTACCTGGAATTCCCGTGGGGCAAGGATGACAAGGCGTTCTTCGAAGGCGCGCTGAAATACGTCGGCGACCTGAAAAAGCAGAAACAGCCGTGGATGCTGACTCTGCTGACCGTCGGCACTCACCAGCCCTACTCCGCGCCGGAGGAATACCTGCAACGCTACGACACACCCAAGCAAGCCGCCGTCGGTTATCTGGACGATGCGCTGGAACAGTTTCTCAGCGGCCTCGAACACCAGGGCGTGCTGAAAGACACGCTGGTGGTCATCACCTCGGACGAATCCCACGGCATCGATGGCGTGCGTCTCGCGTCGTCCTGGGGCTTCAACCTGACCCTCGCGCCAGAGCAGGCGCAACTGCCGCGCCTGAACGCCGGGGTCTACGGTCACGTCGACCTGAGCGCGTCGATTCTGGATTATTTCGACTTTCCGGTGCCTTCCGCCCTCAGCGGCCGCTCACTGTTTCGCGATTACGATTCGGGCCGCGAAATCATGTCGTTCACCAACGGCAAGCTGCGCTATCACGACGGTCGCGGCCTCCTGACCGAATGCGACATGCCACGCCGTTGCCGCAATTACGCCAGTGAAGGATTCATCGCCGAAAGCGCCACGTTCAAGGGCAACGCCAGCGGCCAGAATGCCCGGGACATCGCCGCCCGCGCCTCGGCCCTGGACCTGTCGCTGCTGCGCACCCCGCTCAACCAGCGCTATCAGTTCGGCAGCGCCAACGTCATCCCGCTGCAAGCGCAGATCAAGGACGACTGGGCCGACAACCTGATCGGCGCGCAATACCTGGAAATGCCCAAGGGCTCCCACACCCGCGTGCGCCTGACCGTGCGCTCGGTCGATCCGCAGCAGGCGGCGTACATTCAGCTCAAGGCCAAGGAATTCGAGCAGGACGTGCAACTGGGCCTGCCGACCGAGATGGTCGCCACAGCGGATCAGCCGCTGGAGATGGATTTCAGCTTCGACAACCCGCAACCGCGCAAGGCGTTTTCGTTCCACTTGTTGGGGTATGGGCTGGGCGCGGTGGAAGTCAGTGACTTCAGCGTGATCACCGAACTGCCGGGGCAGGAAGATATGCTCGATGAAACGCCGGCTGACGAGACGGCGCAATCCAGTTGATCGCCGTGGACAATCCAGGAGCAGCCCGAAGGCTGCTCCTGGATGGTAAAGCGCACCGGCCGCCGCATTGTCTGCCTGAGTCGGCTTCTTATTGGGTTAAACCAGGTTCGTGATATTAAAATCCCCGGTCACCGTCCCTTCATCATCCTGCAAAACGAGATTGACTGTACCCTTTACGCTTTCGTGATCTTGGTCAAAAGTTACGATCACATGCCCGGATTTGATAGGAAAAATTTGATTGCCGATTTGGACGGTCCACGCGACCGGTGCGTTCTTGTCAAACATCACTTTATGTGGCCCTGCCACTAATAGTTCAACAAAAAAAACTATGAAATTATTTTTATTGTCATAACCTTGAATGATGTCCCCTTTGTTTGACTCGTGAAATTTAACCAAGGTGCTGGTAAGAAACTTCACGCCATTGAGAGAGGCCTCGAAAGTACCTTTGCTGGGTCTATTTACATTTTGGCTCATACAAACTTCCTTCCTTAAGGATGGAGGGGCTTTTATATCTTTCACAATTCAAACCTACACTTGACGACTGCACGCCCCAACTGTCATTTACGACAGTTTTTTATCACTTTTCGAAGTAAGCGCCACCATCATCATTACTCATCGTTGTTTGTGAGAGAGCAGGTCTATCAGATACCAATACTTCGCCTATTAGCTGACTCGCCGAGTCGGGTCTAGCCTTACTAGTCCGAAGTCGGCACGAGCCGGCCGCAGAAGACCTGATAAGGATCCGAACATGGCAAATGAATCGAAATGCCCGTTCAATCACGCCGCCGGCGGTGGCACGACGAACCGCGATTGGTGGCCGAATCAACTGAACCTGAAAATCCTGAGTCAGCACTCGCCCGCATCCGATCCGCTGGGCAAGGACTTCGACTACGCCAAGGCTTTCAAAAGCCTGGATTTCCAGGCCCTCAAACGCGATCTGACGGCGCTGATGACCGACTCTCAGGAGTGGTGGCCGGCGGACTTCGGCCACTACGGCCCGCTTTTCATCCGCATGGCCTGGCACAGCGCAGGCACCTATCGCACCGCTGACGGCCGTGGCGGCGCCGGCTCTGGTCAGCAACGCTTCGCCCCGCTCAACAGCTGGCCGGACAATGTCAGCCTCGACAAGGCCCGCCGCCTGCTGTGGCCGATCAAGCAAAAGTATGGCCGCAACATTTCCTGGGCCGACCTGATCGTGCTCACCGGCAACGTCGCGCTGGAATCCATGGGCTTCAAGACCTTCGGGTTCTCCGGTGGCCGCGCGGATGTGTGGGAACCGGACGAAGACGTGTACTGGGGCTCGGAAAACAAATGGCTGGGTGGCGACAACCGTTACGGCAAGGACCCGGAATCCATGCAGCCGCCGGGCGAAGGCACACTGGTGGCCGAGCCCGCCGAACACGGCAATGAGGAAAGCCGCACCAACCAGGGCGAACGCAACCTCGAGAACCCGCTCGCCGCCGTGCAGATGGGCCTGATCTACGTGAATCCGGAAGGCCCCGAAGGCAATCCCGACCCGGTGGCCTCGGCCAAGGACATCCGCGAAACCTTCGGCCGCATGGCCATGAACGACGAGGAGACCGTCGCTCTGATCGCCGGCGGCCACGCCTTCGGCAAGACCCACGGCGCAGGCCCCGCCGATAACGTCGGCCCGGAACCGGAAGCCGCCGGCCTTGAAGAACAAGGCCTGGGCTGGAAAAACAGCTTCGGCACCGGCAAAGGCGCCGACACCATCACCAGCGGTCTGGAAGTGACCTGGACCACCACCCCGACGAAGTGGAGCAACAATTACCTGGAAAACCTGTTCGGCTTCGAGTGGGAACTGACCAAGAGCCCGGCCGGTGCCCATCAGTGGAAACCGAAAAACGGCGCCGGCGCGGGCACCATTCCGCACGCCCACGACCCGAACAAACGCATCGACCCGACCATGCTCACCTCCGACCTGGCCCTGCGTTTCGACCCGGCCTACGAGAAGATTTCGCGGCGTTTCCTGGCCAATCCCGATCAACTGGCGGACGCCTTCGCCCGCGCCTGGTACAAGCTGATCCACCGCGACATGGGCCCGCTGTCGCGCTATCTCGGCCCGGAATTGCCTCAAGAAGAATTGCTTTGGCAAGACCCGATTCCCGAGGCCACGCATCCACTGGTGGACGACAGCGATATCCGGGCGCTGAAAGGCAAGGTACTGGCGTCGGGGCTGTCCGTTTCGGAACTGGTTTCCACCGCGTGGGCAGCCGCATCGACCTTCCGGGGTTCGGACAAACGCGGCGGCGCCAATGGCGGGCGCCTGCGTCTGGCACCGCAGAAATTCTGGCAGGCCAACCAGCCGGAGCAACTGGACAAGGTATTGAAAGTCCTCGAAGGCATTCAGAACGAGTTCAACGCCGGGGCGGCAGGCAAGCAAGTCTCGCTGGCGGACCTGATCGTGCTGGCCGGTAATGCCGGGGTCGAACAAGCGGCGCAAAACGCCGGGCACACGGTGACCGTGCCGTTCAACCCAGGGCGCACCGATGCGACTCAGGAGCAGACCGATGTCGAGTCGTTCGGCTTCCTTGAGCCGCACACCGATGGCTTCCGCAACTACGCGGCCAGCACTTATCGCGTGCCGGCCGAAGCGTTACTGATCGACAAGGCGCAACTGCTGACGCTTTCGGCGCCGGAAATGACCGTGTTGATCGGCGGCCTGCGCGTGCTGGACACCAACGTCGGCAAGACCAAGCACGGCGTGTTCACCGACAGCCCCGGCACCTTGACCAACGACTTCTTTCGCAATCTGCTGGACATGGGTGTGGAATGGAAACCAACGTCCAAAACCGAGTTCGAAGGCCGCGACCGCAAAACCGGCAGCGTGAAGTGGACGGCGACCCGGGTCGATCTGGTGTTTGGTTCCAACTCGGTGCTGCGGGCGTTGTCCGAGGTATACGCCAGTTCCGATGCGAAGGAACAGTTCGTCACGGACTTCGTTGCAGCCTGGGCGAAGGTGATGGATCTGGATCGGTTTGATCTGCGCCAATAGTTTTCACCCACCCACAAAAACGCCGCTCATCGAGCGGCGTTTTTTATTGCCCTGAAAAGACTTCAGGCAAGGCTTTTGCTGACCACTTCATACACATCGCTGGAGAGCTGCCCCGAAGCCAGAATCCGCTCCAACTCACCCTTCATCAGCGCCTGACGAGCGCTGTCATATTTGCGCCAGCGCGTCAGCGGCGCCAATTGGCGAGAGGCGATCTGCGGGTTGAAGCCGTTCAGTTCGATCACCAGATCTGCCAGGAAGCGATAGCCCGAGCCATCCGCCGCGTGGAAGTTGATCAGGTTCTGCCCGGCAAAAGCACCGACCAGCGCGCGCACCTTGTTCGGGTTCTTGATGTTGAACGCCGGGTGCTGCATCAATGCCTTCACGCGCTCCAGACCGCCCGGCAAGGTGCTGCCGGCCTGCACGCTGAACCACTGATCCATGACCAGCGGATTGTCCTTGAAGTGCTCGGCGAAACTGGCCAGCGCCTTGGCTTTCTGCTCGTCGAACGGCGAGTTGACCAGCACCGCCAGCGCGGTCAGGCGTTCGGTCATGTTGTCGCAGCTGTCGAACTGTTCCAGCGTCGCCGCCAGCACTTGCGGCTTGCCGCTGAGCATCAGATACGACAGCGCGATATTCTGCAGCGCGCGACGGGCGAAGTGCTCGGCCTCGGCTACGTACGGAGTCTTTTTCGACAGGTCGCGGTTGGCTTGATAACGCAGCCACAGTGGTTCGAACAGGTTGTCCGCCAGTTGCTGACGGGCAAATTCGCGGGCGGTGTGGATCGCGTCCACGTCGGCGATTTCACTGATTTCGGTCAGGTACGCTTCGCTTGGCAGCGAGAGCATTTCCGCGACCATCGCCTGATCCAGCGTCTCGTCCGACAGCACGGTGCGCAGCGCGGAAACCAGACGTGGGTCGAGCACCAGGCTTTCGCCCTTCTGCTGCTGGCCGATCAACTCTTGCAGCACCTGCACCGACAGTTGCTGGCCGGCATCCCAGCGGTTGAAACCGTCGGTGTCGTGCTGCATCAGGAACATCAACTGATCGCGGTTATACGGGAAGCTCAGTTTCACCGGCGCCGAGAAGCCACGCAGCAAGGACGGCAGCGGCTGTTCGGCGATGTCGACGAAGGTGAAGGTCTGTTCGGCTTCAGTCACCGAGATCACACGGCTAGTGCCTTGGGCCGAGGCTTCGCCGGCCAGACGCAGGGCAATCTCGTTGCCCTGGCGGTCGAGCAGGCCCAGTTCCACCGGAATCACGAACGGCAGCTTTTCAACCTTGTCCGGGGTTTCCGGGCAGCTCTGGCAGAAGGTCAGGCTGTAGGTTTTCGCGGCGGCGTCGTAAGACTCGCTCACCGCCAGACGCGGTGTGCCGGCCTGGCTGTACCAGCGCTTGAACTGGGTCAGGTCGACGCCGTTGGCATCTTCCATGGCCTTGATGAAGTCATCGCAGGTCACGGCCTGGCCGTCGTGGCGTTCAAAGTACAGATCGCTGCCCTTGCGAAAGCCTTCTGCGCCCAGCAGGGTGTGGATCATGCCGACCACTTCCGAGCCCTTTTCGTACACGGTCAGGGTGTAGAAGTTGGAAATCTCGATAAAGCTGTCCGGGCGCACGGCGTGGGCCATGGGACCTGCGTCTTCGGCGAACTGGTGGGTACGCAGGTACGCCACGTCCTGAATGCGCTTGACCGTGGCCGAGTTCATGTCGGACGAGAAACCGGCGTCGCGGAACACCGTGAAGCCTTCTTTCAGCGACAGCTGGAACCAGTCGCGGCAGGTCACGCGGTTGCCGGACCAGTTGTGGAAGTATTCGTGGGCGACGATCGCCTCGACCCGCTGGTGTGCGGCGTCGGTGGCGGTTTCGGCACGGGCCAGCACGGCGCTGGAGTTGAAGATGTTGAGGCCCTTGTTCTCCATCGCGCCCATGTTGAAGTCGTTCACGGCGACGATCATGAAGATGTCCAGATCGTATACGCGACCGTAGACCTCTTCGTCCCAGCGCATCGATTTCTTGAGGCTGTTCATGGCGTGCTGGCACTTGTCGATGTTTTCCGGCTCGACGTAAATGCGCAGCGCCACGTTGCGGTTGGTCATGGTGGTGAATGAATCTTCAACGCACCACAAGTCACCGGCCACCAGCGCGAACAGGTACGCCGGTTTCATGAACGGGTCTTCCCAGGTCGCCCAGTGTCGGCCATCTTCGCCAGGGCCGCTGGCGATCGGGTTGCCGTTGGACAACAACACCGGATAGCTGTGCTGCTCGGCCACTACGGTGGTGGTGAACTTGCTCATCACGTCCGGGCGGTCGAGGTAATAGGTGATCTTGCGGAAACCTTCAGCCTCGCACTGGGTGCAGAACATCGTGCCGGACTTGTACAGGCCTTCCAGTGCGGTGTTGGTTTCCGGATGGATCCTGACGCTGGTGTCGACCGTGAAGGTTTCGCTGGCCGGTTGCAGGGTCAGGTGGTTCTCGGTCAATTGGTAATCGTCGGCGCTCAGTTCCTGATCGGCCAGGGTCACCGAGAGCAGTTCCAGCTGCTGGCCATCAAGCACCAGCGGCGGCAGGCCCGGGCCACGGGCCGGGTTGCGGCGCATCACCAGTTGCGCGTGGACCAGACTGTGGTCCTCGAACAACTCGAAGGTCAGGTGTGTTTCATCGATCAGGTACTCGGGCGCCTGATAGTCCTTCAGGTAAATCATCTTCGGTTGTTCGGTGCGCATGCTGAAGTCCTTATTGATGCACGGCGAGCTGATAGGCCGTGTACTTGCGAATGTTGATCACGCCGGTGTCGAAGATCAGGTACTGGCCCTTGATCCCCAGCAGCGTGCCTTCGGCAATCGGGTTTTTGTCCAGGTTGAAGCTGACGATCTTGGCCGGGTACTGCTCGACCGGGTAACGGATTTCCAGCGGCTCGACGTCGGCGATGGTCTGAATGGCCTGGAGGCCGAAACGCTCCTGCAAACCTTGCAGGCCCGGGGCGCAGCTTTCGAACAGCTGATCGCGCACCTGCGCCAGATCCACCGCCGCCGCATCACCCTTGAGCAAGGCGCGCCAGTTGGTCTTGTCCGCCACCTGACTGCGGAACAGGTCTTCGACGAAACCCGACTGCTGCCGCGTGGAAACACGCATGATCGGCAGCGCCTGACTGGCGCCCTGGTCGAGCCAGCGGGTCGGCAACTGGGTAGCTCGGGTGATGCCGACCTTGATCCCCGACGAATTGGCCAGGTAGACGACGTGGTCGGTCATGCAGAACTTCTCGCCCCACTCCGGCTCACGGCAGGTGCCGGCCTCGAAGTGGCAGCGCTCCGGGCTCATGATGCAGATGTCGCACTGGGCCAGTTTGGTCATGCACGGGTAGCAGTAACCCTGACTGAAACTGGTCTTGGTCTTGCGCCCGCAATGGGTGCAGTGAATCGCCCCCAGGTATTCCAGACGCACCGTGCTGCCGATCAACGGGTTGACCGGCACCTCGACGTCATCCAGACGAAACGCGTACTGCACGTTCGGCCCGTCCAGGCGCGCCGACATTTTGCTGATTGCACCGCGGCCGATCTCGATCAATGGAGGGCGTCCGACTTGAACAGAATGTTCGGCACTTCGATCGACTTCGACGCACATTCCTGCGGGCCCATGTAACCGGTGCGTTCTTCCTCGGGCAGGTTCTGCATTTCCCAGGCGATCATCGCCTGCAACGACAGTTCACGCTGTTCGGCGGTGAGCTTGCCACCGTCCGACCATTTGCCGATCTCTACGGCCAGTTTCAGGCTCTGGTAGATGTCCGGGGTGATGTTCTTGATCAAATCGTTAAAAGAGGACATCAGGGTCTCCGTGCTCTTTATTCAAAAAATTCAGGCGGCCAGTTTACGGCGGTTGTACAAACCGCCCAACAAACCGGTGAAGCATCCGATGAGTAACCCGCCGACGTGGGCGGCGTTGGCGATTTCGCCGAAACCGATCATCGAGACCAGCCCCGACATGCACACCAGTAACCACACCAGCATCATCGCCAGCACGCCGCGCGGCAGGCGGTAGGCCGGGTTCGGCGCCAGCAGCTGGAAGATCCAGCAGTGACCGAGCAGCCCGTAAAGTACGCCGGACAGGCCACCGAACAGGCTCGGGCCGCTCCAGGCGAACTGCGCATAGTTGGAAACCAGGCCGAACAGCAGCGTCAGGCCGATCAGGTTGACGCTGCCCTGGCGCGACTCGATGCGCCGCCCCAGCTCCCAGTACCACATGCCGTTCATGGCCAGGTGCAGGATGCCGAAGTGGATCAGCATCGGCGTGAACAGGCGCCACCACTGCCCTGCCGCCAGGCTGTCGGCCAGCGGTGTGAAGTGGATGTAGTCGCCGACCACCCGGAAATCGAGGAAGGTCAGCCAGCGCATGGTGTCGAGGTTATCGCCAAGGAAAGTCAACCCGCCGACGATCAGGCTCAGCAGCAGAATGAACCCGGTGGCTTTGGCGTGTTTCAGTTGCTCGGCGAAGCTCGGGCGCTTGAACGTCGGCGCCGCCGGAATTTCCAGTTGCTGATCCGGGTCGCCCGCCGGGAAACGCTCGTACAGCGAGCGTACGTCGTCGCTGATTTCCGAGGGCACCCACAACACCTGCTCACCCGCCTCTTCGCTGACACGATGGGGCACTTGCATGCGTTGCAGCAGTTTGACGAAACCACTCAGGTCCGCCGCCAACGGCACACGCAGGACGGCTATGGCACTCATCGCAGCACCTCCGGCCGCTCGACGTCGACCCAGACAAATTTATGCGGATCGAGGCGGGTTTCCTGATCCAGACGATAGGCCACCAGTTTGCCGTACAGCACCGCGCTGTAATCCAGGCAGGCGAGGTTCGGGCGGATCGGCGCCGGTTTGCCGCTGCGCCAGTAGTGGCCGACGAACAGCAACGGCTCATCGACGCCGTAGCGCAGCAGGGAATTCTTTTCGCTGGAGGTCAGCGGCTTTTGCGCCACCGGCTCCGGCAGTGCGTCGGGCTGGAACACGATGTCGCCGTAGGTCTGCGGATCGTCTTCCCAGAACTTGGTGCGGAAGAACGAACGCACCAGGCCATCGCCGCTGGTCATGGTCAGGCCATCCGGCAGGCGCATGTCAGTGCCGCGCAGCAGGCGATCGAACACGGTGCAGGCGAAACTGCCCGGTACGGCCGAGGCCTGGAGGAAGTGCTCATCGATGCAACCATCAGGGAACAACCCGCGCAACGGCTCGATCAGGCCGGCATCCCAGCAGGCATGCACCACGCGGAAGCGTCCGGCGTCGACGAACAACGGCAGTTGATAGAACCACTGCTCGAAATCGTGCCAGTCGCGCGGATGGTTTTCGAATTGGGTCAGGGTTTCATGCAGCAAACGGGCGTGGCGCGGGGTATGTTCACGGACGAACTGCTTACCGCTGCCCGGAGGCGCCGGTGTGCTCCAGCCGAGGGCGTTGAATTCGTGGTTGCCCATGATGCACAACGCCTGACCGGCTTCGACCATGTCGTGAACGATGTGCAGCGCCTCGCGAATTCGCGGGCCACGGTCGATGATGTCGCCGACAAACACGGCCATGCGCGACGGATGCCGCCAGACTCCGCCCTGCTTGTGATAACCGAGGCGGTCCAGCAGGTGTTCCAGGGTCAAGGCGCATCCGTGCACGTCACCAATCAGGTCATAACTGCGCGCGGGATCGAGCATCAGTCGCCTCCACCACCCAACTTGCTGCCCCAGCCGAGTTTGGTCCGGCAGACTTCGTAGTAGTTGTGGTCGAGCGGATGAATCAGCCGCAGCTTCTGCGCTTTCTTGCTGACGGTGATGGTGTCGCCCGGCGCGCAGGTGAAGTGGTTCTGCCCGTCGCAGGAGACCTGCGGGTAGATCTGCATATCTTTGGACACGACGATTTTCAGCTCACTGTTGCCATCGACCACAATCGGTCTGCCCGACAAGGTATGGGGGTACATCGGCACAATCACAATAGCGTCAAGCTTGGGATGCATGATCGGGCCGCCGGCGGACAGTGCGTATGCGGTGGAACCGGTCGGTGTGGCGACGATCAGGCCGTCGGCCTTCTGGCTGCAGACGAACTGGCCGTCGATGTACAGCTCGAACTCGATCATCCGCGTCGATTTGCCTGGGTGCAGCACCACGTCGTTCAGCGCATCGCCCTGGCCGATGGCCTCGGCGTGGCGGCGGACTTCGGCCTGCAGCAGGAAGCGGTTTTCCACCAGATAATGGCCGTCGAGTACCTCGGCGACCTTGATTTCCAGCTCGTCCGGGCGGATGTCGGTGAGAAAACCGAGGCTGCCACGGTTGATTCCGAGCACCGGAATATTGTGTTTGGCCAGTGCCCGCGCGGCGCCGAGCAGGCTGCCGTCACCGCCGACCACGATGACCATGTCGCAGACTTCGCCGAGCATCTTGCGCGACGAGGTTTGCAGGCCATGGCCCGGCAGGACTTCGGCGATGGTGTCTTCGAGAATCACATGCAGGTGACGATCGAGCAGGAAGCGTTTCAGTCGGCGGACGGTATCCAGCACCTGGGAGCTGCCCAGGCGACCGATGATGCCGATATTACGAAATTGCTCCATGGGACTCCTGCGGGGGACTGAGACGGCCAAAAGCACGATTATGGGCGAAAGCGCCGGATAGACAAAATCCTTTCAGCCCCGAGGATGCACCGGTGTTTGAGGCTATGCTCGCAAGATGATCCTATTTCCCGATTTGCTGCAGTTGCCCCACCAGTTACGCCACCCCGAGGTGCGTGATCTGGCGTGGGTGATCCTCGCCCCGCCGATGCTCGCCGCGACCCCGTGGCCGCAGCGCCATCCGCTGGCGGGCAGCGACTGGGTCAGCGACCCCGAACGTCTGGAACACTGGCTGCGCCAGCTCGACCGCGACAGTTACGGCCTGCTGCACTGGCTGTCCCAGGCCCGCACCCGGCGCCTGGGCCTGTATTACGAGCGTTTGTGGCAATTTGCGGTGGAACACGCGCCGGGCATCGAACTGATCGCCGCCAACCTGCCGATCCGCCGCGAAGGCCACACCCTCGGCGAGCTGGACATGCTGCTGCGCGACCGCGATGGTGTGCATCACCTGGAACTGGCGATCAAGCTCTACCTCGGCCCGCAAAACGGCGACGGCCATAATCCGGCGTCGTGGCTGGGGCCGGGCTGCCATGATCGACTGGATCGCAAACTGGCGCATTTGAGCGAACATCAGCTGCCGATCTCCGCTCGCCCGGAAAGCCGCGAAGTGCTGGCGGCGCTGGATGTCGGGTCGTTCAGTGCGCAACTGTGGCTGGGTGGGTATCTGCTGTATCCGTGGCCCGGTCAGTCCGTGCCGCCCAGCGGCGCCCACCCGCAGCACTTGCGTGGCAGCTGGCTGCATCAGAAAGACTGGCCGGCGTTCGTCGCCCAGCGCCCGGCCGGACGCTGGCAACCCCTGCCCCGCCACGCCTGGCTGGCGCCGGCGCACTACCCGGCGGATCAGACCTGGAGCAACGGTCACTTACAGGCCTGGCTCGATGAACTCGAACCATTGGCCCCGGCGCAACTGATGGTGCGCCTGACCGAAAATGCCCGGGGCGAGTGGGAAGAAGCCGAGCGGCTGTTTCTGGTGTCGGATCTGTGGCCGAACGTGCCCGGCCAATCCTGATTTCTGTGGTGTCTGATCTGCCCCCATCGCTGGCAAGCCAGCTCCCACAGGCTATGCGCTGAACACTGGACCTGTGGGAGCTGGCTTGCCAGCGATTGAGTCGACTCGGTCTAAATGGAAAGGCGCAGCGCCAGAGCCGCCAATGTCACCAGCAACACCGGCACCGTCAGCACGATCCCGACCCTGAAGTAATACCCCCAGCCAATCCGGATGTCCTTGCGCTCCAGCACATGCAGCCAGAGCAAGGTCGCAAGACTGCCGATAGGGGTGATTTTCGGCCCCAGGTCGCTGCCGATCACGTTGGCGTAGATCATCGCTTCCTTCGCCACACCCGTGGCCTGGCTGGCATCGATCGACAGCAGGCCGATCAGCACCGTCGGCAGGTTGTTCATGATCGACGACAACAACGCCGTCAGCACCCCGGTGCCCATCGCCGCGCCCCACACCCCGTGACCGGCGAACACATTGAGCCACCCGGCCAGATAATCAGTGAGCCCGGCATTACGTAGCCCGTAGACCACCAAATACATGCCCAACGAGAAAATCACGATCTGCCACGGCGCCTCTTTCATCACCCTGCGCGTAGAGATCTTGTGCCCGCGCGCGGCAATCGCCAGCAACAGCGCCGCGCATACCGCCGAGATCGCACTGATCGGAATGCCCAACGGCTCCAGCGCGAAACAGCCGATCAGCAGAATCACCAGCACCGCCCAACCGGCGTAGAACGTGGCTTTGTCGTGGATGGCGGTTTCCGGGTGTTCAAGTTGCTCCGGGTCGTAGGCCTTGGGAATGTCGCGACGGAAGAACCACAGCAACATGCCCAGCGTGGCCGCGACGCTAACGAAGTTGACCGGCACCATCACCGCCGCATAGCGATTGAAACCGATGTGAAAGAAATCGGCCGAGACGATGTTCACCAGGTTCGACACCACCAGCGGCAGGCTCGCGGTGTCGGCAATGAAGCCCGCGCCCATGACGAACGCCAGGGTCGCCGCCGGGGAAAAACGCAGGGCCAGCAGCATGGAAATCACGATGGGCGTGAGGATCAGCGCCGCGCCGTCATTGGCGAACAGCGCCGACACCAGTGCACCGAGCAGCACCATGAAGGCAAACAGCTTGCGCCCGCTGCCCCGCCCCCAACGCGCTACGTGCAGGGCGGCCCAGGCGAAAAACCCGGCCTCGTCGAGCAACAGACTGATGATGATCAGCGCCACAAACGTACCGGTGGCGTTCCAGATGATTTGCCACACCAGCGGGATATCGCTCAGGTGCACCACACCGAAAATCAGCGCGACGATGGCGCCGAACGTTGCACTCCAGCCGACCCCAAGGCCTTTGGGTTGCCAGATCACCAGGGTAATGGTCAGCAGGAAAATCAGTGACGCAGCGAGCATTCGCGACAGCCTTCAATAAAAGGGAAAGAATCAGACCACACAAAAAAAACCTGTGGAAGCCAGCCCCCCACAGGTTCGTTATCGTGTCAGAAATATTGCCAGATCACTTCTTGTGTTGCGCCACCCACTCACCAAACGCATTGATGAAACTTTGCAGGAACGGCTTCACCGATTCATTCAGCTTGCCCGCCTCATCGAATGCCGTGCCCGCGCCGCCCAGGTAGGCTTCCGGCTGCTGCATGCACGGCACGTTGAGGAAAACAAAGGACTGGCGCAGATGCTGGTTGGCGCCGAAACCGCCGATGGCACCCGGCGAAACGCTGATCACCGCCCCCGGCTTGCCGCTCCAGGCGCTCTTGCCATACGGCCGCGAGCCAACGTCGATGGCATTCTTCAAAGGCGCCGGCACCGAGCGGTTGTACTCCGGAGTGACAAACAGCAGGGCGTCGGATGAAGCCACTTTCTGACGGAAAGTGCTGTAGGCTGCCGGCGGTGAATCGCCGTCGATGTCTTCGTTGTAGAGTGGCAGATCGCCAATTTCGACAATGTTCAGCTTGAGATTGGCCGGTGCCAGTTCCGCCAGCGCCAGGGCGACCTTGCGATTGATGGACGCCTTGCGCAGGCTGCCGACCACTACTGCGACGTTATAGACATTGCTCATTGGAAGACTCTCGACTGTCCGTGGGAGGAGCCAGTAGTTATAGATGATCCGATGACGATTCCACCAGACGTCGAAGGTTATTTCCCGCGTCTGGAATATTTTTTTCCTGTAGGAAAACTTACCAAGCTCGATGAAGGTCTACCAAGCCGCAAATCAAGCGTTTTATCTCCAGAGGTTCTAAGCAGATGGCAGCAGTACTCGTCGGTCAGTTCCATGCAAGAGATGCGGAAGGCCGCGTTTATTCCGTGCATGAGTTCCAGGAATCCAACCCGTCGGCAGACGGTTTCACCGGCACGGAGCCCGTTACCACCTACAAACTGGCGATTGGCGACCGCGTCAACAAGATCGACGACAACGAGTTCCTGCTGGTTCAGTCGGGCATCACCCTGATCCGCGAACCCGAGCCATCGGTCGCTTCATAACCGATCGTTATGAGCAGAAGTCATCCGCGCCGAGTTGGGGTAGGATTCAGCCACTGACCCCAACGGCCGGACATGGACTTCACGCATGCGTTTACGTCATATCGAAGTGATTCAGGCGCTTTTGCAGACCGGTCACGTGGGCACCGCCGCCGAATGGCTGCAACTCCCGGCGCCCGAGGTCGAGGAGCGTTTGCGCGAAGCCGAGAGTCAGCTCGGTTTCATGCTGTTCGCCAGCGTACGCGGACGACTTCAACCAACCCCGGAAGCCCGGGCGCTGCAAGTCGAGATCGGCCACATCTATGAAGCGCTGGAGCCGGTGCAACGGCTGGCCAGCAGCCTCAAGCAATACCTCGCCCCACCCCTGCGGATCATCGGCACCCCACCACTGGCCCAGCAACTGCTGCCGCAAAGCCTCGCGGCCCTGCGCCGTCGCTTGCCCGACGTGCCCTGCACCCTGCTCAGCGAACCGACCCGCGACATCGTCCGCCACCTGCTGCTGCGCGACAGTGATCTGGGCCTGAGTCTGCATGACCCGCAACACCCCGACATTCATTGCCAGCCACTGGCCCAGGGCAAGTTGCAATTGCTTGCGCCCCACGGCTGGCTGCAACCGAAGCAGAAATACATTTCTCTGCAGGATCTGGCCGGCCAGGCGATGGTCGGCCTCGAAGGCCAGGACCCGCTGAGTCCGGCCCTGGAAAACAAGCTCCAGGCCCTGCGCCCGGCGCCGGCCATCCAGACCCGCGTGCAAACCCACCAGATGATGCGCAGCATGGTCGAGGCCGGCGAAGGCCTGGCGATCGTCGACCCGTTCACCGCCCTCGGTGCACGGGCGGGCGGCCTCGACGTCTGCCCGCTGTCGCCGGCGGTGCCGGTCAGCCTCTATGCCCTGACCTTCAAACACGCCACGCCGTCAGCGGCGATTCAGACGCTGCTCGGGATCGTCACGGAACAAGCCGAGGCGATGCTGGCGAACTGATCGGATGCTCCAGCGGGTTATCGAACAATCGATACCAGAACAACGCCACTTCGGCGGTGTTCGGATCGATGCCGCGATAACGCAGATGGTCGATGCCGCCGATCACATAGCCGCAACGCTCATACAGGCGGCAGGCGCCGAGGTTGTTGTTCTGGGTTTCCAGCATGATCCCCGGCAGTTTTTTCTTGCGGCTCCAGAACTGCGCCACGTCGAGCAAGGCCTTGGCCACGCCATGGCGCCGCGCCGGGGCGTGCACCGCCAGCTCATCGATATGAGCGAATCCGTTCCAATTGGTGCTGATCACCAGATGCCCGACCGGCTGATCTTCCAGGTACGCCATGAAAATCGCACTGTCGGCGGCATCGCGAAAGCTGCTGAATTCCTCCGGATCGATGCCGTAGCACTTGCGATACGGCACGATGGGCGTCACGCCCCATTGCGCCACGGGTTTGCCGATTTCGGCCGCGCCGTAGGCGGCGACCTCGAAGCTGAAATCGCTGCCCCAGATATACGCGGCAAAACCGTCATCGGCGACCCGCACCGACAGCCCTGGGTATTTCGGATTCATGACCGGTTGCATACTCGGAAAAGCCCTCATTCCTTGACGCAATCGACGGTGTAGTGCCGCCCATTGCCCTCATCTTCGTGTTGCAGACCGTGCACATCGACCACGAACCCCGGAAACGTTGCGTCGAACGTGCGGGCAAACCTGAGGTATTCGATGATCGAGCGCGTGGATTCGGTAAAACGTTCGCCGGGCATGATCAGCGGAATCCCCGGCGGGTACGGCACCAGCATCACCGCTGCCACCCGGCCTTCCAGCTCATCGATCGGCACCGCCTCGACTTCGCCGCGCACCAGTTGGTCGTAGGCGTGGGCCGGTTTCATCGCGATTTCCGGCAGCACCGTGTACATGCGTTTGAGGTGTCTGGCGGTGGCGTTGCTGCGATAGCAGGCGTGGAGCTGATCGCACAGATCGCGCAGGCCCATGCCGCGATAGCGCACAGGATCTTGCTGGGCGACACACTTCAGGCAGGTGTCGAGGCTGACGTTGGCGTCGTAGCTGCGTTTGAACTCCAGCAGTTCGGTCAGCAGCGTGCTCCACTTGCCCTTGGTGATGCCCATGGAAAACAGCACCAGAAATGAATACAGACCGGTTTTCTCCACCACCAATCCGCGCTCCCAAAGGAAACGGCTGACCACGGCCGCCGGAATGCCCTTGTCGCTCAAAGCGCCGCCAGCAGTCAGGCCCGGCATGACCAAAGTGACCTTGATCGGGTCGAGCAGTACGTAGTCGTCGCTGACCTCGCCGAAACCGTGCCAGTCCGCATCAGGTTGCAGCAGCCAGTCCTCGGTCTGCACCCGGTCGATGCCTTCGACGCCCGGTGGCTGCCAGATCGAGAACCACCAATCGTCAGCGGCGATGTGCTGACGCAGATTGGCCAGCGCCCGGCGAAAGCTCAGGGCTTCGTCGAAGGTTTCCTGCAGCAGCGAACGTCCGGCCGGCCCTTCCATCATCGCCGAGGCGACGTCCAGCGAAGCAATGATGCTGTACTGCGGCGACGTCGAGATGTGCATCATGAACGCTTCGTTGAACCGGTCGCGATCCAGTTGCCGCGCGCCGCCGTCCTGCACATGAATCATCGACGCCTGGCTGAACGCCGCCAGCAGTTTGTGGGTTGAATGGGTGGTGAACACCAGCGGACTGTCCTCGCTGCGCGAGGTGGCCATGCCGTAACGGCCGGCAAAGAATTCGTGAAACGCCGCGTAGGCGTACCAGGCTTCGTCGAAATGCAGGACTTCGACGCTGTTGCCCAGACTCTGCTTGATCAGTTCGGCGTTGTAGCAGAGGCCGTCGTAGGTGGAGTTGGTGATCACCGCCAGTTTGACTTTCGGTTCGCGGCCCTTGGTCAACGGGCTGGCGTCGATCTTGGCCTGGATCGATTCACGACTGAATTCACTGAGCGGGATCGGCCCGATGATCCCCAACTCGTTGCGCTCCGGGCACAGGTACAGCGGAATCGCGCCGGTCATGATGATCGCGTGCAACACCGACTTGTGGCAGTTGCGATCCACCAGCACCAGATCATCGCGCCCGACCATCGAGTGCCAGACGATCTTGTTGGCGGTCGAAGTGCCATTGATCACGAAAAACGTGTGATCGGCGCCGAAATTGCGCGCGGCCCGCGCTTCCGCCTCGGCCAGCGGCCCGGTGTGATCGAGCAAGGAACCCAGCTCCGGCACCGAGACCGACAAATCCGAGCGCAGGGTGTTTTCCCCGAAGAACTGATGAAACGCCTGCCCCACCGGACTCTTGTGATAAGCCACCCCGCCGCCGTGACCGGGGGTATGCCAGGAATAATTGGAATCGGCGGTGTGCTGCACCAATGCCTTGAAGAATGGCGGCAACAGGCCGTCCAGGTATTTGCGCGCCGCTCGTGCCACCTGGCGGGCGAGAAATGGCACGGTGTCTTCGAACAGGTAGAGAATGCCGCGTAACTGGTTGAGTTCGGCCATGGCATCGGCCGGGGCATTTTCCAGGGTGACTTGCTCGCCGAGGGCAAAGATCGGCAGATCCGGCGCCCGCACCCGGGCCAGACCGATCAGTTCGGCCATGTTCTGCAACAGATGGGAATTGGTGCTGGCGTCTTCGGCGGCGATCAGCATGCACGCCAGACCATGGTGGGTCGAGGCCACCAGCCGGCCTTCGGTGTAGTCGGTGGCCGAAACGATACTGAAACCTTCCAGCTCCAGCTCTCGGGCGATGCCGCGGATGCGGTCACCGGCAACCGTGTCGGCCTTGATGTCGCGGTGGACGATCAACACCGGGAACTTCAAATCTTTGTACATGAGGCTCAGCGTCCTGAGGCGGCGGAGAGTGATCTGCCAATGTCCTCAGGGTAGAGGGTCGGAGCCGATGTGGCGAGGGTGGCCAGTTGTCAGTACTGCCAAAAACAAAGGATCGTCCGGACACGGCTGAGTGTCTGGACGATCCTTTTCTGTATTACGCCTGGGCTTCGGCTTCCAGCAACTGAGTCCACAGCGCCGGGGCGCCAGCTGACTTGGCGATGATTTCCAGACGCGCCTGGTGTTCGGCCAGCTCGGCTTCGGTGGCGCGAATGATTCGCCCCGGCTGACGATCTGCCGGCAGACGGCGGATTTCGGTGGCGGAGTTGTCCGCGCCCTCGCCCGTGCCATTGCCGTCGGAGGCGTTGCCGGCCAGCGACAGGCTGGTCTGGCCACCGGTCATGGTCAGGTAGACGTCGGCGAGAATCTCCGAGTCGAGCAAGGCGCCGTGCAGCTCACGGCCGGAGTTGTCGACGCCGTAGCGCTTGCACAAGGCATCGAGGCTGTTGCGCTGACCCGGGTGACGTTCCCGGGCCATCATCAGGGTGTCGAGGATCGTGCAGTGCTGCGTGATGTCCGCGCGATCCTGCTGGCCCATCAGGGCGAATTCGTTGTTGATGAAGCCAACGTCGAACGCCGCGTTATGGATGATCAGCTGCGCGCCGTTGATGAACTCGAAGAACTCGTCGGCCACTTCGGCGAAGCGCGGCTTGCCGACCAGGAATTCGTTGGTGATGCCGTGAACGGCAATCGCGCCTTCGTCACTCTCGCGATCCGGTTGCAGATAAACGTGAAAGTGCCGGCCCGTCAGACGTCGACCGATCAGCTCGACACAACCGATTTCGATAATCCGGTGGCCGTCGGTCACCGGCATGCCGGTGGTTTCGGTATCGAGTACAACGGATCTGGTGGCCATCAGTGTTCAGCTCTCAACGGGGTCAATCGTGCAAAAGCGGCGATGTTAACACGCTCGCCGGGAGTGTTTCAGCGAGAAGGATTCAGCTCTGCTTGTAACCGCGAACCTCATCCACCCCACGGTTGGCCAACTGGTCGGCCCGTTCGTTGCCGTGATGGCCAATGTGCCCGCGGACCCATTTCCAGGTGACTTTGTGGCGGTTGACCTGCTCGTCCAGCGCTTTCCACAGGTCGGCGTTTTTGACTGGCTCTTTGGCGGCGGTTTTCCAGCCGCGCTTCTTCCAGTTGGCCATCCATTCGTTGATGCCTTTCATCACGTATTGCGAATCGGTCACCAGCAGCACTTCGCACGGACGCTTGAGGGCCTCCAGGCCGCGAATCGCGCCGAGCAGTTCCATGCGGTTGTTGGTGGTGTTGGCTTCGCCGCCCCACAGTTCCTTTTCGACGCCCTTGCACACCAGCAAGGCGCCCCAGCCGCCCGGGCCGGGGTTGCCCTTGCAGGCGCCGTCAGTGAACAGTTCTACGCTATCGACGCTTTCGCTCATGCCTGTCTATCCAGAAAAAATGCGTGGCCTCGCCGATCACGGATCGACGATGGCCAAGGCCGGGATATACCCGGCCATAAATATAAGAAGGTTTACGGTTCGATGCGTCGGCGGTTGACCTTGGCCATCGGCAGCGGAATCAGCTTGCCCATCGGCTCGCGGCGCTCCTGACGCACCGGACGCAGGCCGACCACAATCTTGCGTGCGACCAGTAAATAGAAACCGCCGCCGGACAATTGCCAGTCACCGGCCTTGCGCTCCCAGCCGGCCAGACGGGCCTGCCACTTGGGTGACGCGAGCGGCGGACGATAGCACCCGAAGCGGCGTTTCTCCAGCGCGAAGCCCAGCAGGTTGAGCCAGTCCGCCACCCGCGATGGCGAGATGCAGCGCGCCTGATGCAAGGCGTCATGGGCGAACACATGACGCAACCCCCAGGTGCTCCAGGGGTTGATGCCGACGATCAGCAGATGCCCGCCGGGGCGCACGCTACTGGCCGCTTCGCGCAACAGACCATGGGGCGACAGGCAGAAATCCAGGCCGTGCTGCAACACCACCACATCGGCGGCGTGCTCGCTCAACGGCCAGGCCTGTTCTTCGCAGACGATCTCCACGCCCGGCAGCGGCGCGCCCAGCCGCACGTTGCGCTGCACCTGCGGCGCCGACGGCGGTGTTTCGGCGGACGGGCCGTAATGCACCAGATAACCGCCGAAGAACCGACCCAGCTCGTCTTCGAGCATGCGCCGTTCTTCGTCCAGCAGAAATTGCCCGAGGGGGCCGGACAGCCATTCACGGGCTGCACCGATCAGCGCGAGCCAGTCAGGATCGGCCTGAGCGAACGCTTTATCGATCATTGCATTCTCCAACACGCCAGGAACCTCTAAGATGCGCCAATGTTACCCGCTTGGCGAATTCGACGATGATACAGATCAGTGCCCTGCCCGCCTTCACCGACAACTACATCTGGTTGTTACAGGATCATGCCACCCAGCGTTGCGCAGTGGTCGACCCAGGCGATGCCGCCCCCGTGCAGGCGTGGCTCGACGCGCATCCGGGCTGGGTGCTCGGTGACATCCTCATCACTCACCATCACCACGACCATGTCGGCGGCGTCGAGACGCTGAAGAAGGCTACCGGCGCCAGGGTCTACGGACCGGCCAGCGAAAACATTCCAGGGCGGGACGTGGCCCTCGAGGACAACGACACGGTGCGCGTGCTCGGCTGGGACTTCGACGTCTATGCCGTTCCCGGCCACACCCTGGGACACATCGCCTACTACCATCACGGCCTGCTGTTTTGCGGTGACACCCTGTTCGCTGCCGGCTGCGGCCGTCTGTTCGAAGGCACGCCGCAACAAATGCACCAGTCGTTGAGCCGTCTGGCGGCGCTGCCGGAAGACACACTCGTCTATTGCACCCACGAGTACACCCTGAGCAACCTGAAATTCGCCGCTGCCGTGGAGCCGGGCAACCGGGACATCGCCGCCCGTCTGGAAAAAGTCATCCGGCAACGTGAGAACGGTGTCATGACCCTGCCCTCGACCCTTGCGCTGGAAAAACTCACAAACCCGTTTTTGCGCACCGGTGAAATATTAGTTACACAAAAAGTGGACGAACGGAACGGCCCTCAAAACCGGGCGCCGAGTGAGGTTTTTGCGGCTCTGCGGGCATGGAAAGATACGTTCTGAGTGGCTCGCCGCCTGGGACAAAAATTCTGAATGGTTGACCGCAGGGGGTGCGCTTTCTAGAATCGCCCGACATTTTTGCCCGGAACTTACTTCCAGCCAATGTCGTCATCCATACGTAAGTCCGTCAATTCAGATGCGTTGACCCGCCTGGCGCAAGCCATCGCGGTGGCTGTGTCCGCCACGCTGGCGGGCTGTTCCAGCCATGCTCCGCAGACTGAAGCGACGCATACGCCGAACATTGCTGCGCGAGCCAAGCAGAAGCCCATCTGGTTGTCGGAAAAGCCCAGCCCGCAGGTGCCTCAGGACATCTGGGAGCGCATGCGCAGCGGTTTCCAGCTGCAGGAAGGTCTGGGCGTGAACCCGCGCATCGAGCAACAGCGCCTGTGGTTCGCCAGTAACCCTTCCTTCCTCGAAAACGCCGGCGAACGCGGCAGCCTCTACATTCATTACATCGTCGAGCGCCTCGAAGAACGCAACATGCCGCTGGAACTGGCGCTGCTGCCGGTCATCGAAAGCGCCTACAACCCGATGGCCTATTCCCGGGCCGACGCGGTGGGCCTCTGGCAGTTCATCCCGTCCACCGGGCGCTACTTCAACCTGCGCCAGACCCGTTTCTACGATGGCCGTCGCGACATTACCGCATCGACCACGGCGGCAATGGACTACCTGACCCGCCTGCACGACATGTTCAACGGCGACTGGCTGCTGGCCCTGGCCGCGTACAACGCCGGTGAAGGCACGGTCAGCCGCGCCATCGAGCGCAACGAAAAGCTCGGCCTGCCGACCGACTACTGGAACCTGCCGCTGCCGGCGGAAACCCAGGCTTACGTGCCGAAATTGCTGGCGCTCTCGCAAGTGGTGCTGACGCCTGAAGCTTATGGCGTGAACCTCAACCCGATCGCCAACGAACCGTATTTCCAGGTCGTCGAAATCAACCAGCGCATGGATCTGTCCAAGGTCGCGGCGGTGGCCAACATCGATGAAGACGAGCTGTTCCAGCTCAACCCGGCGTTCAAGCAGCGCACCACCATCGACGGCCCGCAGCACCTGTTGGTGCCGACCTCCAAGGCGCAACTGCTGACCGCCAGCCTGCAGACCATGCGTCCTGAAGAGCTGATCAGCCCGCGTTCGCTGAAACCGGTGTTCGAAGGCGCCGACCCGAGCGAGATTGCCCAGGCCAAGCGCGCCTATCGGGTCAAGCGTGGCGACAACCTCGGCTCCATCGCCAAGGCCAACAAGGTCGAGGTCAAGGACCTGCAACGCTGGAACAAGCTGACCGGCAAGAACCTCAAGGTCGGCCAGACCCTGGTCATGCAGGACACCACCAAACGCACCCCGACGCGTAACAGTGGCGGTCGCATCAATACGGTCATCGCGGCCAACAGCAAGACCAGCAGCAAGGCCAAAGACAAGGACGACACCAAACAGCAGACCCAGTACAAGGTCAAACGTGGCGACACGCTGTACGTGGTGGCCAAGCGCTTCAACGTCGAGATGCAACATCTCAAACGCTGGAATCCGGGCGCCGGCAAGGCGCTCAAGCCTGGGCAGATGCTCACGGTCTATCAGCCTCACTGACAAAGAGCCCCTGAATTTCAGGGGCTCTTTTTCGCCTGTCATTTTTTGATATTTCCGCAGATCGGGGCAGATAGTTCCCACAATTAACCGCGCATTAAGCCCCTGTCTTTTTCCTGTCCATACAAGCTGTTACTGTACGGCCCACAAAGCCCAAGCCGCCTGGATCGGATCTGACTTGAAGCGTCCCCTCCTCCTGCTCCTGATCAGCCTGGCCTTGAGCTCCCCCGTCAGCGCGACGATCACCGAAAGCCACGGTTATGCGCAGTTCGGCACGCTCAAGTACCCGGCCAGATTTACCCACTTCGACTGGGTCAACCCGCAAGCGCCCAAGGGCGGCACCTTGCGGGTGATGGCGTTTGGCACCTTCGATACGCTCAACCCCTACACCTTCAAGGGCACCAGCCCGGTTACCACGGCGAATTTCCTGCAGTACGGCATCAACGAGCTTAACGAGCCGCTGATGGTCGGCACCGGGCAATACGCGCCGTCCGGTGACGAACCGGCGTCCAGTTACGGTTTGATCGCCCAGTCGGTGGAGTACAGCGAAGATCGCAGCTGGGTGGTGTTCAACCTGCGCCCGCAAGCGCGCTTCCACGACGGTACACCGATCACCGCGTACGACGTGGCGTTTTCCTATCGCCTGCTGCTCAAGGAAGGTCATCCGCTGTACCGCACCGCCCTTCAGGAAGTGCTGCGGGTCGATATCCTCAATCCGCAGCGCATCCGGTTTGTGCTCAAGCGCAGCGGCAATCCGTTGCTGATCCTGCGTCTGGGCGAATTGCCGGTGCTGCCCCAGCATTACTGGAAGGGCCGCGACTTCAAGGCCACCACCTTCGAGCCGCCGCTGGGCAGCGGGCCGTACCGCATCACCTCGGTCACGCCGGGGCGGCAGTTGATTTTCGAGCGGGTCAAGGACTACTGGGGCAAGGACCTGCCGGTCAATCGCGGCAAGTACAACGTCGACCGCATGGAAGTCGAGTTCTACCGCGACAGCGATGTGGCCTTCGAAGCGTTCAAGGCCGGCGAATTCGACATTTATATTGAGCATCAGGCCAAGAACTGGGCCAACGGCTACAACTTCCCGGCGATTCGTCGCGGCGACGTGATCAAGGCGCAGATCCCGCACCAGATCCCGACCCAGAGCCAGGGCCTGTTCATGAACACCCGACGCCCGGCGTTTGCCGATATCAAAGTGCGCGAAGCGCTGGGCCTGATGTTCGACTTCGAATGGACCAATCGCGCGCTGTTCAGCGACGCCTACAAGCGCACCACCAGCTACTACCCCAACAGCGAGTTCAGCGCCGTCGGCCTGCCGGTCGGTCATGAATGGCTGATGCTCAAACCGTACAAGGATCAACTCCCGGCGCGCCTGTTCACCGAGCCGTTTACGCTGCCGCAGACCGACGGTCGCGGCATTCCCCGGGAAACCATGCGCAAAGCCCTGGCGTTGTTGGCCGAGGCTGGCTGGAAGCTCAACGGTCAGCGCCTGCAGAACGCCGCCGGCCAGCCGCTGCGGTTCGAGCTGCTACTGGTCAATCCGAACCTGGAACGAATCCTTCAACCGTACATCGAGAACCTCAACAGCATCGGCGTCGACGCGCGCCTGCGCACGGTGGATCGCGCCCAGTACAAACAGCGTCTGGATCAGTTCGATTTCGACATGATCCTGATGACCCTCAACCAGACCCTCAGCCCGGGGCTGGAACAATGGCAGTACTTCCACTCCAGCCAGGTCGGGGTCAAGGGCAGCAAGAATTACGCGGGCATCGCCAACCCGGTGGTCGATCATCTGCTTGAACACTTGCTCGCCGCGCAAACCCGCGACGAACAGGTCGCCGCCGGCAAGGCGCTGGACCGCGTGCTGCTCTGGCAGCACTACAGCATTCCCAACTGGTACCTCAATTATCACCGTCTGGCGTACCGCAACCGGTTCGCCTTCGTCGCCACGCCGCCCTACACCCTGGGCCTGAGCGCGTGGTGGCTGAAATCTTCGGAGAAAGATCGATGAAACCTATCCGCGCCCTGCTCGTGCAGGCCAGCGGTCTGCTGTTCGCCGGGCTGGCCTGTGCCGCCCCGCAACACGCCGTGACCCTGTACAACGAGCCGCCGAAATACCCCGCCGACTTCAAGTACTTCGATTACGTGAACCCCGACGCGCCCAAGGGCGGGATCTTCCGCCAGGCCGGCTTCGGCGGCTTCGACAGTCTCAATCCGTTCATCAGCAAGGGTGTACCGGCGGACGATATCGGCCTGATCTACGACACCCTGGCCAAACAAGGCCTGGACGAGCCATTCACCGAATACGGCCTGATCGCCGGCAAGATTGAAAAAGCCCCGGACAACAGCTGGGTACGTTTTTACTTGCGTCCCGAAGCAAAGTTTCACGACGGCCACCCGGTACGCGCTGACGATGTGGTATTCAGCTTCCAGACCCTGACCAAGGAAGGCGCGCCGATGTATCGCGGCTACTACGCCGACGTTGAGGAAGTAATCGCCGAAGACCCGCTCAAAGTGCTGTTCAAGTTCAAGCACACCAACAACCGCGAGCTGCCGCTGATCCTCGGTCAGTTGCCGGTGCTGCCGAAGCACTGGTGGGCCGAGCGTGATTTCAACAAGGGCAACCTGGAAATCCCGCTGGGCAGCGGCCCGTACAAGGTCACCCAAGTGAAGGCCGGACGCTCGGTGCGTTATGAGCGGGTCAAGGATTACTGGGGCAAGGACCTGCCGGTGAATCGCGGCTTCTACAACTTCGACGTGATGACCACCGACTATTACCGCGACAACACCGTCGCGCTGGAAGCGTTGAAAGCCGGGCAGTTCGATTACTGGCTGGAAATGGCCGCGAAAAACTGGGCCAACGCCTACAACGTGCCGGCAGTGACCGAAGGGCGGCTGATCAAGGAACAGATTGCCAACAGCAACCCGACCGGTATGCAGGGCTTCGTTTTCAATCTGCGCCGCCCGGTGTTTCAGGACGTGCGGGTACGCCAGGCCCTCGGTCTGCTGTTCGATTTCGAATGGACCAACAAGCAATTGTTCAACGGCGCTTATGCGCGCACCCGCAGTTACTTCGAAAACTCGGAAATGGCCGCCACCGGCCTGCCTGATGCAGAGCAGGTAGCAATCCTCGATCCATTCCGCAGCCAGCTGCCGGCGCAGGTCTTCAGCGAAGCCTTCGAGAATCCGAAAACCGACGCCAGTGGCATGATCCGCGCACAACAGCGTGAGGCGTATCAGTTGCTGCAAGAGGCCGGCTGGAAAATCGTCGACGACAAAATGGTCGACGCCACCGGCAAACCGGTAGTCATCGAATTCCTCCTGGCGCAGACCGAATTCGAACGCGTGCTGTTGCCGTTCAAGCGCAACCTCAGCGACCTCGGCATCGACCTGGTGATACGCCGTGTCGACGTCTCGCAATACGTCAATCGCGTGCGCTCGCGGGACTTCGACATGATGGTCGGCAGCTTCCCGCAGTCCAACTCACCGGGCAACGAGCAGCGCGAATTCTGGATGAGCGCCGCCGCCGACAAGCCCAGCAGCCGCAACTCCATGGGCCTGAAAGACCCGATCGTCGATCACCTGGTCGAAAGCCTGATCAACGCTGATTCGCGCAAGAGCCTGGTGGCCCACGCCCGCGCTCTGGACCGTGTGCTGCAATGGGGTTACTACGTGATCCCCAACTGGCACATCAAGACCTGGCGCGTGGCGTACTGGAACCACATCGGCCACCCGAAAGTCTCCCCCAAGTACGACATCGGCATTAACACCTGGTGGGTCAAACCCGATGCGAAACCGGCGGTAGAAGTCGAAACCCAACTGCAAGCCGACCCTGTGGGCACGGAGTAATCAGATGCTGGCGTACATTTTTCGGCGACTGCTGCTGATCATCCCGACCCTGTTCGGCATCTTGCTGATCAACTTCGTGATCATCCAGGCCGCGCCCGGCGGGCCGGTGGAGCAGATGATCGCCAAGCTCGAAGGCTTCGAAGGCGCCACCAGCCGCATCGCCGGCGGCGGTGCCGAAGTGTCGGTGGCCGGCTCTTCCTATCGCGGCGCGCAGGGTCTGGACCCGGCGCTGATCAAGGAAATCGAGAAGATGTACGGGTTCGACAAGTCGGCCCCGGAACGTCTGTGGATCATGGTCAAGAACTACGCCCGGCTGGATTTCGGCGACAGCTTCTTCCGCGACGCCAAGGTCATCGACCTGATCAAGGAGAAGATGCCGGTGTCGATTTCCCTCGGGCTGTGGAGCACGCTGATCATGTACCTGGTGTCGATCCCGCTGGGGATCGCCAAGGCCACGCGGCACGGCAGCCATTTCGACGTCTGGACCAGTTCGGCGATCATCGTCGGTTATGCGATTCCGGCGTTCCTGTTTGCGATTCTGCTGATCGTGGTATTTGCCGGCGGCAGTTATCTGGACTGGTTTCCGTTACGCGGACTGACGTCGAACAATTTCGATGAGCTGAGCCTGGGCGGCAAGGTTCTCGATTACTTCTGGCACCTGGCGCTGCCCGTGACGGCGCTGGTGATCGGCAACTTCGCGACCATGACCCTGCTGACCAAAAACAGCTTCCTCGACGAAATCAACAAGCAGTATGTGGTCACCGCCAAGGCCAAGGGCCTGACCCGCCACCGCGTGCTCTACGGCCATGTGTTCCGCAATGCGATGCTGCTGGTGATCGCCGGTTTCCCGTCGGCGTTTATCGGCATTTTCTTCACCGGCTCGTTGCTGGTGGAAGTGATCTTCTCCCTCGACGGCCTCGGCCTGATGAGTTTCGAAGCGGCGATCAACCGCGATTACCCGGTGGTGTTCGGCACCCTGTTCATCTTCACCCTGCTGGGGCTGGTGGTGAAACTGATCGGCGACCTCACCTACACCCTGGTCGATCCGCGCATCGACTTTGCCAGCCGGGAGCATTGAGATGAACCTGTCCCCTCTCAACCGCCGGCGCTTCGAACTGTTCAAGGCCAACAAGCGTGGCTGGTGGTCGTTGTGGCTGTTCCTGATCCTGTTCGGCCTGAGCCTCGGTGCCGAGCTGATCGCCAACGACAAGCCGCTGGTGGTGCATTACGACAACAACTGGTATTTCCCGGCGATCAAGCGCTACCCGGAAACCACTTTCGGCGGCGAATTCCCGCTGGAAGCCAATTACAAGAGCCCGTACATCCGCGAACTGCTCAAGGCCAAGGACGCGTGGGTGCTGTGGGCGCCGATTCCGTTCAGCTACCAGAGCATCAACTACGACCTGAAAGTCCCGGCCCCCGCCCCGCCGTCGGCGGACAACCTGTTGGGCACCGACGATCAGGGCCGCGATGTGCTGGCGCGGGTCATCTACGGCTTCCGGGTGTCGGTGCTGTTCGCCCTGACCCTGACCGTGCTCAGCTCGATCATCGGCGTGATCGCCGGCGCCTTGCAGGGTTTCTATGGCGGCTGGGTCGATCTGGCCGGCCAGCGTTTCCTGGAGATCTGGTCGGGCTTGCCGGTGCTGTACCTGCTGATCATCCTCGCCAGTTTCGTCCAGCCGAACTTCTGGTGGCTGCTGGGCATCATGCTGTTGTTCTCGTGGATGAGCCTGGTGGACGTGGTGCGCGCCGAGTTCCTGCGCGGGCGCAACCTCGAATACGTGCGCGCGGCCCGGGCGCTGGGCATGCAGAACGGCGCGATCATGTTCCGCCACATTCTGCCCAACGCGATGGTCTCGACCATGACCTTCATGCCGTTCATCCTGACCGGCGCCATCGGCACCCTCACCGCCCTGGACTTCCTCGGTTTCGGCTTGCCGGCCGGCAGTCCGTCGCTGGGTGAGCTGGTGGCCCAGGGCAAATCCAACCTGCAAGCGCCGTGGCTGGGCATGAGCGCGTTTGCGGTGCTGGCGCTGATGTTGAGTCTGCTGGTGTTCATCGGCGAGTCCGCTCGCGATGCCTTCGACCCGAGGAAGTGACATGAATCAGGACAATCTGATCGAAATCCGCGACCTGGCCGTCGAATTCGGCATCGGCGATCGCGTGCAACGGGTGGTCGAAGGCGTGAGTTTCGACATCAAGCGCGGCGAAACCCTGGCGCTGGTGGGCGAATCAGGCTCGGGCAAGTCGGTGACAGCGCATTCGATCCTGCGCCTGCTGCCCTACCCGCTGGCGCGGCATCCGGCCGGCAGCATCAACTATTCCGGGCAAAACCTGCTGGAGCTGGGCGAAAAGACCATCCGTCACATTCGCGGCAACCGGATCGCGATGATCTTTCAGGAGCCGATGACCTCGCTCAACCCGCTGCACTCGATCGAGAAGCAGATCAACGAGGTGCTGGGCATCCACAAGGGGCTGACCGGCAAGGTCGCGACCAAGCGTACGCTGGAGTTGCTGGAGATGGTCGGCATCCCCGAGCCGCACAAACGCCTCAAGGCCCTGCCCCACGAATTGTCCGGCGGCCAGCGTCAGCGAGTGATGATCGCCATGGCCCTGGCCAACGAGCCGGAACTGCTGATTGCCGACGAACCGACCACTGCACTGGACGTGACCGTTCAGCTGAAAATCCTCGATTTGCTCAAGGAATTGCAGGCCCGATTGGGCATGGCGCTGTTACTGATCAGTCACGATTTGAACCTCGTGCGAAGAATTGCGCATCGTGTATGTGTCATGCAGCGCGGTTGCATCGTCGAACAGGCATCGTGCGAAGAGCTGTTCCGTTCGCCGCAGCATCCGTACACTCGGGAACTGCTTGGCGCGGAGCCCAGCGGAGGCCCGGCGAGCAATAAAATCGGGGCACCGCTGCTTGAAGTCGAGGATCTGAAAGTCTGGTTCCCGATCAAGAAAGGCCTGCTCAAGCGCACGGTGGATCACGTCAAGGCAGTGGACGGCATCAATTTCAGCCTGCCTCAGGGTCAGACCTTGGGGATCGTGGGGGAAAGCGGTTCCGGTAAATCCACCCTCGGTCTGGCGATCCTGCGATTGATCGGCAGTCAAGGCGGGATCCGTTTTGAGGGCAAGCAGCTAGACTGCCTGACGCAGAGCGAGGTCCGGCCGCTGCGCCGGGAGATGCAGGTGGTGTTTCAGGATCCGTTCGGCAGCCTGAGCCCGCGAATGTGCGTAAGCGACATCGTTGGAGAAGGCCTGCGGATCCACAGGATGGGCACCGCCGCCGAGCAGGAAGCGGCGATTATTGCGGCATTGAAGGAGGTAGGTCTGGATCCGGAAACCCGGCACCGCTACCCCCACGAATTTTCCGGTGGGCAACGGCAGCGAATTGCCATCGCCCGGGCCCTGGTGCTCAAACCGGCGCTGATCCTGCTGGACGAGCCGACTTCGGCCCTCGACCGGACGGTGCAGCGGCAAGTGGTGGAGCTGTTGCGTTCACTGCAAGCCAAGTACAACCTGACGTATTTGTTCATCAGCCATGACCTGGCTGTCGTCAAAGCGCTGAGCCACCAGCTGATGGTGGTCAAGCATGGCCAAGTGGTCGAACAGGGAGACGCGCAAAGTATCTTTGCCGCCCCCCAACATCCGTATACACAGCAGTTGCTGGAGGCCGCTTTCCTGGCACCAGCCACTGCGCAATAACCTGAAAGAGGAGCAACACATGGGTTTTCTCGCCGGTAAGCGCGTACTGATCGTCGGTGTCGCCAGCAAGCTGTCCATCGCATCCGGCATCGCTGCCGCCATGCATCGCGAGGGCGCTGAGCTTGCCTTCACTTATCAGAACGACAAACTGAAAGGTCGCGTCGAAGAGTTCGCACAGGGCTGGGGTTCGAGCCCTGAACTGTGCTTCCCGTGCGACGTGGCCAGCGATGAAGAAATCGCCAAGGTCTTCGAAGAACTGAGCAAGAAGTGGGACGGCCTGGACTGCATCGTGCACTCCGTCGGTTTCGCCCCGGGCGACCAACTGGACGGCGACTTCACCGAAGCCACTACCCGTGAAGGCTTCCGCATCGCTCACGACATCAGCGCCTACAGCTTCGTGGCCTTGGCCAAAGCTGGCCGTGAAATGATGAAAGGCCGCAACGGCAGCCTGCTGACCCTGTCGTACCTCGGCGCCGAGCGCACCATGCCGAACTACAACGTGATGGGCATGGCCAAGGCTTCGCTGGAAGCCGGCGTACGTTACCTGGCCGGCTCCCTGGGCCCGGACGGTACTCGCGTCAACTGCGTATCGGCCGGTCCGATCCGCACCCTTGCAGCGTCGGGCATCAAGAACTTCCGCAAGATGCTGGCCGCCAACGAAGCGCAAACTCCGCTGCGCCGCAACGTCACCATCGAAGAAGTCGGCAACGCCGGCGCCTTCCTGTGCTCCGACCTGGCGTCGGGCATCAGCGGTGAAATCATGTACGTGGACGGCGGCTTCAACACCACCGCCATGGGCAACATCGAAGAGTAATCTTCGGCTAGCCGATAAAAAACCCGCCAGTTCTGGCGGGTTTTTTTTGCTCGCGGGGGCCCCTTCATCCCACGAAACCCAACACCTGCGCCAGCGGTTTACCCGCAGGATCAATCTCGTCAGCAGCAGCGATGATTCTCCCTGTATTGCTCTGGACGATGCAGTCATTCATGCGCCACCCCTCCAACCTGGCAACGCCTCCATCCCCGAAGTTATCATCGGGTTTACCGTCTTCCAGAATACGCAGAAGGGTCAGCACATGGTCGGAACGCACCCCCACAATGATGCTTGCATCTGGTTGAACGACCACGCTTTGAATAGTCACGACGCGTCCATTAATGTCGGTCCACAGTACTTGGCCATTGTTGAAATCAGGATCGGGAGTTCCATCATTCTGCAAGCGTACAGTTGCGACGCGAATTCCTTCGGCAGAAAGTACGGATGCCGCAAAGGTTATTCCGCGAGGCGATACGTCCAGGTTGTTAAATAAACTGTATTCCTCAGAAATCTTGTACAGGCCGCCTGTTGCAAACCCTTTGTCCAACTTTCCGCTTTCGTCATAACCAGCCAGAACACTTTTGGGTTCTGATTGATTGCCGGTGGAGTTATCGAGCGATCCACTGACTATGAACCCTCCCTCCAGCTTCGGCTTGATGCTCTCGATACGCGAGGAGCGTGCGTTGTCGAATATGATCTTAGCTTCGCCATTTACACCGAATGTATTGTCAAGATCGCCATTAGTGAGATAGCAGCGGATGATTCCACTCCCCTTAACGGCAGCTCCTGTTTCATCATGCAGAATGTGGCTTTGACCCAACAGGACACGCCCATCGGAGAGGGCACAACCCTGTGCTTCGTGAGTTATCACACTTTGCCCAGGGGCAAGTGGAATGGCGGGAAAGATTTTCGTGCCAAATACCAGATTCTGACTGCCGTGCGCATTGAACTTCGTGACTGCAGCTAAACGCTTCATGCCAGCGCCAGTGCTACCGATAGCAACGATACCGTCATCGTCTTGAATGGCAAGTTGACGCGAAGCGGAATATTCTGGCCCATATTGCCAAGGTTGATTCGCGAATGAAGGGTCGGTAGAACCATCGCCGTAGGCCCGAATCAGCTGCAATCCGTCTGCCGAATCATGAACATAAACAATACGTCCAGTTTTTGTCTCCACCACGGAGCCGCAACTGCCTGGTCCGATATTAATGACTCCATCTTTTGCAAAAGTTCGATCCAGATCACCAGGAATGAGATGTGTTTTGACCAAGGTTGACATGGAGTTTTCCTCTGATTGTCAATATTCTCCGCCCTGAGAAAAACAACCAGTCTTCCCGACTCCAGCAGAATGTCTTTTACAGCGCCCACGCTAGCGCCTGATAACAGATAAAGACACTGTCAGGACTGACAGTTGACTTTCATCAGAAGGGCTTTTCGCTTTCGATCTGCAGACATTTGCTGAACATTATTCGCAGCGGCACGTTGCGACAGTTGTATCGCTGGATGAGCTCAGCGCAAAAACCATTGTCTTTCAATCGAAAAGCACGGCGCTAGATTCAGTTCATCCCAACCGTTGAAATACGCCTGCTCGCGATGAGGCCCGCACTAACAGCGCTTCAACGCCTGCTTGTGCTCATACATCGCTGCATCCGCATCCGCCAGCAGCTTATCCACGGTGTCATGGCGCTGCGGGTTGTATTCGATCTGGCCGACACTGAAGCGAATCGCGTAACCCCGGTGCAACGTGGCATTGCGTTCTTCGAGGATTTCCTTGAGTCGCGCCATGATCGCCGTGGTTTCGACGTGGCTCGAGCCGGTCAGCAACGCCACGAACTCATCACCGCCCAGCCGTCCCACCACATCGCTTTCGCGAAAGGCGATGCGCAGCACATCGGCGAAAGTCTTGAGCGCGCTGTCGCCCTCGGCGTGCCCATAAAGGTCGTTGATCTGCTTGAAATCATTCAGGTCGAAAAACAGCAGCGTCGCCGGTTTTTCCAGGCGTGCGCAGGCGTCCAGCGCGTGCTGGGCCAGCATCTTGAAGCCGCGACGGTTGGACAGCAGCGTCAGCTCGTCCATGCTCGCCATCTGCACCGCCATCAGCTCCTGCTCGGCCATGCCCGCCAGATCGCGCAGCAGGGCGCGCTCCTCTTCGTCGAGATCGCGGGGTTTGGTGTCGATCAGGCACAAGGTGCCCATCTTGTTGCCGTTGGGCACGGTCAGCGGGTAACCGGCGTAGAACCGGATGTTCGGCTCCCCGGTAACCAAAGGGTTGTCGTGGAAACGCTCGTCCTCTCGGGCGTCAGGTACCAGCATGAGCTCGTCCCTGAGAATCGCATGGCCACAGAATGAAACAGAGCGTGGCGTTTCGATCGTGTCCAGACCCACGCAGGACTTGAACCACTGCCGCTCCTTATCCACCAGCGTGACCAGTGCGATCGGCACGTTGAACAGACGCTTGGCCAGTCGCGTCAGCCGGTCGAAGCGCTCCTCCGGTGCGGTGTCGAGCAGCTTCAGATTCTGCAACGCTTGAATACGGACAGCTTCATTGGCGGGTTTGCCGGGTACCAGCATCACACACTCCTTTGTCGTCGATGCAGTTTAGCGTAGCCCGAATCAGCGATGACTCAACCTCTCATCCGCCGGCCACCGGACACGGCCCGCCTGCATCGGCCCACAGTTTGAACTGGGTCACGAAGATATCGTGCGGCACCGGCACCGGCGCGCGCCCTGCTCCGGGATTCCAGCCCCAGAGCACCAGCTTGTCTTCGCTGACGTGTTTGATCAGCGCGGCGAAATCCCGGTCGCCGTTGCTGGCGCGGTCCTTGATCATCGCGCACAAGCGATCCGGCGGCAGACCGATCCAGGCCATTTTGTGCGCGGCCGGCGGCAGGCTCCAATGCGGCGCGCCCGGTGGCGCGTGAGGGCCGTAACTGGCCGGCGGATTGCTTTCGGCGTGGCAGGTGGCGCAGGGCAAACCGGCGGCGCCCTTGCCGTCCATGCCGCGCACCACCTTCATCGCGTGGGGGATGCCGGCGTCGAACTGCAACGGTGAATCACCGGGGATGTGGCAGTTCTGGCAGCGCGGGCTCTGGAAGACTTTCTGCAGCGTGCCGAAGGCTTTCAAGGCTTCCTGATCGTCAGCGAACAGATCCGACGCGTAACCGCCCAGCCCAAACAGAATCACGGTGCCCAACAACAGATGTCGTTTCATCTCACACCCCCGACAGTTGCAGTGGCAGTTCCCGCAGGCGTTGCCCGGTCAGGGCGAACACCGCGTTGGCCACCGCCGGCGCCGTGGGCGGCACACCGGCCTCGCCGATGCCGCCGGGTTTCTCGCTGCTGGGCACGATGTGCACCTCGACCAGCGGCATTTCATTGAGCCGCAACACCTGATAGTCGTGATAGTTGGACTGCACGACATGGCCGTCCGTGAGGGTCAGTTTGCTGTGCAACGCCATGCCCAGGCCAAAGGTGATGCACGACTCCATCTGCGCCGCGATGCTTTGCGGGTTCACCGCAACTCCGCAGTCCACCGCGCACACCACGCGATGCACGCGGATCGCCAGATTGTCCTGGGACACCTCCGCCACCTGCGCCACGTAACTGCCGAACGATTCGTGCACCGCAACACCCAGCGCATGGCCGTCCGGCAGCGGCGCTTTCCAGTTGGCCTTCTCCACCGCCAGGTTCAACACGCCGAGATGCCGAGCGTGATCCTTGAGCAGCGTTCGTCGGTACTCCACCGGGTCCTTGCCCGCCGCCGTGGCCATTTCATCGATCAGCGACTCCATGACAAACGCGCTGTGGCTATGGCCCACCGAACGCAACCACAGCACATTGATCCCGGTGGTCGGCGAGTGCAGATCGACCTGATGATGGGCCAGGCCCTTGATATACGGGCTGTCCGAAACGCCCTCGACCGAGGTCTGGTCGACGCCGTTCTTGACCATGGTTTTCTCGAGCATGGTGCCGGCCATGATCGACTGCCCGACCAGCACATGCTGCCAGGCCAGCGGCAGGCCGTCGGGGCCGAGGCCGATCTTCGCCTGATGCAGGAACATCGAGCGGTAGTAACCGCCGCGAATATCGTCTTCACGCGACCACACGGTTTTCACCGGCATCGCGGCAGCCTTGGCCACTTGCACCGCTTCGGCGACAAAATCCGAGGTCGGGTTGGCCCGCCGGCCGAAACCGCCGCCAAGGAATTCGGTGTGAATCTCGACCTGCTCCGGTTTGAGCCCGGTGATCTTGCCGGCGACCATCTGATCCAGGGTCTGGAACTGGGTGCCGGTCCAGATCTCGCACTTGTCGGCGCTGATCTTCACCGTGCAGTTGAGCGGTTCCATCGGCGCGTGGGCCAGGTACGGCACGCTGTATTCAACATCGATTTTCTTCACTGCCTTGCCGAAGTTGCCCTTGGCATCGCCGGCCTGCGCCGCCGAAGTGCCCGGGGTGGCCGCCAGTTTGCGGAAACTCGCCAACAGCTTTTCACTGCTCAAATCAGCGTTCGGCCCCAGGTCCCAATCGACCTTCAGCGCATCGCGACCGAGTTTCGCCGCCCAGTAATGCTCGGCGACCACCGCGACACCGGTCGGCACCTGCACCACTTTGTGCACGCCGGGAATCGCCAGGGCTTCTGCACCTTCGAAGGATTTCACCGTGGCGCCGAACGCCGGCGCCCGCGCGACCATGGCGGTCATCAGTCCGTCGAACTGCACGTCCATGCCGAATTTGGCGCGGCCGGTGATTTTTTCCGGGGTGTCGAGGCGTTTGGTGGGTTTGCCGATGACTTTCCAGTCCTTGGCTTCCTTGAAGGTAATCGACTTCGGATCCGGTACCGGCAGTTGCCCGGCGGCGTCCGCCAGTTCGCCGTAGGTGGCGCGGTTGTCACCGGCAATGACTACGCCGGATTCGGTGCGAATCGTCGAGGGCGCCACGTTGAAACGCTTGGCCGCCGCTTCGATCAGCATCTGCCGCGCCGTGGCGCCGGCGAGCCGGTAGCGGTCGAACTCCATCCAGGTTGAAGTGGAGCCGCCCGTAATCTGCATCCCGCCAAACGCCGGCATGCCGTAATCGGCGGCCGAAGCCGGTGAATGCTCGACGCGGATCTTCGACCAGTCGGCGTCCAGCTCTTCGGCGATCAACATGGTCAGGCCGGTCCAGATGCCCTGGCCCATCTCCGAATGGCCGAGCAGCACAGTGACGCTGTTATCTGCCGCGATGCGCAGGAACGCGTTCGGCGCAAACACCTTGCCTTCATTCTCGGCCGCCATGGCAAAGCGGTTGGCGCCGGGCACCACGAACGCCACCACCAGACCACCGCCCAGCACGGCGCTGCCCTTGAGAAATCCGCGACGGGATACAGGACTGTTCATCACTCACCTCCCCTCGCTCAGCCGATGTCGGCGGCGCGTTTGACCGCCGCGCGGATTCTTGGATACGTGCCGCAGCGGCAGATGTTGCCGGAGAGCGCCTGATCGATATCGCTGTCGGTGGGTTTGGGAATTTTCGCCAGCAACGCGGCGGCGGACATGATCTGCCCGGACTGGCAGTAGCCGCATTGCACCACGTCCAGTTCGGCCCAGGCCTGCTGCACCGGGTGCGAGCCGTCACTGGACAAACCTTCGATGGTGAGGATTTTCTGGCCATGGGCGACCGCCGTGGCCGGGGTGATACACGAGCGCAACGGCGCGCCATCGACGTGCACGGTGCAGGCACCGCACTGGGCCATGCCGCAACCAAATTTGGTACCGGTCAAGTGCGCGACATCGCGCAGGACCCAGAGCAACGGCATGTCCGCAGGGACATCGAGCTCCTGATCCTTGCCATTGATGTTCAAGGTCAGCATCGGGGACTTCCTCAGACTCACGGTGTTCTGAAGGGCGCTGCTACGGCCATCGTCGGCGGTGCGCGCCTCGGCTTATCCCTTTCAGCTAAGCGCATTTTGCCCCGACGACCAGCCGCCGCGACCACCGGTCATGCCGCACCGTTCGGGAAATCATCGACCAACGTGTCGACTTTGCTCCTACAGTTGATTGCGGTTGTCAGCGCAAGTCCTGCGATACACCTGACCCCGACTGCCCTCTACTCTTCACTGCGCCCGTCACCTTCACGATCCCGCACGTAGTGCCTGGCGAGGGGGAACGCAGGCAACCACGACTCTCGCCGCACCGTCCAGAGCTCATAGGTCGGCGTCAATTGATCGGGTGCATCCAGCGCCCCCAGACTCACCTCGATCTCATCACCACTGCGACCAAACACCGACGAGCCGCAGCGCGGACAGAAATGCCGCCCCGCATAGTCAAGGGTTTCCCCGCTGATCGTCACCGCGTCCGCGGGAAAGATCGCCGCCGAGGCAAACAGCGCGCCATGATGTTTGCGGCAATCAAGACAGTGGCAAACACCAACCCGGTAGGGCCGCCCTGACGCTTCGATGCGCACTTCGCCGCACAGACAACCTCCGGTCAATCGGTCCATGGGACACCTCGTCTGAAAATGGAATATCCGGTGAGTGAAAATAGCAGCCCACTGGGGGAACGCTTACAATCGTGGCCCATTAATACCATTCAGGCAGAACCGTTCTTTCATGGCGCTCGATCCCCTTACGATGCTCACCATTTCCACCGCCCTGGCCGCGGCGGCCGCCCTGTATCTGGCGGTCGAATGGCGCAGCATCCGCGAATCCTCCCTGCTGTTCTGGAGCGCCGGTTTCGCCACCATCACCGTCGGCTCGAGCCTGGCCCTGCTGCGCGCCAATGGTTATCCGCTGATCGGCATCTGGTTCGCCAACGGCCTGCTGGTGGTCGCGCACTGGCTGTTTCTGCTGGGGGTCGCGCGGTTTACCCAGCAGCGCTTGTCGCGGGCCTGGTACTTGATGTTCCTGCTCTGGCTGGCGTTGCTGCTGTTACCGGAAGATCCGTCGTGGTCGAAGATCATGCTGATGGCCAACTCGCTGCTGGTGGCCGCGTTGATGCTGCGGGCCAGCCTGTTACTGCGCCCGCACGGCAAATCGTTGAGCGTCGGTGCAGTGCAGTTGCGTTATGTGCTGCTGATCCACGGCGCGTTCTATTTCACCAAGGCGATCATCGCGGTGATTCCGGGCACGTTGATCGATCTGGCGTCGCTGCGCGGCGAGATCATTCAGATTTCCCTGGTTGAAGGCGCGATGGCGATCATGCTGATCGCGCTGTCGATGACGGGCACCGAGCGCTACCGCCGGGAAAAGCAGATTGCCGAACTGGCCGCCCGGGATCCGCTGACTGCGCTGTACAACCGCCGCGCCCTGGAAGTCCGTGCACAGCGCCTGCTCGACGAAGTCTCCAGCACCCGCCCCGGCGCGCTGCTGCTGATCGACATCGACAACTTCAAACTGGTCAACGACCTGTACGGCCATACCGCCGGCGACCGGTTACTCATCGCCCTCAGCGAAATGATCCGCGCAGTGCTGCCCAATGGCGCGCTGGCGGCACGGCTGGGCGGTGACGAATTCGTCATGCTGCTGGGCGATGCGTCCCACGCCCAGATCATGGATCTGGGCAGTGCGCTGCGCGAGCAGTTTCAGCAGATGACTTCCCAGACCTTTACCACCCCCGAAGCGGTCACCCTGAGCATCGGCGCCAAGGTGTTCGATCAGCCGCCGGCCAGCCTCGCAGCGTTGATCGAACAGGGTGACAGCGCGCTCTACGAATCCAAGCGCGGCGGTCGTAACCGGATTCAACTGGCCGACTACAGCTGACCTGTCCTTGCCTGCATCCCGTAACCTCGGAGTCCGTCATGTCCTCGCCTGAATCCACCCTGCTGCAGAGCTGGCACCACAACGCCCGGGCCTGGACCGAAGCTGTGCGCAGCGGCGCCATCGAAAGCCGTCGTCAGGTGACCGATCAGGCCATTCTGCTGGCGGTGATGGGGCGTCAGCCCGAGCGTGTGCTCGATTTGGGGTGCGGCGAAGGCTGGCTGTTGCGGGCGCTGGCCGAGCGAGGATTCGAGGCGGTCGGCGTGGACGGTGATGCGACGCTGGTCGAGGCCGCGCGAGTGGCCGGCTCATCGCCCGCGCATGTCGCCAGTTATGAGGATCTGGTTGAGGCGAAGGTCGATATCGGCCGTGATTACGACCTGATCTGCGCGAATTTTTCCTTGCTGCATCAGGACATCATCCCGCTGCTCGCGGCCATGAATGCCCTGCTCGTGCCGGGCGGTGCACTGGTGATCCAGACGCTGCATCCGTGGTCGGTGGCCGCCGGTGATTATCAGGATGGCTGGCGGGAAGAAACCTTCGATGGCTTTAAGGGCCAGTGGCAGCCGATGCCGTGGTATTTCCGCACCCTGTCCAGTTGGCTGAATGCGCTGGACATGGCCGGGCTTCAGTTGATCAGTCTGCGCGAGCCGCAACATCCGCAGAGCCCGGTGCCGCAGTCATTGCTGATGATTGCCGAGCGTCGCAGTTAAAGCGCTAGAGCCTCGGCTTGAGCAGGATCCCGGTGTAATGCCGCAAAAACAACGCAAACCCCGCACACCAGAGCACCACCGACAGCCCCAGTCCCAGACTGGAAAACGGCACCAGCAACACCCGGCAACCCGCCGCGAACAGCACCAGCGCAAAACCCAGCGCCATGCCTTTCGAGGGCTGCAACAACCGGCCGGTGTGCCCAAGGCTGACCCGCGCGATCATCGCCAGAATCAACCCGCCCACCCCGCCGACCGCCAACGCGTGGGTCGCCAGGCTTTGCTGACCGATCCAGCCCAGATGCCACAGCGCCATGGCCCAGGTTGCCAATGCCATCCAGGCGTAAGCCAGATACAGCGACCAGAGCAACGGCATCCGCCAGATTCCGCGATCATGCCAGCGGATCAGCCGCATCAACTGCAAACTGCCGGTCAGCACGAACAGCCCCGCCAGCCACCACTGTGGCGAATCATTGAGGCCTGCCGCAAAAGTGACAGCGGTCAGCAGGCTGCCGATCAGCAGCAAGCGGGTTGGCAGTGGATTGGCGGTCGGCGCCGGTGGACGGTTCAAGCCGCGCTGGATAAAGAACGGAATCACCCGCCCGCCAATCACGGTCATCAGCGCCGCAATCAGCCACAAAGCGCCCAGCACGCCTTGGCGCTGCAAACCGGCGTCATCGTTGAACACGCCAATCAAGGTCAGCGCCTGACAACCCGCCATCAGCGCGAGCACCAGCACAATCGGGTAGTTGTCGGGTTTACGCGCGGCGACCAGATCCCGCGCCAGCATCACCGCCAGCAGCGGCAGAAACCCCCATTGCAGCGCAAGAATCAGCCAGGTCGGCAACGGCAGCCACCACGCCAATCGACCGACCACCCAGACCGACACCAACGCAATCAACGCCCCGCCGCCCACGCCGGGAATCCCGGTCCAGTTGGGCACCGCAGTCAACAGGAATCCGGCAACAATCGCCGCCGCGAAGCCGAAGGGCATTTCATGCCGATGCCAGGCCAACATGCCGCCCGCCGGTTGCAGATCGAACCAGTGGCCGTAAAGCCACAGGCCCCAGATCAGAATCGCCAGCGCGGCGAATCCGGCACCGGCCAGAAACAGCGGCCGAAAACCCAGGCTGAACAGCGGTGCCGCAGCGAGTCTGCGCATCTCAGGCCACCGCCAGTGCGGGTGACTGGCCCAACCGATACTGCGACAGCAGGCGCATCACATAGCCAATCTTGATCAGCGTCGGGCCGACGATGGTCATGGCATGCATCCCCACCAGCAACGCAATCGGCATGTGGCCCTGATACAGATAAGCGCCGTAAATCCCGGCCAGCAACATGACCAGACCGGCGACGAGCACTTTGCTCGACAGGTGCAGAACGTTCAGCGGATTCTCGAAGAAAGTGAACATGTTTCGTACTCCTGAGCGGATCAGTTTGTACGTAAGGCAACTCAAATTGCGTGCCAGATTTGCAGCCCAGAAAAATCAGCCAGTTCCGAAGATGCGAGTCAATTTGACCTAGATGAGAAAGAGTCTTTTTGACACAGAGCAAGGTCAATACGACTACAGGCCACATTCACAACAACCAACCACTCGACCCATGACACCGCCAGCTGACCACAGACTGACTACGCTGTTATCCAGCGTGTCCAACCTGCCGAGGATGACTGCCATGCAACGCTTTCAAAAGCTGACTCCGTGCCTGTGGTTCGACGATCAGGCGGAAGCTGCGGCGAAATTCTACTGCTCGATCTTCGACCACTCGAAAATCACCGCCCTCACCCACTACAGCAAGGTCGGCCAGGAATTTCACGGTCGCCCGGAAGGCTCGGTGATGACTGTCAGTTTCGAACTCGACGGCCACACCTTCACCGGGCTCAATGGCGGGCCGGTGTTCAAGTTCAATGAGGCGATCTCGTTTCAGGTCAATTGCCAGAACCAGGAAGAAGTCGACCATTTCTGGGGCAACCTCAGCGCCGGCGGGCCGGTGCAAGCGCAACAATGCGGCTGGCTCAAGGACCAGTTCGGCGTTTCGTGGCAGATCGTGCCGGTGGCGTTCATGCACATGATGACCGACCCCGACCAGACCAAAGTCCAACGGGCGATGCAGGCCATGTTCGGGATGAAAAAACTCGACATCGCCGAACTGGAGCGAGCCTTCGCCGGCCAGAACTGAGCAGCTGGCCCAGTCAGCCGTCCATCAGGAACCGTCGTGACCTGTCAGATATGACAGGTGTTTTTGTTGTGAGGTTGTTCGACCATGGCTATTCCTCCAACTGACGGTATATCGCCATGAACACCCTCACTACAGTGGATTTCGAAGATCAGACCCCACAGGATTTTGCTCCTGGACAGACCCTCATCAGCAACGGGGTACGTTTTTACCTTTTGCCAGGCACTACAGTGCCAATGTCCATCATGCGATCAAGCGGTACACACGTTAACGGGCAAGTCTTGGTCGTTCGCCAAGGCACCGTGGACATCAACTTGAATCAGGCCACAAAAAGCTTCAGCTTTTGGTATACAAACGCAGGTAAAGGCCTGACTGTGCGCTTTCTGCAGGATGACTTGATAATCACCGAGATTCATGAACCCCCTCATGGTGGTGGCGAGAAAGAATTCAAACCTGCCATTGAGCGTACGTTTACAAGGGTTCAGATCGAAGTCCCCGGTGATAGTGTGCTAATCGACAAACTGGAGTTAGCGCAATAACCATGACTGGCCAACGGCAGTCAGCGCTCGCTAAACTCAAGCCCGACTACCGGAAACCACTACGATGAAGAGAGCTTCCGTCAAGCCCTCCGAACAAACCCCACGCTTCTGGCGCGACGACGCCCTGCCCTTCATCGAAGCGCGGGCCATCGCCGATGGGCGTGAGGTCTGCTATTCACGGCACTCCCACGCGCACTTTTCCATCGGCGCGATCACCGCCGGGCGCAGCACTTATGTGCATGAGCAATCCTCGTTCGAAGTGGCGGCCGGCACCGTGGTGCTGATGAATCCGGGAGACGTGCACGCGTGCAACCCGATCGATGATCAGCCGTGGTCGTATTTGATGTTGTACGTGGAAACGCCGTGGCTGACGGATCTGCAGCATCAGCTGGGGTTCAGTGCGGAGCTTGAATTTCGACGGTTTTCCGATACGCATTTGAATGATGCTCGCCTGTTTCGCGACTTGAATGCGTTGTACACCGTGCTGGTCGACGATCAGCAAGACGTGCTGCGCAAACAGAGCGCCGCCGTGGAGTTTTTCAGCGAGCTGCAACTGCGTCTGAACCCCATCGAACAACCCATCCGCGAACCGAATTTCAAACTCGAACGTGCCGCCGACTTCATCCGCCAGCACTGCACCGACCTGCTCGGCCTCGACGACATCTGCGCCGCTGCCGAGCTATCTCCGTCGTACCTTATCCGCGCCTTCAAACAGCACTTCGGCATGACGCCCCATGCGTTTTTGGTCAATCAGCGAATTCAGTTTGCCCGCGAGCGTTTACGGCGCGGGCAGTTGATTGCGGATGTGGCGCTGGAGGCCGGGTTTGCCGATCAGGCGCATTTTCAGCGGGCGTTCAAGCAGCATCTGGCGGCTACGCCGGGGCAGTATCGGGGTTAAAAGCAAAACGGCCCGCAGGGCTGCGAGCCGTTAGGGCAACCTCAAAAATATCAGCGTATCCAGTTAATCACGAAGTCCGGGCCGTCCGGTAACGGGGCGTTGTTTATGCCGGAATAGGTAGCCACACGAACGCGTTCGGTTTTGGGCGCGTTATTGTATGCCTCGGCATGCGGCGGATTGCCCAAGGGTCCACTACCGCTGCGCTGTCCATCCCTAAACACCGCGTAATGCGTATGAGCAGAGGGAACATCGGTCAAGAAAAATCTGACGCCCCACTCGGAAGATATGCTAACGCTAGCCCCGGATTGAATAATTCGGCCGTTTGGAATACTGGTATTAGTCCTTGCCTGGAGAATTCTGGCACCAGTGGTGACACTCAACGCCCATGCTTGCGAAACCGGCAACGCGCCATACAGCGCCTTGACCGTATAACTGCGCGCCCCCAACGCCGCATCCACGTGGGGATACGAATAGTCGCCGGCAGGGCTGACCCGAATCGTAGCGACCACCGCCCCGCCTTTAAGCACCTGTAGCTGTTGACCCGCACTCGCCTTACCGCTTATCACCAGCGTGGTCACCATGGTCGTTCCTGCGTTTGGAACAAGCGCACCGATGGCGGTGTTTTCGTTCACCTTGTCGATGGTCGGCACAACGACGGCCACGACGGTCAAGGTATGAGGAATGGAGTACACAGGTTTGCCCGGGTGATACAGCGACTGAATGTAGAACCGATGAGCACCCGGCGCGGCCGTGACGGTTTTCGAATAGTCGCCCTTCGCATCAGCCGTCACCTTGCCCAATGACTTCGCACTCGCACCGCTGCCATCCCACAACTCACCCTGCTGGCCAAGGCTCAGCTTGCCGCTGATCACCAACGTGGGCGCGATGGTCGATCCTCCGATCGCAACGGCCGCACCGGTGGCGGTGTTTTCGTTCACCTTGTCGATGGTCGGCACAACGACGGCCACGACGGTCAAGGTATGAGGAATGGAGTACACAGGTTTGCCCGGGTGATACAGCGACTGAATGTAGAACCGATGAGCACCCGGCGCGGCCGTGACGGTTTTCGAATAGTCGCCCTTCGCATCAGCCGCCACCTTGCCCAACGACTTCGCACTCGCACCGCTGCCATCCCACAACTCACCCTGCTGGCCAAGGCTCA
>NZ_JASCAF010000036.1:0-93581 GCF_029967985.1 Pseudomonas sp. V88_4
AAGGGCTGAGGTCAGGAAAAACGGGCATGCTAAACATGTTAAGTAAGTGCCATTCAAATCTGTCCCCTTTTGCATCAGTAAACACTCAACTAATACTACCTAGGCCAATCATCCAAGGGGGCGTTGCCCTTTGCTCTCATTAGACCCGCTGTAAGACCGATCTCACACTAACTGCGGACCATTCTTACGGCAAGCAATCGAATACACAATTAGACTGGATGAGCCAGCTCAATAACGCCCAGGCACCTAAAACTTGAAACCTAAAAAACCAACAGAGCCCACATAAGAAGATCAGTAACATCCAAAAAATCGATAACACACGAAGCTTCAGCATAGCGTTAAAAAAGATAGGTAAAACTTCACCCCGCCTCGCGATTCTATACAGAGCCAAAAAAATAATTGAGTGGTAAAAATATGCACCGCTATGTCTTGATCGGCCTACCCATTGCAATCTTCAGCCCGATGGTAAATGCGGGTTGCGTCTTTTCCGAAATGGATATCAAAACTGAGATCTTTGCGGACGTCACCACAGCGCCCATCGGTAGTGAGGTAGGTACATTCACCATCACGGCCACCACAACGAGCTGTTCATTTTCATCTTCAATCACTCATCGAAGCTCGACACTTCACTTGGTCAGCCAACCTGTCAATGGGGATGATAGAAAGTGCGCTACCACAGTCCCGGGGATTTCACTCGCGAACAAGACCAGCTTTTGCCACTCGAATTATACGTTCGCCGGCCCCGTACTTTTCGGGCTCCCCATACCGAGCAACCAGCCGCAGACCTTCACCAGAACAATACCCTACGTAAAAACCGGAAAAATCCCTCCCGGAGTATATGCACTTAACATCAAAGACCCTCGATTAGTTGAGGTCGAAAACCATGGTGGTGGAGCGAATGGCCATCGCGGAGTGGGTCAGCGTTATTTCCAGCCAGGCGAACTGATTGGCACGGCATGTTCACTGACAAACGCGGAGACGCTAGTCGACTTTGGCGCAGTGCCGGCCACCGGCGCAGTCAAACCATTCTCTATAGAATTTAGCAATTGCACAGATCAAAAAGATGCAGCCAATTACGATGCCGCCGTCTCTCTTCGATTTCGAACAGAAAATATAAACAAAGACGGTAGCGCCCTTCGAAATAACAGCTGTATTGAATGCTCAAAAGATCTACAGATAGCCTTGAAGAACGGAGACGGCAGCCCCGTAGACCTTTCCAAGACATATAAACTATCGAATAACAAGTCAAAAGAAATCAGAAACGATGGAATTCTATATAATTTTCTTGCCGAACTACAGGACGCTCCAGGGGCCGAAGCCTCTCCCGGCAGAATCGACGCCCAACTCGTATTTGAAACAACAGTCGAATAATTAATCCTACTTTTTTTTGCAGACAAAGAATAAACAGGATTAAATTACAACCATTCTTAAACAAATGAATCGGGGACGAATTTATTTACCACTTAAAATAAATAAATCCGTCCCCTCTTGCCGCCTTTGCCACTATCCCCTTTTACCGCCTGCCCCCTTTTGCCGATTTAAAATAGAGAGCGGCGACTTCGCCCCCCTCTCAAAAAGTCAAATAACTACAATACTCGCAATTTTATACTCAAGAAACCCTTTATATTCGACCCCTGCATCCACATCAACATTGACCTCCAAAGTTGCCGTCCCAGACGACGTTGAATTTTTGCCCATGACAGTTCCAGTATAGGTTTTACCCTCGTAGACTAGAGACACCCTATACCCAGCCCCAAGATTATCGAATATAAACTTACTGTTAGAATCCATTGGTGGCATAACCTTATCTCCCGAACTTTTCACTCTTTGCCTCAAATCGAAGCATCCGCAGTATTCACTCATTCGAACAGAGATGAACCTGTCATAACTGACAGCCAGTTATATTAATTAGCAATAATGACGCATGGAAAACCATGCCATTCAATTTGAACTACGCGGTGTCTGTGTCACGCTTCGCCCTGCCCCCTCTGGCTACCCATTCCTGATAAACTCCCCGACCTCCCAGCCACACCGATTCCGAACCCCCAATGCCCCCAATCACCGCCACACCCGCCCCACTCTCCCGCCGTTTCTCCGTCGCGCCGATGATGGATTGGACTGACCGCCACTGCCGGTACTTCCTACGCATCCTGTCGAAAAACGCCCTGCTCTACACCGAGATGGTCACCACCGGCGCTCTGCTCAACGGCGATTACGAGCGTTTCCTCCGTCACAACGAAGCCGAGCACCCGCTGGCGTTGCAGCTGGGCGGTAGTGTTCCACTGGACCTGGCCGCTTGCGCACGTATGGCGCAGGAGAACGGTTACGACGAGGTGAATCTGAACGTTGGCTGCCCGAGTGATCGGGTGCAGAACAATATGATTGGCGCGTGCCTGATGGGGCATCCGCAGTTGGTGGCGGATTGTGTGAAGGCGATGCGTGATGCGGTGTCGATTCCGGTGACGGTCAAGCATCGGATCGGGATCAATGGGCGGGACAGTTATGAGCAGCTGTGCGATTTCGTCGGCACGGTGCGGGATGCCGGGTGCACCAGTTTTACGGTGCATGCGCGGATTGCGATTCTGGAGGGGTTGTCGCCGAAGGAGAACCGTGACATTCCGCCGTTGCGTTATGACGTGGCTGCGCGGTTGAAGGCGGATTTTCCGGAGCTGGAGTTCATTCTGAACGGCGGGATCAAGACGATGGAGGCCTGCCATGAGCATTTGCAGACCTTTGACGGGGTGATGCTGGGGCGCGAGGCGTATCACAATCCTTATCTGCTGGCCGAGGTGGATCAGCAGTTGTTCGGCAGTACCGCGCCGGTGATCAGCCGGGCCGAGGCGCTGGCGCAGTTGCGGCCTTATATAGCCGAGCATTTGCTGGCCGGCGGCGCGATGCATCACATCACCCGTCATGTGCTGGGCCTGGGCACCGGGTTCCCGGGGGCGCGCAAGTTTCGTCAGTTGTTGTCGGTGGATATCCACAAGGCCAAGGATCCGCTGGCGTTGCTGGATCAGGCGGCGGAGTTGCTGGCGGGTCGTTGATCGATGCGTTGAATGTGCGGGCAACGAATGAGCGTTGCCCGGTGTTTTGCTGTACTGACAGGATGTCTTTTGGTTATGCCCGCGTTCAGCTGTGTTTTATTCAAGCGTTTCACCCTCCTCGCTTTACTCTCGACTCTCTCTGCAAGCGCCTATGCATCCTGTGATTTTGCGAAGGGGTGCGGCAACGGCGAAAATGGCCCTTTTCAATCTACCCAGATGTCTGGTTTTCTGGTTTTCACGACGACGATGGTCACAGTCGACGGGATGTCGGACATTTCCGGACTGAAAAAACGTGTGTATTCGGTAGAGGAAATTGAAGCGGCACGTTATTTCCTCGCCAGTGACGGCATGCTGCAAGCCGCGTATTTCACCTCGGCGTTGCAGCGGTTTCGTCAGGATTCGCCCGACTCTGAATTGAATGACCTCGCCGTCGCTGCACTGATCAGCAGCCAGTAATCAGCTTGCCGCCGCAGCCGTCCAGTTAACCCAGCCGAACTGCCAGGTGGCAAGGATCAGCAAGCCGAAGCCGATCCGATACCAGGCGAAAGTGGCGTAGCTGTGGTTCGCAATGAACTTCAGCAGGCCGCGCACGGCGATCATCGCGAAGATGAATGCGACGACGAAGCCCAGGGCGAAGACCGGCAGGTCGCTGCTCTGGAACAGTTCGCGGTACTTGTAGCCGGAATACACCGCAGCGCCGACCATGGTCGGCATTGCCAGGAAGAACGAGAACTCCGTGGCGGCCTTGCGTGACAGGCCGAACAGCAAACCGCCGATGATGGTAGAACCGGAGCGCGACGTGCCCGGAATCATCGCCAGGCACTGTACGCAACCGATCTTCAGCGCGTCGGCCCACTTCATGTTGTCCACATGGTCGACACTCACTACATGATCGCGCTGCTCGGCCCACAACATCACGATGCCGCCCACCACCAATGCAACCGCTACGGTGATCGGGTTGAACAGGTATTCATGAATCGTGTCGGCGAATAACACGCCGAGAATGACAGCCGGGAAAAAAGCGATCAGTAGATTACGGGTAAAACGCTGGGCATTGCTTTGGGTCGGCAGGCCTTTGACGATCTCGAAGATTTTCGGGCGAAACTCCCAGACCACGGCCAGAATGGCGCCCAGTTGAATAATGATGTTGAACGCCATGGCGCGTTCGCCGCCGAACTCCAGCAAGTCGGCAACAATAATCTGGTGGCCCGTACTGGAAATGGGCAGGAACTCGGTCAGGCCTTCTACCGCCCCAAGAATCAGCACCTTGAACAAGGTCAGTAAATCCATTAATCCTCCGTCAGAGCGCTCTTTGCGGGCGCCCTGTTAAATGCATTCAGGCATTGAGTATCTGAAGTAAAACAATTGGCAGATGAGCACCCATTGCCCGACTCGGGGACGGAGAATATGTCTTATCAAAAGCCACACTCAAGGCATGTTAATAAACGTCCGTATGTGAACTTGTCGACGTTATAGCCAAAACACAGGCCTCACCATAAAATGTGACCCACCTCACACTGCTCTGATACGTATGCAGTTGAGTGATGGCCAAGGGACATAAAAACGGGTCGCGATAATTACAAAATAGTGGCACCATTCCATATTGCCACCATCTAACGACCTCAATTCCGTTAGTTCACAGCCCCGAAAAAATCAACTAAAAGCTTGAAATGCTTAATTATTGTTAGAAAACTCGGGAGCCACGTCTAAAATCCGCGCAAATGTTACCAATTGTCAGTCACAGATGAGAACCGGTGCTTTAACATCCCGATGTCAGCACCTTTTCGAGTCAATGCATGATGCTCACAGGTAACTTAGCGACTAGAAGTCCGCGCCGCACAAGCGACGAACCAGGTGTTCTCACTCTGGGTCGTACCCGTGGCGTGGCTGAACACTTTAGCGCGCTAATCACGAAGCATGTGCAGACTGATCTGACCATTGAAACTGGCTCTTACGCTAGTTCATATCAGCCAAATGAATATCACGGCTTGTATCGAGCCATATTCATTGTCATCGACAGCCCTCAGGCTCTTGAAGACAACCTAGCACTGGTGGAAAACCTGCGCAGCGACAACTTGAAGTCGATCATTTGTGCCGTAATCACCGGCCGCGGCGCGTTCAACAAGATCAAGTATTTTCTGGCCGGTGCCGACTTCTGTATCAAACTCAATACCTTGTCCGATGAAAGCGCGGAACTGCTGGGCGAGTTCTTCAACAGTGAAGAATGGCAACGCGATATCAGCCTGGTGCTGGATCCCACCCGCATCTGCCTCTCGGACACCAGCAAGAAACTCGATATCTCCTTTGCCGAAATGAAGATCCTGCAAGCCTTTGCGCAGACCGGCAATCACATTCTCAGCCATGATGAAATCGCCGGCATCATGGGGCTCAACACCCATTTCTACGACCCTCGGGCGCTGGAAAAATCCATCAGTCGCTTGCGCGGGAAAATCAAGGACGTGTACGGTACGAACGCCATACAGAGCATTCGCGGGTATGGCTATCGTCTGATGAGGGGGTTGATCTCAACTCCTTGATTCAGGGAAAACACTCTTTTTGCAGCATACGAGGGAACGTCTGATGCAACGCTTCAAACATCCGCTTTCTCATAGTTTTAACCGCGTCACATATCTAATAAAAAGCTGTCAATTGCATGAGCGCTGCAACACTTAAACATAACAATAAACCATTACTCTAACCGCAGACCGAGTGGAACTTATCGAGGGCCATCTTTGGGCCCAGACCCTGCCTTTTCGATTAATTCCGAGGAAAACATTGCTCGCCTGCCATTATTTTTTCGCCAAATTTGGTGTGTACTTTAGGAGAGAGACATGGAAACCAGCACGACCCTCCCAAGAAAATATTTTGTTGTCGTGACTAACAGCTCAGCGTCGCAGCGCGAACTCGAGAGCATTCTCTCCAGTGAGCGTTTCAATTCGTTTGGCACGTCTCAGGCACAAATGTTTATTGAAGGTGTTGCTTCGCCCTCTTCCACTCCGATGCTAATGGAGTTCACTTACCCAAGCGGCACAAGGAAGCATGTCGCACGCAGCATCGAACATGATACCCAGCGCATATTGGCCACGCTTGAATCGGAATGGCTGGCCGCACAATCGGCGCACTCGTTCCACGGTTCGACCGCCATGTCCGAAGACCTCACTGACGCTTCCCGAACGATCGAATCCGACTCGCCCTGCACTGAAGCCTGGCATCTGGACAATGATCAGGGTGCATTGACGAAAGAGGGTGTCGAGATCAGTCTCACCGGGCTCGAAACCGCACTGGTGCGCAAAATGCTTCACCATGAAGAGCGTGTTGTCAGTCGGGACGATCTGATCCTCAGCATCGGCCGCGAGCCGGAGCAGTACCGGGGACTGGAAATGTGCCTGAGCCGTCTTCAAGACAAATTCAAGAACGCCAGCAACGGTGAACGATTGTTTCGTGCCGTACGCAACCGCGGATATTGCCTGATCCAGGAAGTTGTTGCCTAAACAACATCCCCCACTACAAGACAAACAGATACAAGTGCGATTACAAAAATAAAAAAGCACTCTGTTTGGTTTCACCCCTCCCTGGTTATACCCGCCTCCTGACCCCACCTACGATAGCAAACACAATATTGATTATTCACCCCCTGCCTTTCGACCTTTTCTAACGTTTGAATATTGGAAATTCAAACAAGTTGGCATTGTGCCATCTTGTTAGAACTCGTCAGACAGCATCCCCGGCAATAACTTAGTCTATTGACTGACGACAGTTCCGCATTCCGGCGTTGTTACCTCAGGACACTGGCTCAAACAACAATAACAAGTCTGCTTAACAACTCGGTTTTCTACTGTCGAAACCTGAATGGACGTCTTTTGGGGATATCGTATGGATCTTTCTCTTCGTATCAATCGAAACACCGGCCTCAAGGGACTGACCTTTTGGGGCCAATGGGCGCTGGCACAGAGTTTCATTGTTTCCCTGTTGTTCATACTGGCCGAACAGCACACGGGCACCGTCGAGTTCTACTATCGGATGTGCACGATCCTGGCGGTACTGGCCTCGGTGCCGGCTTATACCTTCAGCGGCGCGTATCGAAAGCGAGACAATTACCTGACCGGGCTGGGTCGACTGTTTGTAGGCTGGTTCATGACCATGGCCGGGCTGGCGTTCATCGCCTTCATCTGCAAGGCCGATGCGCTGTTCTCCCGCCAGGTCATCCTTGAGTGGGCGGTGTACGGCTTCCTCGGTCAGGCACTGCTGTACGCACCGCTGCATGCGTTCTCGAAGTTCTACCAGCGTTCGCGCAAAAGCGAACACAAGACCCTGATCGTCGGCACCGGCGAACTGGCGTTGGGCCTGGCGAAGAAGCTGAGCCAGCACGAAAACCTGCCGCTGGTCGGTCTGGTCAGCAACGGCGATACCCCGTCTCTGGAAGCGGACGCCCCGCGCGTTGTCGGCGCTCAGGACGAACTGCTCGAGCTGATCCAGACCCACGACATCCGCCGCCTGTACATCACGCTGCCGCTGTCGGAAGCCGCCAAGATCGAAGCCATGTATGTGGACTTGCTGGATGCCAACGTTGACGTGGTCTGGGTGCCGGACCTGAACAGCCTGACGCTGCTCAATCACTCGGTGAAAGTCGTGGACGGCCTGCCGGCGATCTACCTCAACGAAAGCCCGCTGACCAGCCGCCCGACTGCTGCGCTGAGCAAGAGCCTGGTGGAAAAAGCCGTCGCCCTGCTGGCGATCATTCTGCTGAGCCCGGTGCTGCTGGCCGTGGCGCTGGCGGTGAAGCTCACCTCGCCGGGCCCGGTGTTTTTCAAGCAGGATCGCCACGGCTGGAACGGCAAGGTGATCAAGGTCTGGAAATTCCGCTCGATGCGCGTGCACGATGACCGTGAGGTCAAACAGGCCAGCCGCAACGATTCGCGCATCACGCCAGTCGGTCGCTTCATCCGTCGCACGTCGCTGGACGAGCTGCCGCAACTGTTCAACGTGCTGCAAGGCCACATGGCACTGGTCGGCCCACGTCCGCACGCCGTGGCGCACAACAACTACTACTCGGGCAAGATCCTCGCCTACATGGCCCGTCACCGAATCAAACCGGGCATCACTGGCCTGGCACAGATCAGCGGTTGCCGGGGTGAGACAGACACGCTCGACAAGATGGAAAAGCGCGTCGAGATCGACCTGAAGTACATCAACAACTGGTCGCTGTGGCTGGATGTGAAGATCCTGGTGAAGACGCCGTTCACCCTGTTGTCGAAGGATATTTACTGAGACGCAGCGCTTGAGAAAGCAACACCGCAAGGGGACGAAAGTCCCCTTTTTTGTGGGCGGGATTTGGGGGTTGGCGGAGGGCTCTGCGGCCGAGGAAAGTCTGATGATTTGATGTCGGCTGAGCGGACGCCTTCGCGGGCAAGCCCGCTCCCACAAGGATCGGGGGAAATGGCGAAGATTACGCCATCACCTGAAACCTGTGGGAGCGGGCTTGGTCCGGGCGGCGATCCGACGATGGCGCCGGATCATTCACCATCAGGTTTGAACCTGCCAATCACCCGGAACACACTAACTCCTCTAGCAATGACAGCTGTATCAAGATCCCTCTCCACCACAAACAAAAACGGGAGCCATCAGGCTCCCGCTTTAATTTCCCGCTCCCCCGAACCTACTCGGTAATCTTCCCGAAGTTGCGGTAAAACATGTCCCCTTCCCGACTGTCGGTCATCGAATGCAGCTGGAAGCTGCGGTTGAGCCGCGCGCCACCGTCACGGGTCAGCGGTGCCCACACCAGGTTGGCGCGGCGCATGGTCGACATGCTCATCATTTCGTCGAACGGAATCGACAGGTATAGCCCCTTGTCGAAACTACCCTCGCCATACTCGGCGCTGCCGGCGGTGGTGATCGTCGCCCAAGCGCCAAAGCGCACGCCGTTGAAGAACTCACGGGAGATATCCACCGTGCCGCCAAAGTCACCCGCCAGGTAACGGCCGACGCTGACCGCGGCCAGCGTGTCGAATGGCAGGTCGGTGTAGCCGGTGATGTGGCCGGTCCAGACCGAGTAATCCTGCAGGCCGAAACCCTGGTCGAATTCACGCTGACGCACGTAGTTCAGGTCCGCACCGATTGACCAGCGCTTGCCGGTCGGACGAAACAGCACCTCGCCCCCGACTCCCGCGAACATCGACTCCAGATAACCGCCGTAGACCATGCCGTACAAATCCTTGTCCAGTTGCTCGGCGTGGCTGACCTGAAACAGCGGCATGGTGGTGTCCGACGTGGTCAGGTACTGACGCAAGTCGGTGCGCACGCGCGGCAGGCCGCTGGGTGCGTCGTAGGTGAACTTGTCGAAGTTGTTGATCAGGTTCTGACTGAGCAAACCGTTCCACCAGGTGTTGCGGTTGAAGCGGTACTCGGCGTCCAGATCCGCGGTGAACTGATAGAGCAAACCATCGGGGCCACCGACGTTCTGTTTGAAGCCTAGGCCAACACCGTAATTGAAGTGCTGCGGCGCCTCGGTGTAGAGGGTTTTCTCGTTGCGCGGCATTGCCGGATTGATCTCGGTGGTGCGGTGCAGCGACTCCAACGGCTCCTCGTTGTTGATCACTTCGCGGAAGGTCTGCCGGGGCACGCTGGTTTCTTCCAGCGGCAGGTCGTAGCGCTTGTTGACCACGGTGAACCAATCGATGTCGTCGTTGACGCTGTTGTCGAGAATCCGGCTCGCGCGGCCGACGGCTTTGGGCGAATGGAAATAGCGCTGCTGCTCACCGTACACGATCAGTTCGGAATCGCGCTGAGTGATGCGCTCGACCTTGTAACCGGCGTTCTGCTGCAAGCGGCGCGACACGTCGGCCCAATTGACCTCTTCCATGGTCGTGGCCGGCGCCTTCGCCGGCAGCGGTTCGGCCGGTGGATCGAAGGTCTTGGCCGGGGCCTTGCGGCTGACGAAATTGGTGTGGAACGTGATGCCGAACATCGCCGTGTTGCCGCGCTCCCAGGCCGCACTCACATCGACGGAATCGGTCACCTTGAACACCGCGCCGAGGTTGATCGGCGAGTCCTGTTTGATGATGTTGTCCTTGGGCTCGTGCTTGTAGTCGTTGCCTTCGTATTCGAGCTTCAGGCTGAGACGGTCCCAGGGCGTCTGGTAACTCACGCCGCCGAAAAACGATGGCTTACCGCGAAAGTACGAGCCGGCGTTGACGTCACCGGTGCCTTCCAGATCAGGGCGAGTGTTGAAGCGGTCACTGATCGAACCCAACGGGTTGTCGACATCGCCGCGATTACCGATGTAACCCCAGGCGATGCCGGCGCTGAAATCGAAATTGTCCCAGCGCTTGTTGGCCACGAAGAATTCACTGGCAAACAGACCGGTACCGCCGATGTCTCGAAAGCCCAGCGCCACTTCCGGCGCCCAGTGGCTTTCCTGCCACAGCCGGACCTTGGCGTCGACCGCCTTGTCCTTATAGCTCTGGCTGCCGCTCAGCGCTTCGGAACCGTACGGACGGTTGGTGATGGCGGTGTAGCGAAACGAACCTTCCAGCCAGTCGAGCGGCTGCAACGAAACGCTGTATCGGCTGTACGGTTCGGTGCGGTTGGCGTTGACGCTCAACTCACCGGCGGGCGACATGCGCGCGGTCGGGGTCTGCAACAGACCGACGCCGCCGAAGTCATTCTGGGTAATCCGTGGCTCGGCATGCACCAGGCCACACGGCAATAACAGCACAGCTGCAAAACGCAAATTCAACGAACCACCTCAGCCAACTGCGTGGCAATCAATTCGGCCAACTGCTGATTAAGTTCAGGGACAGGCGGATCCAGATCATCGTTTTTCACCGGCACCAGAATCTTGCTGCCGGCCACGGGCATCTGCCCGCTCTCGCGGTTCCAGTGGGCGATGCCGACCCGCCGCGATTCGCCGTTGGGCTGGATCAGCCACAGGTAGTCGGCATCGGCGTCTGCCGTCAGTAACGTGCAGCCCTGCAGGTATTCGCGGGCCTCCTGCAACGGCTGATAAGGCAAGCGGCACGGCTCGGCGACGGCGCCCAGCACTTCGACTTCGTCGACCCGTTTCGGGTAGATCAGTTGATCGCCATCGTCGAGACGGATGTTGCGGGCGAAGCCGACTTCCACCGCCACCGGATCGAGATCGGCGATCTGCCGTCCGGTCACCGGCATCTGCCGGACCTGCTCGGCCAGTCGTCGTGCCAGCGCCGCACGACTCGGCTTGTCGAACAGCATGGCCATGCGCTGCAGCACATCCAGATCGAACAGCACACCGACCTTGAGCCGCGTCTGTTCCTCCAGCAGTGACTGACGCAACAGGACGCCCGCCAGCCAGTAGCCTTCGGCATTCGGCACGGCCTCACCGATCACATCGCGCAAACGTCCACCCGCCGGCAATTCGATGGGGCCCGGGTTGGCGACATCACCGCTGACGATGACTGCTGCCTCGCTGATCCCAGTGAGTAACATCAAGCACGCCGACAGCGCTCTGAGCCGCTTCACGGGATATGCCTGCGGTCAGGGGTCAGTTGCACGATCCTGACCCGCAACTGCGAGGTCAGTTGCTGTTCACTTTGCACAATGAAACCGTCCACCGGATCGACCCAGTAACGGTTGGTTGCGCGCAGGCCGATGGCCGGCGCGTCAATCTGCTCATCGACACGCAGCACGGAGTATTCCTTGTCGAGAATGTCGAGGGTTTCCAGGGATTTTCGGGAGAAGCGGCTGTTGACGAGGATCCCGACTTCCTGGCCCTTGTAGAGGTCGATCCAGCGGCGGCTGGTGTAGCCGTCGGTGATGCGATGCAGGCCCTGTTTGAACGGCGAGTCATCGGACAGACGCGTGCCGTCCAGATCGCCGTCCACGCCGAGGCCCACAGTGCGCATGGCCAGGCCGTCACGCATCAGCAGCACCTGCTTGCCGGAGGCGACCCAGAACTGCAGGTCCTCGCGCTCGCGCACCAGCGCCAGCACCCCGGAACCGGACGGTGTGGTCAGTTTGAGCTGGGGATACTTGACCCCGGCCACCTGCTCCGCCGACACATCGAGTTCATCCGGTCCGATGACCGACGCCTTGAGGTTGTTCAACGAAGCGCTCATCAGCGGATTGCAGCCACTTAACAACACGGCCGCCATCAGGCACACGCCCACTTTCAACGTTTTCACAGTCGGCGGCCTTATTTGCTGTTGTTACTGTATTCGCTCCAGTTCTTCGCAGCGGAAGCTCCCGTCCCGACAATCGATGCCGACGGCACCAACTGGCTGATCAGGCGATTCCAGCGAGTCACGTTGGCAGGCCCGACATAGACCACGTCCTGGGGCCGCACTTCGAAGTGCGAGGCGAGCGCCATGGCGGTCGGCGATTCGGCTTCCAGCTGATAGATTTTCGCCGGCTCGACGTCGAGGTTTTCCACCCCGCGAATCACGTACACGGCGTTGCCGTTGGAGGTGGTCTGGCTCAGGCCGCCGACCGAACCGAGCACGTCGGACAGGTTCATGGTGGCGGTCTTGAAGCTCAGCGCACGGGGTTGGTTGACCTCGCCCATCACGTAGATGCGCTTGTTGTCGTTGTACGGCAGATACAGCTGATCGCCTCCCTTGAGGTAGACGTTCTGCAATTCGGAATCCTGCTGATTGAGCGCATCGAGATTGAGCGGATAGACCCGCCCGTTGCGCGTCAGCATCAGCCCGGACAAGTCGGCATTGTTGGTATCGACACCGGCCGAGCCGAGGGCCTCGACCACGCTCAGCGGGTTGGTCGAAATCGCCTGGGGGCCGGCCTTGGCCACGGCGCCCGAGACCACGACTTTCTGACTGGCGAAACGCAGCACCGCGACATCCACTTGCGGCTCGGCAATAAACGCCGAGAGGCGTTGCTCGATGTCTGAGCGCAGTTGCTGGATGGTTTTGCCGGCGGCCTGGACTTCCTTGATGTACGGGTAATACAACGTGCCGTCGGAGCGTACCAGACGGCCGTTGGCGTCAATCTGCTGCTGCGCACCCGAAGGGGCGGTCAGCTCGGGGTGATCCCAGACCGTGATGTACAGCACATCGTTGCTGCCGATGCGGTATTCGGCCGGGGTCGCCAACAACTCTGCCGGCACCGACTCACGCTTGTGCGTGGCGCGGTTCATGGCGATGAGCTTGGGGGTGATCGGAATGAGCTCGACCCGGCTGCTTTCGCTGGCGCCCTGGCGCGTGATGCTACTGGTGCTCAGGTACTGGCCGGGGGAGAACATGCAACCTTGCAAAGCGATACTTGCCAACAATAAAAGAGAAAAACGACGGGTCATAATGGCACTACGCTATTCAAGGGCGAATCCAAAAACAAAGTCACCCGACTTTCGTCGGGCGACCCTGTACTGCACCAACAGATACTTCAGTTAGTTGTGCGTGCCGGTTGTACCCGTGGTACCGGTGGTACCCGTTGTACCGCCGTTGGCACTTCCACCACTGTTGGACGCCGCTACAGCACTGGCGACCATGGCAGTACTGGCAGCAGGCGCTGTAGAAGCCGCGACACTGCCAGATACATTGGTCACTGCTGTAAGCGGCGCTTCAGCTGCGGAGGCCCAGTTGCTCAACATCGTCAACAGGGCGATCGCCATCACTTTCTTCATATCAACTCCTTTCTAACATCGCACCTGAACATCGGGTGTTCGTTAGAGGTGGTAGAGTTCAAGTCGCAAAAAGCGCGAACAAGATCCGTTGTTCTTTCACAGTCTTACCCAACTGATAAAAGTCGAACGGCAGGTTTATATCTACGGACTTGCAAAAGGCATTGCCAGTCTAATTTCCCGACGATATCTAACAACCTGACTGAAACTAACATTGCACTAAAACGCCATCATCCCTGATAACCCCGAGGATGATTCGATTGCCAGCGCCAGGTGTCGGTGACCATGTCCTGCAAGTTGCGCGTGGCTTTCCAGCCGAGTTCCTTCGCCGCCTTCGAAGCGTCGGCCCAGCTCTCGGCAATATCTCCGGAACGCCGTGGCATCACGCGGTACGGCACGGGCTGCCCGCAGGCCTGCTCGAAGGCCCGCAGCACCTGCAACACGCTGTAGCCATCGCCGGTGCCGAGATTCCAGGTATGAATGCCAGTGCGGTCGGCGATGGTTTGCAGGGCTTTCAAGTGCCCGTCCGCCAGATCGACGACGTGGATGTAATCACGCACGCCGGTGCCGTCGACCGTCGGGTAATCGTCGCCGAAGATCGACAACTCCTTGAGGCTGCCGACCGCCACCTGGCTGATGTAAGGCACCAGATTGTTGGGGATGCCGTTGGGGTCTTCGCCCATCTGGCCGCTGTGATGCGCGCCGATCGGGTTGAAGTAGCGCAGCAGCGCGATGCTCCAGCGCGGTTCGGACTGGCACAGGTCACGCAGCACGTTCTCGACGATCAGCTTGGACTGGCCGTAGGGATTGGTCGGAGTGCCGGTCGGGAAGTCCTCGCGGATCGGCATCTGCTCAGGCTCGCCGTAGACCGTGGCGGACGAGCTGAACACCAGCCGGAACACCCCTGCCGCTGCCATCGCCTGACACAGCGTGATGCTGCCGCTGACGTTGGTTTCGTAATACTCGAGCGGCTTGCGCACGCTCTCGCCCACGGCCTTGAGCCCGGCGAAGTGCAGCACGGCATCGATGGCGTGCTGCTGGAAAATCCGGTCCAGCAGCGCCCGGTCACAGACATCCCCGCGAATCATCAGCGCACTTTTGCCGCAAATGCCTTCCACCGCGTGCAAGGCGGCGTCGCTGCTGTTGCAAAGATTATCCAGAACTACAACTTCATAACCTGCTTCAAGTAGTGCAAGTGTGGTGTGCGAGCCGATATAGCCGGCGCCACCCGTTACCAGAATCTTCATAGCGCGGTCCATAAGTGGGAAAAGTGCCAACTCGCGTGTCAAGCGCTGTTTGTTTAATGTGTGTCTTGATTCACACAAACAGCGCGACAACAACCAGAAACAAAAACAGTTCAATCACTGGCTATAAATATTTTTACAAGCCAAACTGTATTGCCTGGTACTTATTAGCACTCCCGCGCATTCATCACTATCAACGGATTCCGACTAAAAATAACCAATAACTGTCAAACCGACATCTCATAACATTGTCGTGTTTTACACTCATTGCTATTTGCCACTCATCTCCCGAGTCAGGTATTAAAGTACAGCTTCAATAACTTGCAACCTTTCGTTATTGCAATAAACGATGGCAGTGCGCCATGAATGACCAGGAAACTTTTATGATCCGTAAATGTTTGTTCCCCGCTGCCGGTTATGGCACGCGTTTCTTGCCGGCCACCAAAGCCATGCCCAAGGAAATGCTGCCGATCGTCAACAAACCGTTGATCGAATACGCCGTTGAAGAAGCACGGGACGCCGGCCTGCAACATATGGCCATCGTCACCGGCCGGGGCAAGCGCGCACTGGAAGACCACTTCGACATCAGCTACGAACTCGAACACCAGATTCGCGGCACCGAGAAAGAGAAGTTCCTCGCTGGCACCCGCGAGTTGATCGACACCTGCACCTTCTCCTACACCCGTCAGGTGGAAATGAAAGGCCTGGGCCACGCGATTCTCAGCGGCCGCCCGTTGATCGGTGACGAGCCGTTCGCCGTGGTGCTCGCGGACGACCTGTGCCTGAACCTCGAAGGCGACGGCGTGCTCACGCAGATGATCGAGCTGTACAAGAAATTCCGCTGCTCGATCGTCGCCATCCAGGAAGTCCCGCGCGACCAGACCCACAAGTACGGCGTGATCGCCGGCGAGGCGATTTCCGAGGGCATCTACCGGGTCAACCACATGGTGGAAAAACCGGCCCCGCAAGACGCACCGTCGAACCTGGCGATCATCGGCCGCTACATCCTCACGCCGGACATCTTCGACCTGATCGCCGACACCGAGCCGGGCAAGGGCGGCGAAATCCAGATCACCGACGCCCTGATGAAGCAGGCGCAGAACGGTTGCGTGCTGGCCTACAAGTTCAAGGGCCTGCGCTTCGACTGCGGCGACGCCGAGGGTTACTTGCAGGCGACCAACTTCTGCTACGAAAACGTTTACCTGAAGGGCCGCTGAGCGGCCCCCACTGAAGCATTGCAGCACGCACATCCAACGAGGCAACCATGAACATTGCACAACATTCCGCAGAGATTGAACGTGAGGTGGACAACCTCGGGGTGATGAGCTGGTTATCCCGCCATCAGCCATTGCCCAGCGCCAATGGCCCGTGGCTGGGTACCCTGCTGCTGGTCGACCGCATCGGCGTGTTTCCCTCGTCCGGGGACATACGCCGAGCGATGCGCGATCCCTGGCCTCTGCTCGCCCACCTGAAACGGATCTACGGCGAACAGGCGCTGGAGGTCGATGACCGCGACGGCCTGAAGATGATTTTCAGCGACTGGCGTTTCCGCGTGCGGATCTGCTGCAACGACCCGGCGATCATCGTCAACGTGGAAACCCGTTGCGTGACGCAGTTGATGCCGCAAAAAACCGCAGAGCTGCTGAGCCATCTGGACCTGTTCGATAACTGACGGCTACTTTGAAGTCTCGCCACAGCTGTCCTGTGGCGAGACTTTTTGCTGTCCGCCCACGAACCAGCGATAGAAGTAATCGGCAATCACCCGCCCGCCCGTGGCCGGCAGCGGATGAATCTTGTCCGGTCCGATCATCGCTGCGGCGTAGCGTTTGACGTCGGTGCCGAACGCGCATTGCAGATTGGCATAACCCAGATGCTGCTCACGGGCCCAGGGCTCGATGACCTGCGCATAAGCCGACATCGGATAGGCGCTGGAGCGGGTGGTGTCCTGCCGCAGGATCAGGTTAACGCTCGCCGCCGGTTGAATCTCGCGGAGCATGCCGACCAGACCCTGAACGTTATGCAGATACTGCTCGGGCTTCACGCCAAAACCCTGATCGTTGCCACCGAGCATGATCAGATAAATGTCTGCGGGGATCTTCGACACCACGGCTTTCCACTGCGCCTGCCAGTGAGCATCGTCGTGATAGAAATCAGCGGACGCCGCGCCGGATGCCGCCAGTTTCGACACCCGAACCCCGTCCTGATCGTTGCTCAACCACAGGCCGAACAAGGTCGGCGCGCCCTTCAGCACTTCCAGTCTGAAAGCCCAATCGGTGGCGGCCGACGTTCCGGACAGCGGGACTTCCTGAACGCCCTCGCCTGCGAGTTTCAACGGCCGCCAATCGGCGGAAGGTGACCAGCGATAACGCAGCTCACTGGACTCACCGTTGCCGAGGTAGAGCAGTTTCGCCTGAGTGACCGCGGTGTTGATGGCGGGCGTCGGGCTGGCCTCGACTTGCAGCCAGGCGCCGGGCCGGCCGGTCACCGTGCGACTGTCGGGGCTGGCCTGGCCGAGAGCGGAGACCTGCCAGCCGCCGCCGAAGTATTTTTCGCTGCTGCGGGTGTACTTGAAGTGCGTGCCGCCCAGCGCTGCACCGTGGTTGAAGCCGACATAACCCGGCCCGGCAAACCCGACCTCCCCGGCCACGCGTTGCACCAGTTTGTTCAGGTAGAAATCCTGCCCGGCGCTGTAGCTGTCGCCGATCACCGAGATCGACAAGACCTTGCCGGCCTTGCCTTCGCGCCACTGGCCAAACCGCTCGCGAGCGTCGCCGATTTGCACCACCGATGCCGCCACCGGCGGCACATCATCAACAGCCAGCATGAATCGCTTCCTTCATCGGGTCTGCGCCACCGGAGCGATGGTCCCCGCCGGTTTCTTTTTCGTCGCCGCACGTTCGCCGAGAAACAGCACGGAAGTGAAGTTGAAGCGACTGAAAATCATCGACAACGCCACCGGACCAAGCAAGCCACACGTCAAACCGCAGAACACCAGCACGCTTTCGTCCTTCACACCCAGGCGACCGAGGATCGAACGCGACGTAGCGGCGAACAATACGTGAAACAGGAAAATTGCGTAGGAGTAACCGCCAAGCCAGGTCAACGCCTTCGAGCGCATGTCACTCGACAGCAACGCAATGCAGGACACGCAGCCCACCGCCAGGCCGATCAGGCTGCGGCGGTCGACGATCAGCTCGCGGTCCACCGCCGCCACGTACAGCAGCGTCAGCGAAATCAGCACAAACACCAGCGGGCCGATCACCTTGAACGTCTGCTTCAGCTCGCTGACTTTCTCCTGGCCGATCATGCCCGCCACGAAGAACGGCAGCAGATAAATCGCCCCGTTGATGCCGAACGCATCAACCGGAAACGGCGGCAACAGGAACACCGCCGCCGCGAACGCGAACAGCAGATACAGGCGCGTCGCTGTGCGCAGCAGCCCACGCCATTCCAGCAGGCCGACGAACATGAAAATGATGAACACCGCCTGCAAGAACCAGAAGTGGTTGATCGGCACATAGAACGATAACAACGCATCCATCACGCTGACGTCCTTGTTCACACCCGGCCCCACCGCCTGCAACACCGAGAACGGCACGCCCACGCAAAACAGCGGCACGATCAGCCGCCGCACCTTACCGCTGAAGAACGCGGAAAAGTCATTGCCGCGAATCTTGTAGAGGGAATAGATGTAGCCGGAGATGAAGGTGAACAGCGGCATGCGCACGTACACCATCGAATCGGCGATCACCCGGAACGGCGAGCCGATGTCGATTTTCAAACCACCGCCCAACGGCCCGATCACGTGATAGAGCACCAGCAACAGGCACGCCAGGCCACGCAGGGTTTCGATCTCCAGGGACTTTTTCTTGCTCGACATAAAGCACCCGCCTCAATTCAGAATTCTTGATTCAACCTTCGCCGGTTTGTTCGCCCGCAACATCAGACCCAGGCCCACGAACAGCACCGGCACCACCATCGAAAAGTGCCGGGCGAACGAGCCGAAGTCCGGTTCGAACAAGCCCTGAACCAGCAGGAACGCCAGCGGAATCGCGATCAGTTCCTTGGGTTTGGTCTGGATCGGCGCGCCCTTGTAATCGGTCGAGGTGATGACTTTGAACAGCAGCAGCGCGGTCATGATCATCAACGCCACGAAGATCACCTGACCCGGCCCGGACAGCAGGATCAGCTCAACGGGGAACGACAAACGGAAGAAAATGATCATCGAGTCGAGGGCCTGCGAGACGAAGTCGCTGCCGCTGAGCCACGACACGATCAGCGATTTGGACCCCTCCTCGCCCGCCGTGCGCAGTTCGTTGTTGCTGGCGCGAATCGACGACACCGGAAAGCCCAGCGCCAGCTGAATCGCCATCGCAACCGCCAGATAGAACAGGAACAGCATCAGGAAGAAGGTCGTGCGCGAGACGTATTTCTTCATCACGCAGACGCCGACCCAGGACAGCGAAAACAGAATCCAGTAGGGCCGGATCAGCACGCCGTAGATCACCGCCGAGAGGAAAAATCCGCCGCGATATTTGCGCGTCAGCGAGCTGAACAGAATGCTCAGTACCGCCACCGACACAATGATTTCCTTGGTCAGGTTTTCCAGGAAAAACGAACGCACGATGCCCCACAGACACAAGGTTCCGAAGATGGTCAGCGGCATGCGCCGGAACACCACCACGGGAATCGCCGTGAGGAAAAAGTTGCAGAACATCCCGTAGGCCCAGGCGTTGGTCAGGTTGATCCCGGTGGGCCGCAGCAGGAACGCCGAACACTCGTAGGACGAGCGATCCGGCGAGAACGGGTTCCAGAAATTGCAGTTGTCGGCCCGGGCATAGGACGACCACAGGGTCATCGCGTCCGGGCCCGGATCGCGCGGCACCAGCAGCGGCATGGCCACCGACAGAAACAGCCCGGTGAACAGGATCAGGAACGACAGCGACGAATCGAGACGGCGACCACGAAACTCGATGCACGGCAGTTTCAGGCCCATGACACGACAGCCTTTTTCGCCCGTGTGGCACGAGTCAGCAGCGCAATCACGGCGAGCTGCACGATGATCGCAAACACGTTGCCCCAAGCCGCGCCGTAGATCGAAAAATGCTTGATCAGCAGGTAACTGACCGGCACTGAAACCAACAGACAAATGCCCGCGCTGGCGAGGGACACCCGACTGTTTTTCGACGCGATCAAGCCGCCCCAGACGATGTCGCCAATGGCGCGCAGGGCGAAGGAGAAAATCAGCACACCAAGAATGCCGTTGTCCGGACGCGGAACGCTGGTGGCGACGTAATCGAGCACCACGTTGAAGAACAGATAAATGCCCACCGCGACCGCCGCCGACACCGCCAGCGACCGCGCGACCCATTTGTTCACGAACAACTGCCGGACCGTGAACGGTTGCTGATCGGCCTGATAGCGCTTGGCAAGCAGCGGAATGCCGACCACCGCCACCACCGCGTAGGACAGCGCCTGCAAGGTGTTGGCCGCAGACCACGCGTACACGTATTTACCGAGGCTGGCGTAGGGTTCGAGGTCGATGATCAGAAAGCGCTCGGCGTACTGACTCAGGGCGATCAGGCCGGTGCCGAGGTAAAACGGCAACCCGGCTTTCCACACGGCCGCCGTCGCCAGGGTTCCCTCTTCGCGCCCGCGATGAACATTCACCACGATCAGGTAACCGGCGACGATCACCAGCACGTTGGCGATGACCCACAGCCACAGCACGCTGGCGATTGCGGACACCCAACCGAGCGCCATTCCGCCCACGGCCAGCAGCGCCCAGAGCCCGGTCTTGATGAAGAACAGCAGCGCACCCGCCGTGGCTTTCTGCGCGGAAAACACGAACGAGTTGATCTCGAACGACAGGTGTTCGGTGAGCAGCACCAGCGTCACGCAGGCGATCAGCGCGGTGGTCGCTTCCACCGACTGGAACAGTGAATAGATCAGCACCGTCAGCACCGACAGCGCCAGGCCGACGGCCAGGTACAGCAGCAGCACCTTGTCCACGACCCGGCGCGAACTGCCGCCGACGCTGATCAGCCGATTGATCTCGGAACTGAAACCGACGCTGTAGAACTTCGACGCGATCAACGACGCCGCAACCACCACGCCGTAAAAACCCAGCGCCTCGTAACCGAGGTAATGGGTGATGGCGAGCACCAGCAAGAACTTCGCGCCCAGTGCCCCGCCTCGCAGCAACAGCCGGAATATCATCGAATGACGCCCTTGATGATGTCGTCCATGGCCACGGTTTTCGCCTCGATCTCGCGGCAGGTGTCGGTCAGGCGTTTGCCGAAATTCGACAGCGCGTCCGGCGCGTAAACCGTGTCGATGATGGTATCGACATTGATGTCGCCGCCGTTGATGACCCAGTCCTCGACGCCCATGTCCTGATAGGCGCCGAAGCCTTTGCGTTCATAGCTGATGTGGTACGCCGGCACACCCGAGAGCAGCGATTCGATCGCGCCGTGCAGGCGCACGGAAATCACCAGGTCCGGTTGGTATTTGGCCAGCGTGGCCTTCAATGGCAACAGGTCTTCGGTGATGCCCAGTTCGCGATAAAACGCGCCGTCATCGTTTCCGCGCACGGCGCTCTGTACGGCGCAGACCACTTTGCTTTTGTTCTTCAAGCGCTGCAGCAGCACTTTCAGGTTGGCCACGTAGGCGAGTTTCTTTTCCTTGCTCCATGCCGGCGGCTTGCGCAGTACCACGCACACCGTGGCCGGCGTCGAGGCGCAGCGGGTGAACTTGGGTTGCTGAAGGATCTTGCCGGCCAGCGCCTGCACCGCGAGGTCCGGCGCGCGGTAGACATTTTCACAGGCATCGAACAGCGCCGAGGAACGGTTATCGCGCACGAACACCGCGTCGGCGCTGGCGTAGTGGCCGACGATCCTGTCGCTGTCGCCGTGGAACGGCCCAATGCTTTGCGGCAGGTACACCGACGGCACTTTGCTGAGGATCGCGGTTTCCAGCTGCTTGGCGTGGCCGAGTTTCAGCTTGATGTGCTCGAAGGCACTTTTGGAGCGCATGTAGCCGCCACCGACACCGACGATCAGATCGGTTTTCTTCAGCAGATCCGCCAGCCCGGCGTAGGACTGATTGAGAAACACCGCCTGTTTGACTCGGCCCAAACCCTTGGCCGCCATCACCGGCGCGTCGAAGCGCGGGTGCGGCAGGTACTTGAAAGAGTCCGGATCGGACGCCACCACGCTGATCGCGGTGTCTTCGCCAAAGTTGCGCTGCACCAGGGCGATGGCCAGATCGACCAACAGACCATCGCCGGAATTGGAGGCACTGTAGCCATGCAAAATCGTTACGTTCATGAGCGGAGTTCTACTTAATAAGAGGGAGCGGAATACACGTCGTAGGTCTGGCGGATCATCAACGCGGCGCTGAAACGCTCGCGGACGATGCGCCGACCTTCGATGCCGAGGGCCGACAACGCAGGCTTCTGGATTTTCTTCAGGCGCTCGGCCAGCGCCTGGTGGTCACCGGCGGGGAACACGTAACCGGACACACCATGGGTCACCAGTTCGGGCAACGACGTGCAGTCGCTGGCGATCACCGGCAGGCCGAGCGCCATGCCTTCCAGCGGCACCATGGCAAAGCCTTCCCAGCGGCTCGGGACGATCAGCGCATCGGCTTTCCGATACAGCGCGTGCACCTCGGTTGGCGTCACCCAGGGCAGGTATTCCACCCCGTCCAGCGGCGGACATTCGACGACGTCCTCGTTCACCGCGCTGCCCACCACCGTCAGTCTCAGGTCGCTGCGCTGTGCTTCGCTGTAGGCCTTGAGCAATACGTCGAAGCCTTTCTGGTAGTCGAGGCGCCCGACGAACAGCAGATGAATCGGTGCCGGATCATCTGTCTTGCGTTCGTCATCCTTGTGATCGATGCCGTTGTAGATCAATGTCATGCGCTGGCGCTCGATGCCAAACTTCGCGGCCTTGTCCAGCTCGAACTGGCTGACACAGATGATCTTGTCCGTGACCTTCTGCAGCACCCGCTCGATCCCCGCATAGACCTTCTGCTTGATCGGCGAGCTTTCCATCAGGAACGAAAACGCATGGGGGCAATAGACGATTTTCGGCTTGCGCCACGGCCGCAGGAGCACGCACACGCAACGACCGATCACCCCGGAAAAGGTGCTGTGCAAATGCACCACATCCGGTTTTTCCTTGAGCAGGACCCGCGCCAGTTGCCAGGCGAAACGCAGTAGCGACGGCACATTCCGCCCGCTTCGGGCGAAGGTGCGGATCTGCTGTGGATCGATGCCGTGCAGCTCTTTCTTCTGATCGAGCGGGACCAGATACACCAGCTCATAGCGCCCGTCTTCGGGAGCCGCCGAAATCGTGCGGATGACTGTCGCCACCCCACCTTTGATCGTTTCCGCCACGTGCAGTATTTTTTTCACAACCCACCCACTTTCATGCCTGTAAGGACCGTCGCTGAATTTCAGGACTGGTCGGACGCGTATTCGTAGTTGTAATAGCTGCCGTTGCCGTAATAGCTGGCGGCGCGCTTCTCGACGCCGTTGAACACCGCGCCCTTCAACTCGATACCGTTCTGGGCGAAACGCCGGATCGTCATCTCGATTTCCTTGGCCGGGTTCACCCCGAACCGCGCGACGATCAGACTGATGCCGGCCTCGCGACCGACAATCGCCGCATCGGTCACCGCCAGCAGCGGTGGCGTGTCGATGATTACCACGTCATAGCGCTCGCTGAGTTGCGCCAACAGGTCGCGGAAATTCGCGTGCATCAGCAGTTCGGAAGGATTGGGCGGAACCTGGCCACGGCTGATGAAGTGCAGGTTGTCGACTTCGACCTTGTTGATCGCCTGCTCGAGGGTGCAGCGCTTGACCAGCAGATCCGACAGGCCGTTGGTGATCGGCGTGTTCAGGGTCTTGTGCAGATGCCCCTTGCGCATGTCGGCGTCGATCAGCACCACGCGCTGCCCGCTCTGGGCCATGACCGCCGCCAGGTTGGAAGAGACGAAGGTCTTGCCGACCTGCGGGCTCGGGCCGGAAATCATGATGCGGTTGTTGGTCGAATCCAGCGCCGCGAAGTGCAGGCAGGTGCGCAGGCTGCGGATCGATTCGATGGACAGGTCCGTCGGGTTGCGCAGGGCCAGCAGATACGCCGGCGTGTCCGCCGCGACTTTGGCCCGGACTTTTTTGCTGTCCTCTTCCTGTTGCAGGGCGCTGTAGGGAATCGACGCGTAGACCGGCAAGCCAAGCTGCTCGATGGCCTCCGGCCCTTCCAGGCCCTTGCTCAGGGATTTGCGCAACAGCACCAGCGCGACGCCGACGAAGGCGCCGAGGAAGGTGGCGATCAACACAATCAGGGCTTTTTTCGGTTTGACCGGGCTGGTCAGGTCGACGTCCGCCGTATCCACCAGGCGCACGTTACCCACGGCACCGGCGCGGATGATGTCCAGCTCCTGGGATTTGTTCAGCAACTGGGTGTAGATCTGCGAAGCGACTTCGACATCGCGGGTCAGGTTAAGCAGCTCTTGCTGTGTCGCCGGCAGGTCCTGAACCTTGCCTTCCAGCGAACGCTGCTGCTGGGTCAATTCACCGATCTGGGTCATCAGCGCGCGGTAGGCCGGATGCTGTTTGGTGAACTTGCGGTCCATCTCCGCCTGCTGCAGTTTCAGCTCGGAAATCCGCGTTTCGAGCGCCACGGACTGACCGAGCACCGATTGGGTTTCCAGCGAGATGTTCACGGTCTTGCCGTGGGTCTGATAGGCGTTGAGCGCGTCGCTGGCCTTGGCCAGATCACGCTTGACCTGCGGCAACTGGCTTTGCAGGAAGGCCAGGCTCTGCGCGGCTTCGGCGGAGGTGCGGCGTACGTTCTGATCGACGTACAGCGCGGCGATCTTGTTGAGGATCTTCACCGCTTCGGCGGCGTCGCTGCTGGCCAGGGCCAGGCGGATGATCCCCGATTCCTTGCCTTGCTCGGAGATGTCCAGCGCGTCCTGATAACCCTGAATGGTCACGATTCGTGGGTTGCGCACCACTTCGAAATGGGTTCCGGGATTGGCCAACAGTTGCGCGACCTGCCCTTCTACACCGTCCTGGGCGAAGGCTTCGCCAGCCACGCCGTCGACCAGCAGGTTGTCGTTGTCGTCCAGCAGCTGGAAGCGATGTTGTTCGCCGGCGATCAGGGTGAGTTTCTTGCCCAGCAATTCCTTGGGCAGATTGAGCTTGGCAAACTCCAGGCGCTCACCGCCCCAGGCGTAGCTGCTCAGGCCGAAACGCGGCGGCGCGACGCTGAATTCGGTCTCGCCGCGATAGCGCCGGGAAAGAAAGCCGCCGATCAGCGGGAAGGTGTTGGGGGTGACGTCGATGTCCAGGCGCAGGTCGTCGACTGTCTTGCCGATTACCGCGCGGGATTTGATGATGCCGATTTCGGTCACCGACGGCGATTGCCCGCCGAGCATGCTGTTGAGGTCGGAAAAACCGAGCATGTCGTTCTTTTTCGGCTCGACCTGCACCAGGGCGTTGGCCAGATACACCGGCGTGGCCAAAATCGCATAGGCCACACCGGTCATCATGAATGCGCCGGTGAACGCACCGATCAACCACTTCTGATCGATCAGGCTGCCGAAGATGCCGAGAAGATCAATACTGTCTTGATCATTTTCACGGGTGCCGATTACTGACGGTAACTGCATAAGTCTTTCTTACCATTCACTGAACTGAAGAATATTCATCAACGCGCCAGGCGTTGCGCCCATGAGCTAACAGCATCTTCAATCAATGCATGGGCATGAATAAAAGCGGCTTGCCCCTGACGATACGGGTCCTGTATTTCTCGTTCGCTCTGCCACTTGCCCAGCAGAAACACTTTGCCCCTGGCGTGAGAGGCAATCTTCAGTACTTGATTAACATGTTGTTTTTCCATCACCAGAATCAGGTCTGATTCATTGACGATGTCCGCTGTCAGTTGCCGCGCCTTGAACCCTTCGGCACTGTGACCGCGTTCTTCCAGCACCTGGCGCGCGGTCGACTCCATGCCTTCGCCGACCCGCGCAGAAAGGCCCGCGGAGGTCACGCTGATCGCCGAGGGGGTCAGCGCATTGCGCAACAGAAGTTCCGCTGTCGGACTTCGGCAGATATTGCCTACGCAAACGACAAGAATCTTTTTGAACAAGGTTTACTTTCCCGTGTAATGTCAATCGGCCAACATGCCTTGCAAATTCGAGTGAACCCGCAAGACCTTCCTTCACTCGGAAATAGATTCACCCTTAATACCGATGCATTAAGTACCACGGCCTCTAAAAGTCTCCCAACCAGAATTACCGGACTAAAAATAACTGTGATTTTCAGGCGAAAGTTTTCCGACAAAAAATAACATTCGTGCACTTAGCATCCTGATTGCCCTCGAAACCTGTGTAACGAGATAACCCTTCGCTAGATGTCATTCTCATCAGGAGAGCCGACATGAAATCAGCACATCTCAAACATCTGGGTGCCGCCACCCTGTTGATGCTCAGTGCTACCGCACAGGTTCACGCCAGTACGCTGTTCCCGTCATTGCCCACCCGAACCATCGGCGTGCAGGTCAAGATCCAGAACTTCACCCCGAGCGACGCCGAGCAGATCAAAGCGGCCGGATTCAGCTTTGTGCGCTTCGGCGTCTGGAGCGACAGCCTCGGCGCCAAGGCTTATCAGAAACAGATCAGCGATGCGTTTGCGGCAGCTCGCTCCGCCGGGTTGCCGGTCTTGATGACCGTGCGCGCCACCAAGCCGTTGAGCGGCGACCTGGCGACCGCCGGCGAGGCCTTCGCCAACGCGGTTACCGGGCTTGAGCAAACCTGGAGCGCACAACTGGTGGGGATCGAAATCTGGAATGAGCCGGATCTCGACACTTACTGGCCCACCGGGGACTTCAAAAACACCTTCGTGCCGTTCATGACGGCCATGTGCAAGACGCTGCAGGGCAAGCCGCAATCGACGCCTCTGGTGGGCTTCGGTTTTGCCCGCCCGCCGACGGCCGGTTCCGCCTCGACAGTGGCACTCAACAGCATTCTCGGCACCTATCCCGAGTGCCTGGACGCCATTTCCTATCACCCCTACGGCATGACCGCGACGCAGATCAGCAACGCGCAGACCTTCATCCAGCAAAACTTCCGTCTGCCGGGGGTCATCAGTGAATGGGGCATCTCGGCGCTCGCTTCAAACGGTGGGCCGGAAGGGCAAGCCAGTAAAATCTCCGCGTTCATCGCCGATGTTAAAAAACTCAACATTCCGCTGACGTCGATTTATGAATGGAAGAACAGCGAATCAGGCAGCAACGACCGGGAGAAGAATTTCGGCCTGCTGACCTCCGACGGCCAGCCGAAACCGGCACAGGCGGCGGTCTCGACTCATTTGAACGCCGATTGAGCGGTACAGCGGGTCGGTTGCTTTGAACCTGTGGTCCTTTTTGGCATCGTATTGATCGATAACGCGTCCCGCCTTTCAAACAGCCGTTTTCAGGTTGTTGCCACCGGGGCGCTCGATACGCCGACATGCCCTTGAGTGGCTGTCGGCGCTCGGGTAATGTCACCAGACCCATAGGACAGAGCACGCTCATGACTTCCAAGCTGGAACAACTCAAACAGTTCACCACCGTCGTGGCCGACACCGGCGACTTCGAAGCGATCGCCCGGGTCAAACCGGTCGACGCCACCACCAACCCTTCCCTGCTGCTCAAGGCAGCGGCGATTCCGGCCTACGCCGAACTGCTGAACGCCAGCGTGCGCGACTGCAAGGGCGATGTCGGCCTGGCCAGCGACCGTTTCGGCGTCGCGGTCGGTCAGGAAATCCTTAAAGTGATCCCGGGCCGCATTTCCACTGAAGTAGATGCGCGCCTGTCGTTCGACCAGGACGCGGTGCTCAAGCGCGCCCATCGCCTGATCGAGCTGTATGACAAGGCTGGCGTAGGCCGTGACCGTGTACTGATCAAGATCGCCTCGACCTGGGAAGGCATCCGCGCCGCCGAGATCCTGGAAAAGGAAGGCATCCAGACCAACCTGACCCTGCTGTTCTCCTTCGCTCAGGCCGCTGCCTGCGCCGATGCCGGCGTGTTCCTGATCTCGCCGTTCGTGGGTCGCATCTACGACTGGTACAAGAAGGCCAACGGCAACGACTACACCGGTGCCGACGATCCGGGCGTACAGTCCGTGACGCGCATCTACAACTACTACAAGGCCAATGACTACAAGACCGTGGTCATGGGCGCGAGCTTCCGCAACCTCAGTCAGATCGAGCAACTGGCCGGCTGCGACCGCCTGACCATCAGCCCGGACCTGATCGAGAAACTGGCGGCCGACACCGGCAAGCTGGAACGCAAACTTGCTCCGGGCCATGCTGGCGAAGCACGTCTGAGCCTCAACGAAGCGCAATTCCGCTGGTTGTCCAACGAAGACGCGATGGCTACCGAGAAACTGGCCGAAGGCATCCGTCAGTTTGCCCGCGACCAGGAAAAACTCGAGGCGCTGCTGCAAGCCAAGCTGTAATCAGCCGAGCGCAAACGCAAAAAGGGCGAACCCTCACAGGTTCGCCCTTTTTTGTGCCCGGCAGATTGATCGATCAATGCCGCTCGAGGGCATTCACCAGGTCATGGAAGGCTTCGCGGTTGGAGTCGTTCAGGCCCATGAGGATCTTGTGCGCTTCAAGCACCTTGACCCGCACCACCTCTTCCGACTGATCCTGATCCGGCAGATCATCAAGGCATTCCGGGCACGGCACGGGATGATTGACGATATTGAACACCTGCTCGAAACCCATCGACTGCAACAGACGGGTGATGTCCTCGTGGGTGGTGACCACGGTCGGCAGCAGGCCGACCTTCTGCCGCGACAGGATCGACAGCTTGGCCAACAGGCCCAGGGTGGTGCTGTCGATGCTGCGGGTTTCGGTCAAATCGATCACGATCGCGTTGAAATTCAGCGCGGTGAAGATTTTTTCAATAGTCGCATCCAACGCCGAACACAGGGTCAGGCGAACTTCACCGACGAACTTCAGGACGAAGGTGCCGTCCTGCTCGGCGAACTGGATTCTACCGGTACTCATCAAAGATTCCTGCTCAACACCAACAGGGCGATATCATCCGGCATCTCCCCTAGCGTGGCCAATCCAAAAACCTGCCGCAGACCATCCAGGCTGCCGCCCGCCGACTTCACCTTTTGCGGCAAAGCGGCTTCTTTCTCTTTGAGTGTGGGCTCTGGCAAAAGATCCAGAATGCCATCAGACATCAGCGTCAGGCTGAACGTCGGTGGCAGCTCGAGCACGTGGTCTTCGTAGGTGGCTTCGTTGAAAAGCCCCACCGGCAGACCGCGCCCCTCGAGGTAGCGAACACTGTCAGGCGTGTACAACACAGGCAACGGCAGATGGCCGCCGATGCTATAGGTCAACAAACCGGTCTCCTCGTCGATGACTCCACCGACCATTGTGACGTGTTTACCCAGCTTACAACTGATCAGCCCCCGGTTGATATGACCGAGGACTTCCGAAGGCTTGAATTCCGGCAGGGTGCCGTTGCGCTTGGATTCGAACAGCAAGCGCGTGGTCATGAACTTCAACAGTACGGTGACGAACGCCGAAGAAGCACCGTGACCGGAAACGTCCGCCAGGTAGAACGCCACCCGGCGCTCGTCGACACGGAAGTAGTCGACAAAATCACCCGACAGGTACAGCGACGGGATGATCTGGTGCGCGAACCTGAACTCGTCGATGGCCCACGGACTTTCCGGCAGCATGTTCATCTGCACCTGGCGACCGGCGTTCTGGTCTTCCTGGAGCAGGTTCAGGCTGGCTTCGAGTTCGCGGTTGGCCTTTTCCAGTTTCTCGCGGTAGCGCTGGTTTTCCAGCAGCAGACGCGCACGATCCAGGGCCCGGCGCACGGAATGCTCGAGCACGGCCAGATCTTCGAGAGGCTTGATCAGGTAATCCGCCGCGCCCAGGCGCAGGGCCTCGACCGCGTCGTTCATCACGCCGGCGCCCGAGACCACGATCACCGGAGTCTGCGGCGACCGCTCAGTGACCTGACGGATGAGTTCGAGACCGCCCATCTGCGGCATGCGCAGATCGCAGATGACCAAGTCGGGCGTGTCTTGCTCGAATACCTGAAGACCCTGCTGGCCGTTACTGGCCTGCAAGACGCTGAAACCACTGTCTTCCAAATAGGCCGCGAGGCTCGCGCGCACTACTTCGTCATCATCGATTATCAGCAGCGTGGCACTGGTTTTTGGCATGTGGGCAAACGGCGCCAGAATTAGGTTGGCGTAGCAGGCGGGGCAACGGCCCGGCGCAGACTACTGGATTCGCTTTCTAGCCTCTCTGCTGCACCGCTTCGGAGCGTTCGCACCGCACACGGTTGCACCAGAGGTGCCCTTCTAAGGCGCAGACGGTACTCCCATCCTTCGAGCGTTTCAAGCATGCGCCGATGGTCGCTTGGAGACTTTGTTTGTCAAATCACTCGCAGTTATAAGAACGGCTTCAACCGTAACCCAATCATTGGACGCGCCCACAAAAAAGGCGACCTCGAGGCCGCCCTTTCATACCGATCAACCGAGATCAGAAATCGTCTTCGACCTGCCCGTCCTTGACCTTGAACTCGCGGTTCTGCAGGTAAGCGTTGCGGATGAAGGTGTACTTGTCGCCGCTGATCAGCTTCTCGCTCGACAGCAGGCTGGCACGGGTGTCGACGATGTTCAGGCCATAAATCGTGTTGCGCGCCGGAATATCGTTCATGTAGCGATACGGTGCGGTGTAGGTGTCGAAGTATTTCGACGGCGCATCGCGCAAGGTGCTTGGGCCCAGCAGCGGCAGCATGACGTATGGACCGCTGCTCACGCCCCAGTATCCGAGGGTCTGGCCGAAGTCTTCATCACTGCGCTGCAGGCCCATCTTGGTGCCCACGTCGAAGAAGCCCAGCAGGCCGAACGTGGTGTTGAAGATCAGGCGCGCAGTGTCGACACCGGCAGCCGCAGGCTTGGCCTGGAGAATGTTGTTCGCCAGGTTGGTGATGTCACCGACGTTGCGGAACATGTTGTGGATGCCGTCTTCCAGGAATTGCGGAGTAACAAATTCGTAGCCCTGCGCCAGAGGCTTCAGCGCATAGGTGTCAACGAAATCGTTGAACTGGAAGATCGGGCGGTTGACGCTTTCCCAAGGGTCTTCTTCCGTTGCGGCCTGAGCGGCGAACGGCACCAGCATCACGCTGGCACATACACAAAGCTGAGCAAGAGGATGGCTCCAGCGCATAGAAAACTCCTTGGATAGTACGGACGCAGCACCTGGGCCGCGGCGATTAGTGCGTCAGTATAAGACGGAAACGGCGCTTTAGGCAGTTCCCCCGGTGAAACCCTCTGTAGGACGCTTCGTCACCGGCCTGTCATGCAACTGTCACCGACATTGCCTAGCCTGATCGCTATTTCAGGGACGTTTTCCATGCCTCAAGCCGAAGCCTTGCCCCTCGCGGCACCGACGCTGACCGCCGTGCTGTTCGGACTCAGCGGCTGTCTGGTGGACTTCGGCGCCCGCGCCCGTCATCACACCAGCGTCGGCCCGGAACTCGCCGACGTCACACCCGGCGCCCTCGACAGCCTGCGCAGCCTGCAGCGCCAGCAAATTCCCTGCGCCTGGCTGGATGAGTTGTCTGCAAGCTTCACTCAAGTGCTGTCATCCACACTGCCTGACTGGATCAAACCTTCGCAACATTCGGCAACAATCAATCCATGGCCGGCGCCCAACGCCTGCTGGCAAGCGCTGATGGGCTTGAATGTCGGTCGCCTCGACGGTTGCGTGCTGGTCAGCGGTGAACCGCGCCTGCTGCAATCGGGCCTGAATGCCGGGTTGTGGACCATTGGCCTGGCGTCCTGCGGTTCACTGTGCGGCCTGGCGCCGAGCGAATGGCAGGCCCTGAGCCAGAAAGAACGCGAACAACGGCGCGGCAAGGCGACGGTGCAGCTGTTCGGCCTGGGCGTACACTCGGTGATCGATCATCTGGGCGAACTCGACACTTGTCTGGCGGACATCAACCTGCGCCGCCTCAAAGGCGAAAAGCCCTGACCGGGATCATGCAGGTTGGCCAAGAGTGGATTAGTCTTAAGGAGAGCCATAGACCTTTGGCGCACGGCTGCGGTCTATGCCAGTGCCTCTCGATAAAAGGAAACAACCATGCCCGCTCAAGAACTGCAGAAACAGCTCAATGCCCTGCGCGAGCAACTGGATCAAAACCCTCCGCTGACCGAAGCCGAGCGCGCTGATCTACATGCCCTGATGGAACAGATCGAACTGGAACTCGAACTTGAAACCAAGACCCAGGACTCCAGCATTGCCGATGGCGTGAATCTGGCGGTTGATCGCTTTGAGCTCGAACACCCCGCCATCGCCGGCACATTGCGCAACATCATGAATTCATTGGTCAGCATGGGCATCTAACACCCGCGAATGCAAAAAAGCCCTGCCATCACTGGCAGGGCTTTTTCATGTCCGCGAGGCGGGTTACTGACGAACCAGACGGTGGTTCGGCAGTTGCACGCTCTCAGTGCTGCGGTACGGGTTGATGTCCAGCCCGCCCCGGCGCACGTAACGCGCGAACACCGTGAGTTTTTCCGGTTTCAGCAGGCGCTGCAGGTCGAGGAAGATCCGCTCCACGCACTGCTCGTGGAAGTCCGAGTGCTGACGGAAGCTGACGATGTACTCCAGCAAACTGGCGTGATCCAGCGCCGCGCCACGGTATTCCACCACCACGCTGCCCCAGTCCGGCTGGCTGGTCACCGGGCAGTTGGATTTGAGCAGATGGCTGTGCACGCTCTCCTCCACCAACCGCGAATCGTCGCAGCGCAGCAGTTCAGGACGCGGGTGTTCGTAGTTGCTGACGCTGATATCCAGATCGTCGATGCACACGCCCGGCAGCGCGACAACGCCTTCGGCTTCGACGTCTTTCAGGCTGCGAACCCGCACGCCCACCGGCTTGCCGGCAGCAGCGGACAAATCCTTGACCAGCGTCGCCTCCAGGCTCGCGGTGTCGGCGAACGGCGTCTGGTTCAGCGAGTTCAGGTACAGCTTGAACGACTTGGATTCGATGATGTTCGGCGAATCCGCCGGAATGCTGAATTCACCGATCGCCACCACCGGTTTACCCGACGGCAGCAGCCACGACAGTTCGAAGCAGTTCCAGAAATCCACGCCTTTATACGGCAGGGTATCGGCGGTCAGGCCCAATTCGGCCCATTTCGCGGTGCGCGGGATCGGGAACAGCAGGGACGGCGTGTACGTGGCGATGTATTCGCTGGATTTGCCCAGCGGCGAATGTTCGGCTGCGGGATGCATGGCTGAAACCTGACTGAAGAATCAGCGGATTCTACCAGCCTTTGCTTCTGCCTTTGAGTGCTTACTGACTGACAGTCAGTTTGCCGACCATTCCCGCCTGGTAATGCCCGGGAATATTGCAGGCAAACTCCAGGTTCACCGCTTTGCTGAAGGTCCAGGTCAACTCGGCTGTTTTACCGGGCTCCACCAGCACACTGTTGGGGTCGTCATGCTTCATCCCATGCCCCATCGAGCCGTGATCCATGCCCGCCATGTCGTGGGACATTTCCTTCATGCCGGTCGGCGTCAGCATGCCGCTTTGCTGCATCTGCAACATTTCCTGCTGATGTTTTGCATGCATCGTTGCGTCGCCGAGGTTGAATTCGTGCAACAACTGGCCTTTATTCACCAGCACAAAACGAACGGTCTCACCGGCCTTGATCTCGATCGCCTTCGGATCGAAGCTCATGTCGCCCATCACCACTTCAATGCTGCGGGTGGCCTTGGCCGCCGGGGCCGGCTGGCCGAAGTCATAGGTGTGCGCCGGCGACGCCCACAGCGGCGAACTCAGCGCCAGCAGACACGCGGCAAGGGCCAGACGGTTGCGCAAAAACATAGTCGTACTCCAATAAATCAAGGTTCAGCCTGTGGGAAACTCTAGCTCGCCTGCGCTGGCAGCGACCTGACAGAGAGATTACAACTTTGTCAGTTTGGCGCTCACCGCGTGAGCCCACGGTATAACGTCCTCGTTCCCGCTACCCGAGTTGCCCATGAAACTGCTGATCGTCGAAGACCAACCCAAAACCGGCCAGTACCTGCGCCAGGGCCTGACCGAAGCCGGTTTCAACACCGAACTGGTGGCCGACGGCACCACCGGCCAGCAATTGGCGTTGAGCGGCGACTATGCGCTGCTGATCCTCGATGTGATGCTGCCCGGACGCAATGGCTGGCAGATCCTGCAAGCGGTGCGCAGCGCCGGTCTGGAAACACCGATCCTGTTTTTGACCGCCAAGGACACCGTGGAAGACCGGGTGCATGGCCTCGAACTGGGCGCCGACGACTATCTGGTCAAACCGTTCGCCTTCTCCGAATTGCTGGCGCGGGTGCGCAGCCTGTTACGCCGCGGCAGTTCCACGCCCCAGGAAACCAGCCTGCGCCTGGCCGATCTGAGCCTGGATCTGATCCGCCGCCGGGTCGAACGCAACGGTCAACGTATCGACCTCACCGCCAAGGAGTTCGCCCTGCTGGAAATGCTCCTGCGCCGCCAGGGCGAAGTACTGCCTAAATCGCTGATCGCCTCGCAGGTCTGGGACATGAACTTCGACAGCGACACCAATGTGATCGAAGTGGCGATTCGCCGACTGCGCCTGAAGATCGATGACGACTTCCCCAACAAACTGATTCACACCGTGCGCGGCATGGGCTACGTCCTTGAAGAGCGTGCCGACTGATGCGCCGATTGTCGTTGAGCGGTCGGCTGGCGCTGCTGTTCGCCGGCTGCACCGCAGTGGTTTCGCTGGTCGCCGGGGTGGTGTTCAATCGGGCCAGCGAAGGCCACTTCATCGAACTCGACCAGCAATTGCTCGAAGGAAAACTGCTCAGCGTGCGTCAGACGCTGCGCAGCGGTAGCGACGCCGCGCACATCACCGATGAATTGAGCCAACAGGGCGATGTTTCGTTGCGTATCAGCAGCTCTGAGGGGCAGCGCTGGTTCGGCCGCTCGTTACATGCCCCGGCGAACCTGCCGCAACAGCCCGGCCTGGCCACCATCAGCGACAACGGCACCGACTATCGCCTGCTCAACGCCGCGCTTGAACCGGGAAAACCCGATTCCCCGCAATTGACCTTGCTGCTGGACATCACCCACCACCAGCACTTCCTGCAACGCATGCAGCATCTGATCTGGCTGACCGTCGGCCTCTCGGCGCTGGCTACCGCGCTGCTCGGTGCCTGGGCCGCCCGCAGCGGTCTTCGCCCGCTACGACGAATGAGTGCGGTCGCCCGTGGGATTTCGGCGCAATCGCTGAACGCCCGACTGCCGGAAGCCCGAATGCCCGCAGAACTCGCGGAATTGGCCCACAGCTTCAACGCCATGCTCGGACGCCTCGATGACTCCTTTCAGCGGCTGTCAGCGTTTTCCGCCGACATCGCCCATGAACTGCGCACGCCACTGTCAAACCTGCTGACTCAAACTCAGGTCACCCTGACCCGTCCTCGCCCCCTCGAAGACTATCGCGAAGCCCTGCACAGTAACCTCGAAGAGCTGCAATGGATGGCGCAGTTGGTGAACGACATGCTTTATCTGGCCAAGGCTGACCACGGCTTGCTGGTGCCCAAGCGTGAACCGCTGGAGCTGGCGGAGGAAGCCGATGCATTGCTGGAGTTTTTTGCGCCACTGGCCGAAGACGCCAAGGTCAGCCTGAGCCGTGACGGTGCGGGGCGATTCGAGGGGGATCGCGCGATGCTGCGTCGGGCGCTGTCGAATCTGCTGGATAACGCCTTGCGCTTTACCCCTGCTAACGGCGAAGTGCGCGTGCAGGTGGCCGAGCAGGCGAAATCCTTGAGGGTGGCAGTGGAGAACAGTGGTGAAGGGATTTCTGCGGAGTTGTTGCCGCGCTTGTTCGACCGCTTCTACCGGGCGGATCCGGCGCGCCAGGAAGGCAGCAGCGAGCATGCGGGATTGGGGCTGGCGATTACTCAGTCGATCATCCGGGCCCATGGCGGGCAGATTCACTGCGAATCGGCTCAGGGCTGGACGCGGTTTGTGATTGAGTTGCCGAAAAACGATTGAGGCCGGCAATGCCGGCCTCAATCGGGGAACTTACGAATAGCGCAACGCGTGCGCCGGTTCGATCTTCGCCGCCCGCCACGCCGGGTAAACGGTGGCCAGGAAGCTGAGGATGAAGCCCGCCGAGCAGATCAGCAGCACGTCACCGCCCTGCAATTCCGATGGCAGGTTGCTGACGAAGTACACGTCCGAACTGAAGATGTGCTGCCCGGTCACTCGCTCGACCCAGCCCACCATCTCACTGACATTCAGCGCAGCAATCACGCCCAACACACCGCCGATAATGGTGCCGACGATGCCGATCACCGTGCCCTGCACCATGAAGATCGCCATGATCTGCCGTGGTGTGGCGCCGATAGTGCGCAGGATCGCAATGTCCGCGCCCTTGTCGTTCACCACCATGATCAGGGTCGCGATGATGTTGAACGCCGCCACCGCGACAATCATCAGCAGCAACAGGCCGATCATGGTTTTTTCCATTTTCATCGCGCTGAACAGGCTGCCCTGGGTGTGGGTCCAGTCGTCAGCCTTGAAGTCGGCGCCGAGGCCGCTGGCGATATCCGACGAAACCTTCGGCGCGGCGTACAGATCCTTCACCGCCAGACGCACGCTCTGCACCTGATTCGGCTCCCAGTGTTGCATGGTCGCGGCGTCGGAGACGTGGATCAGGCCCATGGAACCGTCGAGTTCGGCTCCGACCTTGAACACGCCGACCACGTTCAGACGCTGCATGCGCGGGGTGATGCCGCCCGGTGCGGTGCTGACTTCCGGCACGATCAGGGTGATCTTGTCGCCGACATTGAGGCGGAAACGCCGGGCGGTGATTTCACCCAGCACTACGCCGAATTCACCCGGTTTCAAGGCATCGAGACGGCCCTGAACAATATGTTGGGCAACGATCGACACCTTGCCTTCCTGAGCCGGATCGACGCCGCTGATCTGGATCGGCTGCATCATGCCCTTGTAGGACAGCATGCCTTCCATCTCGGTGAACGGCACGGCGGCCGTCACCTCCGGGTTCTTCATCGCGGCGGCGGCCACTGGCTGCCAGTCGTCGATCGGCTTGACGCCGACGATGGTCGCGTGAGGCACCATGCCAAGGATGCGCGAGCTCATTTCGCGCTGGAAGCCGTTCATCACCGACAGCACCACGATCATCGCCAGCACGCCGAGGGCGAGGCCGATCATCGAGGTCATCGAAATGAACGAAACAAAGCGATTGCGGCGCTTGGCGCGGGTATAGCGCGTGCCGATAAAGATCGATAACGGTCTGAACATTCGCTGGGGCACCGTATAAAAATAAAAGACCCGATGCCTTTTCAGGCACCGGGTTTCAAGCCGTCAGATGGGGGTCAGGCAACCTTCCTGCAACTGCAGGACGCGGTCCATCTGGCGAGCCAGGTTCATGTCGTGAGTCACTACCAGAAACGCCGTGCGCATCGAAGTGCTGAGTTCCAGCATCAGATCCTGAATGCCTTCGGCGGTATGAGAGTCGAGGTTGCCGGTCGGCTCGTCGAGCATCACCAGCCCCGGATTGTTCACCAGTGCCCGGGCAATGGCCACGCGCTGGCGCTCGCCACCGGACAGTTCCGCCGGTTTGTGTTCCAGGCGATGGCCCAGACCGACCCGCTCCAGCAACGCCGTGGCACGCTGACGGGCTTCCGGGATCGCGGTCTTGCCGATCAGCAGCGGCATGCAGACGTTTTCCAGCGCGGTGAATTCCGGCAGCAGGTGATGGAACTGGTACACGAACCCGAGGGCACGGTTACGCAGCAGGCCACGCTTCTTCTCGCTCAGCGCCGACAGCTCTTCACCATCGAGCCAGACGCCGCCCTTGGTCGGCGTGTCGAGACCGCCCAGCAGGTTGAGCAAGGTACTTTTGCCCGAACCGGACTTGCCGACGATCGCCACCCGCTCACCCGGATGCAGCTCCAGTTGCAGGTTGGCCAGCACTTCCACCGACTCCGGGCCTTCCTCGTAGGATTTGCCCAGGTTGCGGCAGCTCAAGATTGCTTTTTCACTCATGCCCGACTCACTCATAACGTAGCGCCTCCGCAGGCTGGGTGCGCGCGGCACGCCAGGCTGGATACAGGGTGGCGAGGAAACTCAGGACCAACGCAGCGGCGCAGACCATGACCACGTCCTGGCTCTGCACCTGCGACGGCAGGTAATCGATGAAATACACGTCGGCGTTGAGGAATTTGTGTCCGATCACGCCTTCGAGGGCCGAAATCGCGGCGCTGACGTTGAGCGCGGCGAAGATCCCGACCACGGCGCCGATGGCCGTGCCGACCACGCCGATCACCGTGCCCTGCACCATGAACGTGCGCATGATCGTGCCCGGTGTGGCGCCCAGTGTGCGCAGAATGGCGATGTCGCCCTTCTTGTCATTCACCACCATCACCAGCGTGGAAATGATGTTGAACGCCGCCACGGCGACGATCAGCAGCAACAGCAGGCCGATCATGGCTTTTTCCATGCGGATCGCCTGATACAGGTTGCCGTGGGTACGGGTCCAGTCGCGGGCGTAGTAACGATCTTCGCCGAGTCGCTGGGCGATGTTCCATGCCTCACGCGGTGCCTGGAACAAATCGTCGAACTTCAGACGCAGGCCCTGCACCTGATCAGGCTTCCAGCGGTGCATCTTCGCCAGATCCTGCAGGTTGGTGACGCCCAGGTAGCCGTCCAGCTCGCCGGCGCCGACATGGAAGATGCCGACCACGGTGAAGCGTTTCATGCGCGGGAACATCCCGGCCGGGGTCACACTGACTTCCGGTGCGACGAAGGTGATCTTGTCACCGAGGCCCACGCCGAGCTTGGTCGCGGCCTTGTCGCCGATCACGATGCCGAAGCTGCCCGGCGTCAGATCGTCGAGTTTGCCCTGCTTCATGAAGTTGTCGATGATCGAGACGTTACGCTCCAGCGCCGGATCAATGGCATTGAGCAACACCTTGGACACCTGGCCGTTATTGGTCAGCAACCCCTGCATCTGGGTGAAAGGCGCGACGGCCGCCACCTGCGGGTTCTGCTTGACCTTGGCGGCCAGGCTCGGCCAGTCGTTGATGGCTTCACCGGACTCGATGGTCGCGTGAGGCACCATGCCCAGCACGCGGGTGCGCATCTCATGATCGAAGCCGTTCATCACCGACAGCACCACGATCATCACGACCACGCCAAGGGCGAGCCCGATCATCGAAGTCAGGGAAATGAATGACACAAAATGATTGCGACGTTTTGCACGGGTATAACGCGTGCCGATAAATACGAAGAGAGGTCTGAACATGTCGGGGCTTGTTCGGAGGGAAAAGGAACGTCCTTGTGGCGGGGGTCGATAACCAGCTTTACACTCAGACCACCGCCGCTACCATGGGTTCGCCATGTCGACATTAGATGAAGAAGATCGCCGCGAATACTACCGTATCGAGGACATGATCGCACTGGAAATTCGGCCCCTGTCCGCTCCCGAAGCCGCCGGCCAGGAAGTGTTGCAGGATGCTTCCCCGCTATTCAACCTGCTCAGCGAACTGCACCTGAGCGAATTCGAGTCGCAGCACCTGCTGCGCCAGATCAGTGAGCGCGACCGCGCCATCGCGGCGTTCCTGAAATCCCAGAACAAACGCATCGACCTGCTCAGCCAGGTAGTCGCCCTGACCGTGCTCGGCCATATCGGCGAGCCGCAACCGGTGATCATCTCCGAGGGCGGCATCGACTTTCAGCACCCGACGCCGATTGCCACCGGTGCGCACCTGTCGGTGAAACTGGTGCTGATGCCCCAGGCCCTCGGCCTGTTGTTGCGCGCCCGTGTGACCCATTGCGACCGCAAGGGCGACGGCTACGACGTCGGCACCGAGTTCGAGCACCTGACCGACGCCCAGCGCCAGTTGCTCGCCCGCTATATCTTGCAGAAGCAGGCCCAGGAACGACGTCTGGCCCGCGAACAGAACGAATCAGGCATCTAAATTAAGGAAGAACCGTGACCCTTATCTACGGCCACCGCGGCGCCAAGGGCGAAGCACCGGAAAACACCCTGAGCAGTTTTCAGGAATGTCTCAAGCACGGCGTACGCCGTTGCGAGCTGGACCTGCACCTGTCCAAGGACGGCGAGCTGATGGTCATCCACGACCCGACCCTCAAGCGCACCACCGACCGGCGCGGCAAGGTGGTCGAGCACACCGCCGCCGAGCTGGTGACCTACGATGCGCGCAAGGGCGGTCCGGGCTGGATAAAGCCGTGCCCGATTCCGACGCTGGAAGAACTGTTCGAAAATTGCGATTTCGAGCACTGGCAGCTGGAAGTCAAAAGCGCTTCGCGCACCCGCGCCGCGACCACCGTGCTGGCGATCCGTGAAATGGCGGTCAGGCACGGACTGCTCGACAGGGTGACGATCACCTCGAGTTCGCGGGAAGTTTTGAAGGCTGCACTGGATCTGGTGCCCGACGTATCGCGCGGCCTGGTGGCCGAATACGCCTGGCTCGACCCGTTGAAGGTCGCGCAAAGTTACGGTTGCGAGATTCTGGCGTTGAACTGGACGCTGTGTACGCCGGAACGCCTGCAAAAAGCGCAGCGTCAGGGGCTGCATGTATCGGTGTGGACCGTCAACGAGCCTGCGCTGATGCGCAGACTCGCCGACTTCGGCGTTGACAGCCTGATTACAGACTTTCCCGGTTTGGCCACTGCCACCCTCGGGAATTGCTGAAATCGGTCTCCCCGGCCGGCTCAGGCCACCGGCCGGAGCCCGTCAAAAAAGCCGGTTGAGGCCGTCGTACGCCGCTACCCGATAGGCTTCGGCCATGGTCGGGTAGTTGAACGTCGTGTTGACGAAGTACTTCAGGGTGTTCAGTTCGCCCGGCTGGTTCATGATCGCCTGACCGATGTGCACGATCTCCGACGCCTGATAACCGAAACAGTGAACGCCCAGCACTTCCAGGGTTTCACGGTGGAACAGGATCTTCAGCATGCCTTGCGGCTCGCCGGCGATCTGTGCCCGCGCCATGCTCTTGAAGAACGCCTTGCCCACTTCGTACGGCACCTTGGCCTGGGTCAGTTCCTGCTCGTTCTTGCCGATCGAACTGATCTCCGGAATGGTGTAGATGCCGGTCGGCACATCATTCACGAAACGCCAGCTGCCATTGTCGACGATGCTGCCGGCGGCCGAACGACCCTGGTCATGGGCGGCACTGGCCAGGCTCGGCCAGCCGATCACGTCACCGGCACCATAGATGTTCTGCACGCAGGTGCGGTAGTTCTCGTCGACTTCGATCTGGCCACGGCTGTTGACCTTGACCCCGATGTTTTCCAGACCCAACTGATCGGTGTTGCCAGTACGGCCGTTGCACCAGAGCAAGGCGTCGGCCTTGATCTTCTTGCCGGACTTCAGGTGCAGGATCACGCCGTTGTCCACGCCTTCGACGCGGTCATATTCTTCGTTGTGACGCACGGTGATGTTGTTGTTGCTGAAGTGGTAGCTCAACGCCTGGGAAATTTCTGAGTCGAGGAAGCTCAGCAACTGACCGCGGTTGTCCACCAGCTCGACCAGCACGCCCAGACCGCTGAAGATCGAGGCGTATTCACAGCCAATCACGCCGGCGCCATAAACGATCAGTTTGCGCGGGGTGTGGCCGAGGCTGAGGATGGTGTCGCTATCGTAGATACGCGGGTGGTGGAAATCGATGTCCGCCGGGCGATAAGGACGCGAACCGGTGGCGATGATGATGTGCTTGGCCACCAGTTTCTCGACCACGCCGTTGGCGCAGACCACTTCGATGGTTTGCTCGTCGGCGAAGCTGCCGGTGCCAATAAACACGTCCACGCGGTTACGGGCGTAGTAGCCGGTACGCGAAGCGACTTGTTTGGAGATGACTTTCTCGGCGCTTTTCAACACGTCCGGGAAGGAGAACCAGCGTGGCTCGCCGATCGCCCGGAACATTGGATTGGTGTTGAACTGCATGATCTGCCGCACCGAATGACGCAGGGCCTTGGACGGGATGGTGCCCAGGTGTGTGCAGTTGCCGCCGACCTGACGACGGCTGTCGACCATCGCCACCTTGCGCCCTGCTTTGGCGGCGTTCATTGCCGCGCCTTCTCCCGCCGGGCCGGAACCCAGCACCACCACGTCGTAGTTGTAGACAGCCATGCGTACTCCTCAGAACAGGCCGCGGTGCCAGCAGCACCGGCGGCTAAATCACGCCGAACGACGGCGCGAAGGAACAATTGGGGGCCAGTAGAAAACCCGGACACAGTCTATAGAAGCGTCAACGCCGCGCACATTAACCCTTGGTCGCGTCGTAGGCTACTTTTGCCTGCACTACAACGCCAGCTTTCGTACTGTTCTCAGTCAACTTTTGCGCCACTGAGCCGTTCAAAAGCGTGACTGGTGCGTGTGACGAAACCTGTATCGGCACGAATCACAAAGAATGCACCAATGTCGTGTTTTTCGGCATAGTCCCAGGCCCTTTCAGGCCCGAGAATCAGCAACAGAGTCGATAGTCCATCGGCCATCAGCGCTGAAGGATGAATCACCGTGACCGACGCCAGGTCATGTAGGACGGGTGCACCGGTCCGGGCATCGAAAGTGTGGGAATAGCGCTGTCCATCCTGCTGAAAATAGTTGCGATAGTCGCCGGAGGTGGACAGGCCGTAGCCATCCACATTAATGACGCGCTCTGCCACCTGCTGATCGTCTTGCGGTTCTTCCAGAGCGATACGCCACGGCGAACCATCAAGCTTCTTGCCGGACGCCTTGAGCTCGCCGGTGGCTTCCGCGAGAAAGTCATGGATGCCCAGGGCCTCGAGCCGCGCAGCAATGGTGTCGACCGCGTAACCGGCGGCGATGCTGTTGAAATCCACCTCGACCGCCGCATCCTTGCACAACCGGTCGCCGTCGATGCGCAGGTGTTGATGACCGACTCGCTGGCGCACTTCGGCCAGCGCCGCCGCATCCGGGACTTTTTCCTCACGCCCCTGCGGGCCGAAACCCCACAGATTCATCAGCGGTTCGACGGTGAGGTCGTAGGAGCCTTCGCTTTGTTGCGACAGCTGCTCACCCACGCGGATCAATTCAAGGACCGGCGCGGGCATGACCTGACAGCGATCAGCCGGCAATGCATTGAAGCGCGAGATGTCGGAGTCCGCACGGTAAGTCGACATCTGCCGGTCGACATCCGCGAGGATTTTTTCCACTTCGACACGCACCTCCTGCGGCGCAGGCAGATTGGCGTGGCGCACGTACTTGATCGAATAGGTGCTGCCCATCGTCGGGCCGCCGAAAGTCTCCAGGGAATCACCGTTGCCGCAGCCGGACAAAAAAACGGTCAGCAGCACGAGAATTCCCCAGCGTCCAGTTAACAATTCTTCATCTCCCCGCAAAACCGCGCCGGCCATTATGGGCTACGAGCGCAACGCTTTCTTACAAGATTTAGAGCGAGTACCTACCCATGTCTTCCACGACCGGCAAAGGCAAGGCGATTTTTCGCGTTGTCAGCGGCAACTTTCTCGAGATGTTCGACTTCATGGTCTACGGCTTCTACGCCACGGCCATTGCCAAGACCTTCTTCCCCACCGACAGCGCCTTCGCATCCCTGATGCTGTCTCTGGCCACTTTCGGCGCCGGCTTCCTGATGCGTCCGCTGGGGGCGATTTTTCTCGGTGCCTATATCGACCGTCACGGCCGGCGTCAGGGCTTGATCATCACGCTGGCCCTGATGGCGGCCGGCACCGTGCTGATTGCCTGCGTGCCGGGCTACGCCACCCTTGGGGTTGCCGCGCCGCTGATCGTGCTGTTCGGCCGATTACTGCAAGGTTTCTCGGCCGGTGTGGAACTGGGCGGAGTGTCGGTGTATCTGGCGGAAATCGCCACGCCGGGCCGCAAGGGCTTTTTTGTCAGCTGGCAGTCCGCCAGCCAGCAAGCCGCCGTGGTGTTCGCCGGCCTGCTCGGTGTCGCCCTCAACCACTGGCTGAACCCGGAACAGATGGGCGAATGGGGCTGGCGTGTGCCGTTCCTGATCGGCTGCATGATCGTTCCGGTGATTTTCGTCATCCGTCGTTCGCTGGAGGAAACCCCGGAGTTCCAGGCGCGCAAACATCGCCCTACCCTGCAGGAAATCGTCCGCTCGATCGGTCAGAACTTTGGCATCGTCATCGCCGGCATGGCACTGGTGGTCATGACGACGGTGTCGTTCTACCTGATCACTGCCTACACACCGACCTTCGGCAAGGCGGAATTGCACCTGTCGGACTTCGATGCGTTGCTGGTGACTGTGTGCATCGGTCTGTCGAACTTCTTCTGGTTGCCGGTAATGGGCGCAGTATCCGACAAGGTCGGGCGTAAACCCCTACTGTTGGCGGCGACGATTCTGGCGATCCTGACCGCTTATCCGGCGCTGTCGTGGCTGGTGGCGAACCCGAGCTTCAGCCATTTGCTGATCGTCGAGTTGTGGCTGTCGTTCCTGTACGGCTCGTACAACGGGGCGATGGTGGTGGCGCTCACCGAGATCATGCCGGTAGAAGTTCGTACGACCGGATTCTCGCTGGCCTACAGCCTGGCGACCGCAACCTTCGGTGGATTTACGCCGGCGGCCTGCACTTATCTGATCCATGTGCTGGACAACAAGGCGGCACCGGGGATCTGGCTCAGCGGCGCAGCTGTGTTGGGCCTGATCGCCACGCTGGTGCTGTTCCGTGGCAACAGGCACGAACTGCGCACGGCACAAGCCGCTATCCCCCGCTAAGGCAAATCGCGCACAAACAAAAACGCCCCGACCAGAGTCGGGGCGTTTTCATTTGCAGCTAAGGCTTAGCGCGGGAACGCTGGCGGGTTTACACCGGCCATGTCTTCCATTACGCGAACCACCTGGCAGCTGTAACCGAACTCGTTGTCGTACCAGACGTACAGAACAACGCGGTTGTCCTGAACGATGGTCGCTTCAGCGTCGACCACACCGGCGTGGCGCGAACCCACGAAGTCAGTCGAAACCACTTCCTGCGAGTTGACGAAGTCGATTTGCTTGTGCAGATCGGAGTGCAGCGCCATGTAGCGCAGGTACTCGTTCATCTCTTCACGGGTGGCGGCTTTCTCAAGGTTCAGGTTGAGAATGGCCATCGACACGTTCGGCGTCGGAACACGGATCGCGTTACCGGTCAGCTTGCCGGCCAGCTCAGGCAGGGCCTTGGCAGCAGCGGTGGCAGCACCGGTCTCGGTGATCACCATGTTGAGCGCGGCGCTACGGCCACGGCGATCGCCCTTGTGGAAGTTGTCGATCAGGTTCTGGTCGTTGGTGTACGAGTGAACGGTTTCGACGTGACCGTTGATGATGCCGAACTTGTCATTCACGGCTTTCAGCACCGGCACGATGGCGTTGGTGGTGCAGGAAGCGGCGGACACGATCTTGTCGTCAGCAGTGATTTCGTTGTGGTTGATACCGTGAACGATGTTCTTCAGCTTGCCCTTGCCAGGCGCGGTCAGAACAACGCGGTCGATACCCGGGCACGCCAGGTGCTGACCCAGGCCATCGGCATCACGCCATACACCGGTGTTGTCCACCAGCAGCGCATCTTTGATGCCGTACTGGGTGTAATCCACTTCGGTAGGGTTCTTCGCGTAGATAACCTGGATCAGGTTGCCGTTGGCGGTGATGGTGTTGTTTTCTTCATCGATGGTGATGGTGCCGTTGAACGAACCATGTACCGAATCGCGACGCAGCAGGCTGGCACGCTTGGTCAGGTCGTTTTCGGCGCCCTTGCGCACCACGATGGCACGCAGACGCAGGCCGTCGCCGCCACCGGTTTTCTCGATCAGGATACGCGCCAGCAGACGGCCGATACGACCGAAGCCGTACAGTACAACGTCGGTGCCTTTGCGTGCCGAAGCGTTTTGCTGGCCAACCACGTCAGCCATTTCTTCGCGAACGAACTGCTCGGCGGTGCGGCCGTTGCCTTCGTTGCGGAATTTGTACGCCAGCTTGCCCAGATCTACCGAGGCCGCGCCGAGCTTGAGCTCGCTCATGGCCTTGAGCAGTGGGAATGTTTCGTGGACGGAGAGTTCGCTGTCGTCGGCAGAACGGTGGCGAGCAAAGCGGTGAGCTTTGAGAATCGCGATGACAGACTGGTTGATCAGGCTGCGGCCATAGATCGAGCTCACCACGTTGTTGTTGCGGTAGAGCTGACCGATAAGCGGAATCATCGCTTCTGCGAGTGCTTCACGGTCGATCCATTCACCAAGACACTGGTCGGGCTTCTGAGTCACGGTAACCTTCCACATGTAGGGGCAGAAAAAAGGGGCTACATTATGCCGCCGAGAACCTCTTGTAGCAATGCGCGCTTGTCGCGCAATCGGTAACAAAAATCCGTCCAAAAAAATAACGCTCTCCGCCAGCCCAGTAAATACGGGGCTTCCAGCGCAGTCAGTTTTTCGACGACTGTCAGACGATGTCTGTAACCCTCCGTAACACCATCAACTTTTGGCACTACATAACCGTAAAAAAAGCGCTGGTTTTTATGGTTACCACTACATTTTTCTCAAACAGCGCAGATAGACGCATCCTGCAACTGACAGGCGGCACCGGACGCCGCTACAATTACCGACTTTGTCGCAACGCCTGGAGCTCAACCTTCCGTGCCTGTTCTGCGTCTACCGCTTCTCCCTGCCGCGGCAGGTAAACAGCACTGGGGCAACCTCCCCGGTGCCGCCCTGAGCCTGGCGATTGCCGAGGCTGCCAGCGCTGCCAAGCGCTTCACGCTGCTTTTGACCGCCGACAGCCAGAGTGCCGAACGGCTGGAACAGGAGCTGAGTTTCTTCGCTCCGGATTTGCCGGTGCTGCATTTCCCGGACTGGGAAACCCTGCCCTACGATCTGTTTTCGCCGCACCAGGACATCATCTCCCAGCGCATCGCCAGCCTTTATAGACTGCCGGAGCTGGAACATGGCGTGCTGGTAGTGCCGATCACCACCGCCCTGCATCGCCTGGCGCCGACCAAATTCCTGCTCGGCAGCAGCCTGGTACTGGATGTCGGGCAGAAACTCGATGTCGAGCAAATGCGCTCGCGGCTCGAAGCCAGCGGCTATCGCTACGTCGACACGGTTTACGAACACGGCGAGTTCACGGTGCGTGGCGCGTTGATCGACCTGTTCCCGATGGGCAGCAAACTGCCGTATCGCATCGATCTGTTCGACGACGAAATCGAAACCCTGCGTACCTTCGATCCGGAAAACCAACGCTCCATCGACAAGGTCGATTCGGTCAAGCTGCTTCCGGCCAAGGAATTCCCGCTGCAGAAAGAGGCGGTCACCCGCTTCAAGGCGCGCTTTCGCGAGCGCTTCGACGTCGACTTCCGTCGCTGCCCGATCTTTCAGGACCTGAGCAGCGGCATCACACCGGCCGGTATCGAGTACTACCTGCCGCTGTTCTTCGAAGAAACCTCGACGCTGTTCGATTACCTGCCGCAGGACACCCAGGTGTTCTCGCTGCCGGGTATCGAGCAGGCGGCGGAAAACTTCTGGAACGACGTGCGCAACCGTTATGAAGAGCGCCGCGTCGACCCTTCGCGTCCCTTATTGCCGCCAGCCGAACTGTTCCTGCCGGTGGAGGACTGCTTTGCCCGCCTGAAGAACTGGCCGCGCGTGGTCGCCAGTCAGCAGGACGTTGAGTCCGGTGCAGGCCGCGAGCGTTTCCCGGCGCAGGCACTGCCGAATCTGGCGATCGAAGCCAAGGCTACCCAGCCGCTGGCCGCGCTGTCGGCATTCCTCGACGAATTCCCCGGACGCGTGCTGTTTACCGCCGAATCCGCCGGTCGCCGTGAAGTATTGCTGGAGTTGCTGGATCGCCTGAAGCTGCGGCCGAAAACCGTCGACAGCTGGCCGGACTTCGTCGCGAGCAAGGATCGCCTGGCGATCACCATCGCCCCGCTCGACGAAGGCCTGATGCTCGACGACCCGGCGCTGGCACTGGTCGCGGAAAGTCCGCTGTTCGGCCAGCGCGTGATGCAACGTCGCCGTCGCGAAAAACGCGCCGACGCCAACAACGATGCGGTGATCAAGAACCTCACCGAACTGCGTGAAGGCGCGCCGGTGGTGCACATCGATCACGGTGTCGGTCGCTACCTGGGTCTGACAATTCTGGAAATCGACAATCAGGCCGCCGAATTCCTGACCCTTGAATACGCCGAGAACGCCAAGCTCTACGTGCCGGTGGCCAACCTGCACCTGATCGCCCGCTACACCGGCAGCGACGATGCGCTGGCCCCACTGCATCGCCTCGGCTCCGAGACCTGGCAGAAAGCCAAGCGCAAGGCCGCCGAGCAAGTGCGCGACGTCGCTGCCGAATTGCTTGACATCTATGCCCGCCGCGCCGCCCGCGAAGGTTATGCGTTCGCCGATCCGAAGGCCGATTACGCAACCTTCAGCGCCGGCTTCCCGTTTGAAGAAACACCGGACCAGCAATCCACCATCGAAGCCGTGCGCGAGGACATGCTTTCGCCGAAACCGATGGATCGACTGGTCTGCGGCGACGTCGGTTTCGGCAAGACCGAAGTCGCCATGCGCGCCGCATTCATCGCCGTGCACGGCGGCAAGCAGGTGGCGATCCTGGTGCCGACCACCCTGCTCGCCCAGCAGCACTACAACAGTTTCCGCGACCGCTTCGCCGACTGGCCGGTGACCGTGGAAGTGATGAGCCGCTTCAAGTCGGCCAAGGAAGTCAACGCAGCGGTGGCCGAACTGGCCGAAGGCAACATCGACATCGTCATCGGCACGCACAAGCTGCTGCAGGACGACGTCAAGATCAAAAACCTCGGGCTGGTGATCATTGACGAAGAGCACCGTTTCGGTGTCCGTCAGAAGGAACAGCTCAAGGCCCTGCGTAGCGAAGTCGACATTCTTACGCTGACCGCCACGCCGATTCCGCGCACGCTGAACATGGCGGTGTCGGGCATGCGCGACCTGTCGATCATCGCCACGCCGCCGGCGCGACGCCTGTCGGTGCGCACCTTCGTCATGGAGCAGAACAAGAGCACGGTCAAAGAGGCCTTGCTGCGTGAGCTGCTGCGTGGCGGTCAGGTCTACTACCTGCACAACGACGTGAAGACCATCGAGAAGTGCGCCGCTGACCTCGCCGAACTGGTACCGGAAGCGCGGATCGGTATCGGCCACGGGCAGATGCGCGAACGCGAACTCGAACAGGTGATGAGCGACTTCTACCACAAGCGCTTCAACGTGCTGATTGCCTCGACCATCATCGAGACCGGCATCGACGTACCGAGCGCCAACACCATCATCATCGAGCGTGCCGACAAGTTCGGCCTGGCGCAGTTGCACCAGTTGCGCGGCCGAGTTGGCCGTAGTCACCACCAGGCTTACGCTTACCTGCTGACCCCGCCACGCCAGCAAATCACCGGCGATGCGGAAAAACGTCTGGAGGCGATTGCCAATACTCAGGATCTGGGTGCCGGTTTCGTGCTGGCCACCAACGATCTGGAAATCCGTGGCGCCGGCGAATTGCTGGGCGACGGTCAGAGCGGGCAGATTCAGGCTGTCGGCTTCACGCTGTACATGGAAATGCTTGAGCGCGCGGTGAAGTCGATCCGCAAGGGCGAACAGCCGAACCTCGACCAACCGCTCGGCGGTGGCCCGGAAGTCAACCTGCGGGTGCCGGCGCTGATTCCGGAAGATTACCTGCCGGACGTTCACGCACGCCTGATCCTGTACAAACGCATCGCTTCGGCCACCGACGAGGAAGGTCTGAAGGATCTGCAGGTCGAGATGATTGACCGCTTTGGTCTGCTGCCGGAGCCGACCAAAAATCTGGTGCGCATCACGGCGCTTAAATTGCAGGCCGAGCAGCTGGGCATCAAGAAAGTCGATGGCGGCCCGCAAGGTGGCCGTATCGAGTTCGCGGCACAGACGCCGGTCGATCCGATGACCCTGATCAAACTGATCCAGAGCCAGCCAAAACGCTACAAATTCGAAGGCGCCACGATGTTCAAGTTCCAGGTGCCGATGGAGCGCCCGGAAGAGCGCTTTAATACTGTGGAGGCGCTGTTCGAACGCCTCATCCCGAAAACTGCTTGAAGGACGCCGCATGCGCCTGTTTCGCTCATTGACCTTGCTACTGACGCTCGTAGCACCGACGGCGTTTGCCGATGACCTGTATCAGGTCGAAATGATTCTGGTACGCCAGAACGCCGTGCCGGCAATTGTCAGCCGCGCCGCCCCGGAAGACTGGGCGGCCGGCGCGCAACGCCTGGGCGATGACAGCAAACGCACCCCGGCGCTGAACGACGTTGTAACCAAACTCACCGCCAGCGGCGAGTACAGCGTGCTGATGCACAAAGCCTGGCAGCAGACGCTGGGCGAGACGCCGGCGAAGGTTGCAGTCAGCGAAGGTCAGGAGCAGTTCGGCCAATTCCCGATCGAAGGCACGATTGAAATGAAGCTCGGGCGCTTTACCGACGTGAACGCCGATTTCTGGGTCAACCAGATCGACGCCAACGGCATGGTCACCGCCAGCGAGCGCCTGAAACAGGACAGCCACACCAAGAATGGCCAACTCAACTACCTCGATAACGGCCATCTCGCCCTGCTGATCAAGATCACTTCGCTGACGGCGCCCGCGCCTCGGGAAGCGCCTGAAGTCGTTCCGGACTGATCGAAGTCCTTATGCCCCCGCCACTGAGTAAACCGCTGGCCTCCTCCTGGGTCAGCCGATTCAAGGAACAAAGCCTGGAGCGTGGCCGTCGCTACGCGCTGGAAAACCGGGTGCGATTCGTGCAGGTCGGCGACGCGACCATTACCGCCAGCTGCGAAGGCTCTGGCGGTAACGTCTACCGCCAGACGATTCATCTGCGTGAGTCAGCCAAAGGCACGCTGCTGATGGTCGACGCCACCTGCACCTGCCCGGTACACAGCAACTGCAAACACTGTGCGGCGGTATTGCTGCAAGTGCAGGAAACCCTCGAATACCCCGCTGCTGCCAAAGACGCCGAACTGCTGGAAAAACTCCAGGCCGTGCTGGAAAACCGCAGCCCGAAAGCACCGCCGCAAATGCTGGTGGACAACGTGCGGCCGGTACCGCGCCTGTGGCTGGCCAGCGTCGAGTTCAGCGCGTTCGAGCCGCGCAACGGCAAGATGCAGCGTTACATCCAACATCGTGCGGCATTGTCCTTCAGTTACCTCGACGAATACGTCAGCGGGCAGAAGAACAGCGACATCCTGATTCGCCAGGAGGCCCAGACCCTGCGGGTCAAGCGCCACCCGGACGTCGAACAAAGCTACCGCGAGCAGCTGCGAATTCTCGGGTTCCGCATCGCCACCCGGCAGAGCAAGGCCCTGCCGGAAAGCGCCGGTGAACTTTACGAGATGGTCAACGACAGCGCGTGGCTGACCTTCACCCTCAACGACCTGCCGAAGCTGCGCACCCAAGGCTGGGAGCTATTGGTCGACGATGAGTTCGGTTTCGACCTGACCGCCGTCGACGATTGGTACGCCACCGTCGAGCAGACGCCGGAACGCGACTGGTTCGATCTGGAGCTGGGGATCATCGTCAACGGCGAGCGCCTGAGCCTGCTGCCGATCCTGCTCAACCTGATGCGTTCGCACACGGAAATCCTCAACCCGGAACGTCTCGCCCGCCGTCGCGACGATGAACTGATTCTGGTGAACATCCCGCAACGCAACAGCGAACACGGGCCACTGCAGGTCGCCCTGCCCCTCGGCCGACTGAAGCCGGTGCTGGCGACCCTTGGCGAGTTTTATTTGCAGGAGCCGGGCGAAACCACCCTGCGCCTGAGCAAGGCCGACGCCACACGCCTGAACTCGCTGGAAGGCATTCCCCTGCTCTGGGAAGGTGGCGAGCAGATCCGCAGCTTCGCCCAACGCTTGCGCGACATCCGCGACTACAGCGCCGAAACACCGAAGGGGCTTAATGCGACGCTGCGCCCTTATCAGCTCGAAGGCTTGAGCTGGATGCAGTCGTTGCGGCAACTGGAGGTCGGCGGGATTCTCGCGGACGACATGGGTTTGGGTAAAACCCTACAGACGCTGGCGCACATTCTCAGCGAGAAAAACGCAGGGCGACTGGATCGACCCTGCATGGTGGTGATGCCTACCAGCCTGATCCCCAACTGGCTGGACGAAGCGGCGCACTTCACGCCACAGCTCAAGGTTGTCGCCCTGTACGGTGCCAGCCGCAAAAAGCATTTCGAGCATTTGGCCGATTACGACCTGATACTCACCACTTATGCGCTGCTGCCCAAGGATGTCGAACGTCTGGCGCAGCAGCCGCTGCATGTACTAGTGCTGGATGAAGCGCAGTACATCAAGAACCCGAACAGCAAAGCCGCCCAGGCTGCCCGTGAACTCGATGCGCGTCAGCGCCTGTGCCTGAGCGGGACGCCGCTGGAAAATCACCTGGGCGAACTGTGGTCGCTGTTTCACTTCCTGCTGCCAGGCTGGCTCGGCGACGTCAAAAGCTTCAACGCCGATTACCGTGTGCCGATCGAAAAACGCGCCAGCGAAGTCAGACTTCAGCACCTCAACGGTCGGATCAAACCGTTCCTGCTTCGTCGCACCAAGGAACAGGTTGCGACCGAGCTGCCGCCGAAAACCGAGATCATCCACTGGGTCGAGCTCAACGAGGCCCAGCGCGACGTGTACGAAACCATGCGCCTGGCCATGGATAAAAAGGTTCGCGACGAGATCACTCGCAAAGGCGTGGCGCGCAGCCAGATCATCATTCTTGAAGCGCTGCTCAAGCTGCGCCAGGTCTGCTGCGATTTGCGCCTGGTCAACGACGCCACCCTGCCCGCCCGCGGCAGCACATCGGGCAAGCTCGACAGCCTGATGGAAATGCTTGAGGAGTTGTTTGAGGAAGGTCGGCGGATTCTGCTGTTTTCTCAATTCACTTCAATGCTGGCGCTGATTGAGGACGAGCTGAAAAAACGCAATGTCGCCTATGCGCTGCTGACGGGGCAGACTCGGGATCGGCGCACACCGGTGAAGGAATTCCAGAGCGGCAAGCGTCAGATCTTTCTCATCAGCCTGAAGGCTGGTGGTGTGGGCCTGAACCTGACGGAAGCGGACACGGTAATTCACTACGATCCGTGGTGGAACCCGGCGACCGAGAATCAGGCAACCGACCGCGCCTATCGCATTGGTCAGGAGAAGCCGGTGTTCGTTTACAAGATGATTGCCCGGGGCACGGTCGAGGAGAAAATTCAGCTTCTGCAGCGGGAGAAATCCGACCTGGCGGCCGGCGTACTGGATGGGCGCAAGGCCGGGGACTGGAAGTTGCAGAGTGATGATATCGAGGCGCTGTTTGCGCCGTTGCCGGACAAGTTTGAAAAGCGCTGAGATCTTCGTCGGCTATCAGATCGATTCGCGGGCAAGCCCGCTCCCACAGGTTTAGCGTGACCTCTGTGGGAGCGGGCTTGCCCGCGAAAGGCTCGACTCGGTTTCGAGCCAGACTCAGCCCTTGAGCACCCGCGCCAACGTCGACTTCACCTTACCCATGCCATCGTGCAACGCCTGCTCGATCTCGGCCATGGTGATCACTTCAGTGGTCTTGCCCGCAGCAGGGTTCACCACCAGCGACAGACAGGCGTAATCCAGATCCAGCTCGCGGGCCAGCGCCGCTTCCGGCATGCCGGTCATGCCGACGATGTCGCAACCGTCACGTTCAAGACGCACGATTTCAGCAACGGTTTCCAGGCGCGGGCCCTGGGTGCAGGCGTAAACGCCCTGATCGCTGTACTCGCAACCTTCGGCGGCCAACGCAGCAATCAGTTGCTGACGCAGCGGTTCGCTGTAGGGAAAGCTGAAGTCGATGTGTGTGACATGTTCCAGGTCATCGGCAAAATAGGTGTGCTCGCGACCGCTGGTGTAGTCCACGATCTGATGCGGCACGCAGAAATGCCCGGTGCCCATCGCTGGATGAATCCCACCCACCGCGTTGACCGCAATGATCGCTTCGGCTCCGGCCTGCTTCAACGCCCACAGGTTGGCGCGGTAGTTGACCTTGTGCGGCGGGAAGCGATGCGGGTGACCGTGACGAGCCAGGAACAGCACTTCCTTGCCGGCGTATTCGCCAATCTGAACCTCGGCCGATGGCGCGCCATAAGGCGTATCCACCGCCAGCGACTGACGAATGCTCAGGCCTTCCAGCTGGGTCAGGCCGGTGCCGCCAATGATTGCGTAAACCGTCATAGCGAAAAAATCCTTAATCGATCAGTTGAGCGTCTTTGAGCGCGCCGACAGCGGTCAGCCAGCGCGGATCCTGACGGTATTCGGTGTTGGCAAATGCCTGACCGCGCATGCGTGCGATGCGCGGCGACGGCTTGACCTTCATGCGCTGCGCGGCGCTCAGGGCCAGTTCTGCGGCGGCGCGGTCGTTGCACACCAGGCCCATGTCGCAACCGGCACTGAGTGCCGCTTCGATACGACTGGCGGCGTCGCCGACCACATGCGCGCCGGCCATCGAAAGGTCATCGCTGAAGATCACGCCATCGAACTGCAACTCGCCGCGCAGGATGTCCTGCAGCCAGCGCCGGGAGAAACCGGCGGGCTGTGCGTCGACTTGCGGATAAATGACGTGGGCGGGCATGACGGCGGCCAGTTGCTTGCTGAGTCCGGCGAACGGCACGAGGTCGTTGGCGCGGATCTCTTCAAGGCTGCGCTCGTCGTTGGGGATTGCGACGTGGGAGTCGGCTTCGGCCCAGCCGTGGCCAGGGAAATGCTTGCCGGTGGCGGCCATGCCGGCGCTGTTCATGCCTTTGATGAACGCGCCGGCGAGTAGCGCGGCGCGCTCCGGGTCACCTTCGAACGAGCGGGTGCCGACGACGGCGCTGCGCTGGTAATCCAGATCCAGTACCGGCGCGAAGCTCAGATCGAGTCCGACGGCCAGCACTTCGGTGGCCATGATCCAGCCGCATTGTTCGGCCAGGTATTCGGCGTTCGGGTTATCTGCGATGGCGCGCATGGCTGGCAAACGGACGAAGCCCTGACGCAGACGCTGAACGCGACCGCCCTCCTGGTCCACCGCGAGCAGCAAGTCCGGACGAATGGCCCGGATCGCCGCGCTCAGCTCGCGCACCTGACGCGGATGCTCGATGTTGCGAGCAAAGATGATCAGGCCGCCCACTTCGGGCTGGCGCAACAATTGGCGATCTTCGGCCGTCAGCCAGGTACCGGCGACGTCCACCATCAACGAGCCTTGCAGGCCAGCAGTCATAGAGATTCCTTGAAAACGAAAAACCCGTCGCCCACGAAACCACCACCTGGGGCATGGCCCGGCGGGTCGGTGATTTCAATGAGAAACGGGTTCAGAACGAGAGTCGACATGGGCGGCTAGCTTAGCGGATGTCAGCTGCCGCGCCCACCCATGGAGGGTTAAACCTTGGCAGGTGCCGGCGCGGATTTACTGCGTGGCCGCAACTGCGCTGTAGCCATCGCAGCATCGGTGACACCGGTTTCGGCACGCATGCCGGCCGCCAGGAACGGCACCATCAGGCGCATCACCTGCTCGATGGAGGTGTTGACGCCGAAATCGGTCTCGGCGATCGCACGCAGGGCCTTGATACCCGACATGCTGAATGCTGCGGCACCGAGCATGAAGTGCACACGCCAGAACAGTTCGATCGGAGGAATGCGCGGCGCGGCTTCGTTCACCAGCAACATGTAGCGACGGAATACCTTGCCATACATGTCTTCCAGATACCGACGCAGGTGGCCCTGGCTCTGACTGAAGGCCAGACCAAGCAAACGCATGAAGATTGATAGATCATTGCCGCTGCGTGGCTGTACCACCAGCGCCTGCTCGACGAGGATTTCCAGCAGTTCTTCGAGCGAAGGCTTGTTCTCTGGCTTGGCTTGGCGGCGCTCCAGCTCTTTGTCGAGGCTGATGCAGAACGGACCGAGGAAGCGCGAGAAAACCGCCTGGATGAGCGCCTTCTTCGAGCCGAAGTGATAGTTCACCGCAGCGAGGTTGACCCCTGCCTTGCTGGTGATCAGACGCAATGAGGTTTCAGCGAAACCTTTTTCCGCGAACAGCTGTTCTGCAGCATCAAGAATGCGTTCAACGGTTTCCGACTGGGCCATGGCTACTCCGCCTGACAAACACTTGTTTGAAACATACGTTTCAGCCCATGCCTTGTCAAGCCTGCCCGTTCGTTTTGGGAATGGTCGGTCAGATATTTAACCACAACAAGGACGCCACATTAATCGGCGTCGTCACTGACCGTCCGGCGGCATGGCAAAAAACGATCATTGCCAAGACCGCTTCACTGTATATAATCCCAGTCACTGTATAAAAAGACAGAGCGATCAATATGCTTAAGCTGACGCCACGCCAAGCCGAGATTCTGGCCTTTATCAAACGCTGCCTCGAAGACAACGGCTACCCGCCAACCCGTGCGGAAATCGCTCAGGAACTGGGTTTCAAGTCGCCCAATGCGGCCGAAGAGCATCTCAAGGCACTCGCCCGCAAAGGCGCGATCGAGATGACTCCCGGCGCCTCTCGCGGCATTCGTATTCCCGGCTTCGAAGCCAAGGTCGACGAATCCACCCTGCCGATCATCGGTCGAGTGGCTGCCGGCGCACCGATTCTCGCCCAACAACACATCGAAGAGTCCTGCAACATCAACCCGGCCTTCTTTCATCCGCGCGCCGACTACCTGTTGCGCGTTCATGGCATGAGCATGAAGGACATCGGCATTTTCGACGGTGATCTGCTGGCGGTTCATACCACTCGCGAGGCACGCAACGGTCAGATCGTGGTTGCGCGGATCGGCGACGAAGTCACCGTCAAACGCTTCAAGCGTGACGGCAGCAAAGTCTGGCTGATTGCCGAAAACCCCGAGTTCGCCCCCATCGAAGTCAACCTGAAAGATCAGGAACTGGTGATCGAAGGCTTGAGTGTCGGCGTTATCCGCCGCTAAAGGAGGCTTTATGCAGTTCCCACACGTACCTCAGCAAACACAACTGCCGTTGTTCGAAGCGTTTCTGGCGCAACCGCTCGCCCCCATCCTCAAAGATGTCGTCGAGCGTCCGTGGAATCCCGAACCCGAAACGTTCAGTGAGCTGTCACTGCGCGGCGCAGCCGGGAACTGCCTGAACCTGCTGGCGCCTATTCTTCGCGAATTGAGTGATGATCAGGACGCACGCTGGCTGACCTTGATTGCACCACCAGCGAGTCTGACCCAGACCTGGCTGCGTGACGCCGGATTGAATCGCGAACGCATCCTGCTCCTGCAACCGCGCGGCGCTCAAAGCGCTCAGCACCTGGCCTGCGAAGCATTACGTCTGGGCCGCAGCCACACAGTCGTCACGTGGCTGAACCCACTGAGCGCAGGATCACGGCAACAGCTGATCAGCGCTGCCCGTACAGGGGACGCTCAGAGCCTTAACATTCGCCTGGGGTAATCAACAATGTGCGCCAAGTTAAGCGCAGGGCTTCTCCAGGGATAGAGAAGCCGATCTGGAGCAGTAACTGACAGACAGCGGATCAATGAAGAACCCGCGGCCCCTCATCCTTATCGAATTCGCCCTCAACCATACGTCCTGCCATTTGCACGCCAACGCTCAACATCGCTTTGGCAATTTCAACGTGCTGGCCCTGTAGAAACGCCTTGGCATCCTCGGAGAAATCCAGAGTCACCAGAGAACCCTCGTCCTCGGCCCTGCGCAGTTCAATTCGGCCGTCTGGTAGCTCGACAATTTCTAGAAAGGACGTTGGCATATGGGTCTGTTCTCCACGAAAGGCAGGGATTATATAGACATCATTCAGGCTTCGCTCGGGATCTTGACCAGCAGCACGCCTCTCGTCGCCGCCAGTCCAAAGTTCCTCAGCACTCGTTCAAGCCTTCACGGAAGCGGATCGCCAACCCCTTGAGGTTCTGCCGCCAGCTCTCGAGCTCTTCGCGGCTCAACTCTTCAATCACTTCTTCATCCAGATTCACCGCCTGAATCAATGGCTGCGTCACATCGCCCTTCGGCTTGTGTGGCACCCGTGGCGGCTGGAACAGCGCCGAGTGCGCGGCCAGCAATTTAGCCAGCCAGGTCTCCGGATTGCCTGCCAGCTCGATCATCTCCGCCAGCTCAGGAATGGCAATCGACTCCAGCACTTCGCGGGTCAGCAAGGCTTCCGCCCGCGACGCATTGGCTTGCGGCAGACGATAGAAGCCGGCGATTTCATGACACAGCCCCAACAACGCACCGTAGAGATGAAACAGTGCGGATTCGCGCCCGGCCTGAATCAGCGCCAGCGAGTTCATCGCCCGCCCCTCTTCGGCCCTGGCCAGCGCTTCCAGCGACAAACCCGCGAAATAGATCTTCTGATTGGTACGGGTATAGAGTTCGTGGGCCATGTCGGCACTCTCCACAACGAAATAATTGCTTCACACAGGCCGGACAGTGTCATGGATCAGCCGATCCGACCGCAAGCTTTAAACAAAAAGGCCGCATGAAAACCCTAAGGTTGTCATGCGGCCTTTTGATGTGTTGGGCCGACAGCATCAGCCCAACACAAGGTCAGAGTCAGCTCAAGCCTTGGCTTTCGCCGGACGCTTGTCCTCGACCGTCCACTTGCCACCGTCAAAGAACGCTTTCCAGCCTGTCGGCTTGCCGTCGACTTCGGTCTGAACGTATTGCTCCTTGGTCTTGCGGCTATAGCGGATCACGGCTGGCAGGCCATCCGGATCCTTCTGTGGCGCTTCGCACAGGAAGTGGTACTTCGGATCGATTTCGTCCTTGTGCGGCAGAATCTCGATCACCAGCGGAGCACGGGTCTCGCGGTTTTTCGGGAATTGGCTGGCCGCCAGGAACAGGCCGGAAGCACCGTCACGCAGAATGTAGGTGTCGTTGACCTTTTCACATTTCAGCTCAGGCATCTTCACCGGATCCATCTTCGGCGGCGCCGCGTCACCGCTCTTCAGCAGCTTGCGGGTGTTCTTGCAGGTCGGATTGGTGCAACCGAAGAACTTGCCGAAACGGCCGGTCTTGAGCTGCATCTCGCTGCCGCACTTGTCGCATTCCAGGCTCGGACCTTCGTAGCCTTTGATGCGGTAGCTGCCTTCTTCGATTTCGTAGCCCGCGCAATCCGGGTTGTTACCGCAGATGTGCAGCTTGCGCTTCTCGTCGAGCAGGTAGGCGTCCATCGCCGTGCTGCAGATCGGGCAGCGGTGCTTGCCGCGCAGTACCAGGGATTCCGACTCACCTTCATCGTCCGCCGCGATTTCATCGCCCGGCACCAGGTTGACGGTGGCCTTGCAGCGCTCTTTCGGCGGCAGGCTGTAGCCCGAGCAGCCGAGGAATACGCCAGTCGAGGCAGTACGAATCTGCATCGGACGGCCGCAGGTGGTGCACGGAATGTCGGTCATCACCGGCTGGTTGGCACGCATGCCGGCTTCCGGATTCTCCGCCACTTCAAGTTTTTTCTTGAAGTCGCCGTAGAACTCGTCCAGCACGTTTTTCCAGTCACGCTCACCCTGAGCCACGTCATCGAGGTTCTCTTCCATGCCGGCGGTGAAGCCGTAGTCCATGAGATTGGAGAAGCTTTCCGACAGACGCTCGGTAACGATGTCGCCCATCTTTTCCGAATAGAAACGACGGTTGTGCAGGGTCACGTAGCCGCGATCCTGAATGGTCGAGATGATCGCTGCATAGGTCGAAGGACGACCGATGCCACGCTTTTCCATTTCCTTCACCAGGCTGGCTTCCGAATAACGGGCCGGCGGCTTGGTGAAGTGCTGGGACGGATCGAGCTTGATCAGCTTCATCACGTCGCCCTGCGCCATGTCCGGCAGAACATCATCGTCGCCAGGCTTGGTGATTTGCGGCAGCACGCGAGTGTAACCGTCGAACTTCAGGATGCGGCCCTTGGCACGCAGTTCGAAGTCACCGGCAGCGACACTGACGGTGGTCGACAGATATTGCGCCGGCAGCATCTGGCAAGCCAGGAACTGGCGCCAGATCAGCTCGTAGAGGCGCTCAGCGTCGCGCTCCATGCCGGCCAACTTGGCTGGCGTGGTGTTGGCGTCGGAAGGTCGAATCGCTTCGTGAGCCTCTTGTGCGCCTTCCTTGCTGCTATAGACGTTCGGCGACTCCGGCAGGTACTTCTTGCCGAACTCGGTTTCGATGTAATCGCGCGCCATCGCCACGGCATCAGCCGAGAGGTTGGTCGAGTCGGTACGCATATAAGTGATGTAGCCGGCTTCATAGAGACGCTGGGCCATCATCATGGTTTTCTTCACACCGAAGCCCAGGCGATTGCTTGCGGCCTGTTGCAGCGTGGAAGTAATGAATGGTGCCGACGGCTTGCTGCTGGTCGGTTTGTCTTCACGTTTGACGATGCTGTAGCTGGAGGACTTGAGCTTTTCCAGGGCCGCGGTGGCCTGGGCTTCGTTCAGCGGCTTGAAGGCTTCGCCTTTCTCGCGAGCCACTTCGAAACGCACGGTCGAGCCTTTGGCGGTGCCGAGGTCGGCATGCACTTCCCAGTACTCTTCCGGGTTGAACGCACGAATCTCACGCTCACGCTCGACCACCAGTTTCACGGCAACCGATTGCACGCGACCGGCGGACAGACCACGGGCGATCTTGGCCCACAGCAGCGGCGAGACCATGTAGCCGACAACGCGGTCGAGGAAACGACGGGCCTGCTGCGCGTTCACTCGATCGATGTCGAGTTCGCCCGGCTCCGAGAAGGCTTCCTGAATCGCCTTCTTGGTGATTTCGTTGAACACCACGCGCTTGTAGCGGCTGTCGTCACCACCGATGGCTTCGCGCAGGTGCCAGGCAATGGCTTCCCCCTCGCGATCCAAGTCGGTTGCGAGATAGATGGTGTCAGCATCCTTGGCGAGCCGGCGCAGCTCTTCGATGACCTTTTCCTTGCCCGGGAGGATCTCGTACTTGGCTTTCCAGCCGTGTTCGGGATCGACCCCCATACGCGAGACCAGCTGCTTGCGCGCCTTCTCTTTCGGCGACAGCGCTGGCGCTTCGCCCGCAGCAGCCTTGCCGCGCTTGGCGGCAGGCTCCTTGCTGGCGCTAGCCGAACCGCTGGTGGGCAGGTCTCGGATATGGCCGATACTCGACTTCACCACGTATTGGTTGCCCAGATACTTGTTGATGGTCTTGGCCTTAGCCGGGGATTCCACAATGACCAGCGATTTGCCCATGGATCAGAAAATTCCTGAATTCTAGAAGTGAAAGGCGGTTGGCGCCTGACGCGGCACCGCTATATATAGTGGCTACAAGGTGAGGTCAAGCGCAGGGTTTTGCGCGCACTCGCCTTACGGCTTCGAAAAAAGGCTCGGTTCGGCTTGCACCAAAGCAAAGCGTGGGACCTGCTCGCCGTCAACCTCGACGGACTCCAGGAACATGCTCAAGGGACGCACCCAAAAGCCGTAATCGCCATACAGGGCTTGGTAAAAGACCACTTCTTCTTCGGTCTCGGAATGCCGCGCGACACTGAATACGCGGTACTGCGGACCTTTGTAATGTTGGTAGAGCCCAGGTTGTATCGGCATGCTTCGGCCCTCACTCAAATTTTTTCAAAATAAAAACAAAAATAAATCCGCAAAAACAAAAACCGGGGCACTTGGCCCCGGCTTCCATCGACGAGACGCTTAAACGCGTTCGAAGACGGTGGAGATGCCTTGGCCGAGGCCAATGCACATGGTGGCCACCCCGAAGGTGCCGCCATTCTGCTTCATCACGTTCAGCAACGTGCCGGAAATACGGGCACCGGAGCAACCGAACGGGTGACCCAGGGCGATCGCACCGCCGTGCAGGTTAACCTTCTCATTCATCTTGTCGAGCACTTTCAGGTCTTTCAGCACTGGCAGGGCCTGTGCGGCGAACGCTTCGTTGAGCTCGAAGAAGTCGATATCGTTGATACCCAGGCCGGCGCGTTTCAGTGCTTTCTGAGTAGCCGGTACCGGACCATAGCCCATGATGGCCGGGTCCACACCCGCTACCGCCATCGAGCGAATCACGGCCAGAGGCTGGATACCCAAGTCCTGTGCACGCTGTGCCGACATCACGATCATGCACGAAGCACCATCGGTGATCTGCGACGAAGTACCGGCCGTCACGGTGCCGCCCTTTGGATTGAATGCCGGTTTCAGAGCCGCCAGACTTTCCAGGGTGGTTTCCGGACGAATGGTTTCGTCGTAGTCGAAGGTTTTCAGGAAACCGTTCTCGTCGTAACCCTGCATCGGGATGATTTCTTCCTTGAACTTGCCTTCCACAGTCGCCTTGTGGGCCAACTGGTGGGAACGCACGCCAAAGGCGTCCTGCTGTTCGCGAGTGATGCCGTGCATTTTGCCCAGCATTTCAGCGGTCAGACCCATCATGCCCGAGGCTTTCGCCGCGTACAGGGACATGTGCGGGTTCGGATCGACACCGTGCATCATGCTCACGTGACCCATATGCTCGACGCCGCCAACCACGAACACGTCACCGTTGCCGGTCATGATCGCTTGCGCAGCAGTGTGCAGTGCACTCATCGACGAGCCGCACAGACGGCTGACGGTCTGGCCGGCCGAGGTGTGCGGGATCTGGGTCATCAGCGACGCCATGCGCGCGATGTTCCAGCCTTGCTCCAGGGTCTGGTTCACGCAGCCCCAGATCACATCCTCGACTTCGGCAGGATCGACCTTGGTGTTGCGTTCCAGCAGTTTGCTGATCAGGTGCGCCGACATGTCTTCGGCGCGGGTGTTGCGGTGCATGCCGCCCTTGGAGCGGCCCATCGGAGTACGACCGAAGTCGACAATCACGACGTCTCTAGGATTCAAGCTCATAAGTTCACTCTCACTCTAGTTGGGGGCGCTTAACCGAAGAAGCTCTGGCCGTTCTTGGCCATTTCGCGCAGCTTCGCGGTCGGGTGGTACAGCGCGCCCAAATCAGCGTACTGGTCGGCCAGGGCAACGAACTCGGCAACACCGATCGAGTCGATGTAGCGCAGCGCACCGCCACGGAATGGAGGGAAACCAATACCGTAGACCAAACCCATGTCGGCTTCGGCGGCGGTTTCGACGATGCCGTCTTCCAGGCAACGCACGGTTTCCAGGCACAGCGGGATCATCATCCAGTTGATGATGTCTTCGTCAGTGACTTCGCGCTGCTCGTAGACGATCGGCTTGAGCACTTCCAGTACCGACGGATCGGCGACTTTCTTCTGCTTGCCTTTTTTGTCGGCCTCGTAGGCATAGAAGCCCTTACCGTTCTTCTGACCCAGACGCTTGGCTTCGTAAAGCACGTCGATGGCCGAACGACGGTCGTCCTTCATGCGGTCCGGGAAGCCTTCAGCCATCACGTCACGACCGTGGTGACCGGTGTCGATGCCGACCACGTCCATCAGGTATGCCGGGCCCATCGGCCAGCCGAATTTTTCCATGATCTTGTCGATACGGACGAAGTCCACACCGGCGCTGACCAGTTTGGCGAAACCGCCGAAGTACGGGAACAGTACGCGGTTGACCAGGAAACCCGGGCAGTCGTTGACGACGATCGGGTTCTTGCCCATTTTCTTGGCGTAGGCAACGGTGGTGGCGATGGCCAGCTCGCTGGACTTCTCGCCACGGATCACTTCCACCAGCGGCATCATGTGCACCGGGTTGAAGAAGTGCATGCCGACGAAGTTTTCCGGACGCTTGAGGGCCTTGGCCAGCAGGCTGATGGAAATGGTCGAGGTATTGGACGCGAGGATGGTGTCCTCTTTGACTTGAGCTTCGACTTCCGCCAGAACGGCTTGCTTGACCTTCGGGTTCTCGACCACAGCCTCAACGACCAGGTCGACGTGACCAAAATCGCCGTAGGACAGCGTAGGACGAATGCCGTTGAGCACTTCAGCCATCTTCGCGGCAGTCATGCGGCCTTTATCAACGCGACCAACCAGCAGCTTGGCGGCTTCCGCCAGACCTTGCTCGATGCCGTGCTCGTTGATGTCCTTCATCAGGATCGGCGTACCTTTGGAAGCCGATTGATAGGCGATACCGCCACCCATGATGCCGGCGCCCAGTACGGCAGCCTGCTTCACATCCTTGGCGATTTCGTCGTAGGCCTTGGCCTTTTTCTTCAGTTCCTGATCGTTCAGGAACAGACCGATCAAGCTCTGCGCGGCAGAGGTCTTGGCCAGTTTCACGAAACCTGCGGCTTCGACTTCCAGCGCCTTGTCACGACCGAAGTTCGCGGCTTTCTGGATGGTCTTGATCGCTTCGACCGGGGCCGGGTAGTTCGGACCGGCCTGGCCAGCCACGAAACCTTTGGCGGTTTCGAAAGCCATCATTTGTTCAATGGCGTTCAGCTTGAGCTTTTCCAGCTTCGGCTGACGCTTGGCCTTGTAGTCGAACTCGCCGGAGATGGCGCGCTTGATCAGTTCAAGGGCGGCATCCTGCAGCTTCTCGGGAGCAACCACGGCATCGACGGCGCCGACTTTCAGCGCGTCTTCAGGACGGTTTTCCTTGCCGGCGGCAATCCACTCGATGGCGTTGTCGGCACCGATCAGGCGCGGCAGACGCACGGTACCACCGAAGCCCGGGTAGATGCCCAGTTTGACTTCCGGCAGACCGATCTTGGCCTTGGTGGAGATGACGCGGTAGTCCGCTGCCAGGCACATTTCCAGACCGCCACCCAGAGCGATGCCGTTGATTGCGGCCACGGTCGGAACGTTGAGGTCTTCGAAATCGCTGAAGATCTTGTTGGCTTCGAGATTGCCAGCAACCAGCTCGGCATCCGGCAGCTTGAAGTTGTCGACAAATTCGGTGATGTCGGCGCCGACGATGAACACGTCCTTGCCACTGCTGACGATCACGCCCTTGATCGAAGCATCTGCCTTGATGGTGTCTACGGCCTGACGCAGTTCGTTCAGGGTAAGACGGTTGAACTTGTTGACGGACTCACCCTTGAGGTCGAATTTCAATTCGACGATGCCACTTTCAAGAGCTTTAACCGTGATGGCTTTACCTTCGTAAATCATCAACTGATCTCCACGATATGGAAGCTGAACAGTACACGTCGGACGCAGGCAAATGGCTCGGCAGGACGTTTTTTCGTCGATGCTGATACCCATCCACCCGGCACACCCGCCAACGCGATAGTCGGGATTCTGTAGGAGCAGTCTGCAATACAAACGCTCAATTCATACGCCCGTTTGATTTGGGTACGCCACCTTCACGGAATTTCCGACAATTGTCAATCGCCCTAAATACGGGTTGAAATGCGACTTTGCGGTCATTTCTGTAGGACGCAGCCCGGCCACACATACTTGCATGTGAGGGCATTCATAAGATTAATAGTTAGAAAAGTCGCCCTAATTCACCGCAAGCCTTGTTTAACAGGCTACGCTGGCTGGACTACGAAGGAAAACAGGCGCACGTTTGCTGACCGGATGACTCCGAGCGAACGCCAAAAAAGAATTTCCGGCCTGCCTGGCCAACCCCGCCCGATGAATCATGTCGGGCTTTTTATTGCGCGTCTGCCGGACGTTTCGCACCGTTGCAGCGCGAAAAGTCCGTAAGTCATGCCAGCGCTTTCAGCGTGGCATCAATTTCCAGCAAAACCGAAGCGTCACCCTTCTCGCCCCAATAGAGCGCGATCATCTGCTTGTCCGCCTCGACCTTGAAAACGTTGCCCGGCAATTTTTCGAAATGATTGAGCAGCAGCGGATCCTCACAGACTTCCTGCCACTGATTCACCCAAACCCCCGGGGATTTCTGCCAATACGTCCAGCACGCCGGCTGCTTGCCACGGCGTGGCCGATGGTATTGCGCGCACGGATTTGGCGGCTCCTGGCTCAGCCAGTGCGGCCATTCCTGAGGCGCCAGTTGCATGGCCAGCCCGATGCGCCGGGCCTCCGTGCGCAAGGCTATCCGGCCACTCTGAGCACGGGACGGACGCAACCATGCCAGCGGACTCAACACCACCAGCAGGATTGACACCACCAGCCAGACCGTCATATCTCTACTCCCGTTTTGTCATGAGCCCATTGCGTCACTTTGGAACCAATGCGCTTGAAACCAGCCATACTTAACAATATTGATCCCTCACGAGGAGCACCTCATGCCCTACCACCATATCCTGGTCGCCGTAGATCTGACCGAAGAGTGCGACCCTGTGATCCACCGCGCCCGAGAGCTGTCGGTGAGCAATGGCGCCAAGCTGTCGCTGGTGCATATCGTCGAACCGATGGCCATGGCCTTTGGCGGTGACGTGCCGATGGATCTGTCACAACTGCAACAGCAGCAGTTCGATCAGGCCAAGGAGCGTCTCGAACGCCTGAAGCACAAATACACCGAACTCGAAGGCGCCAACTGCCACCTGACCTACGGCCAGCCGCGTCAGGAAATCCACCATTTCGCCAAAGAACAGGGTTGCGACCTGATCGTGGTCGGCAGCCATGGTCGGCACGGTCTGGCGCTGTTGCTGGGCTCGACCGCCAATGACGTGCTGCACGGCGCACCTTGCGATGTGCTGGCGGTGCACCTGGTCAAACGCTGATCCCATGCACTTGTAAAAAGCTAAAAAAGCCCGACGCCCATCACTGGACGCCGGGCTTTTTCATGCCTGGAAACAATCAGGCGTCCAGTTCGGCCCAACGCTCCACCAGCGCATCCAGCTCAGCCTGCAACTGCTCCAGAGAAGCAATCACCTTGGCCGTCTCGGCCGGAGGACGCTGATAGAAGCCGGCCTCGGCCATTTCAGCCTCGATCGCAGCGATCTGCTGCTCCTTGGCGTCGATATCGCCCGGCAGCGCTTCCAGTTCGCGCTGAAGCTTGTAGCTCAGTTTCTTCTTCGTAGCCGGGGCCGCTGCGACCGGCGCGGCAACCGGTGCCGGTTCAGCAGTGACCACCGCCGAATTCAGGTCAGCCTTGCCGGATTTGCTCTCGGTCACGCCCAGCAAGCGCGGCGAACCGCCCTGGCGGATCCAGTCCTGATAGCCGCCGACGTATTCGCGAACCTTGCCTTCACCTTCGAAGACCAGGGTGCTGGTGACCACGTTGTCGAGGAATGCCCGGTCGTGGCTGACCATCAGCACAGTGCCGTTGAAGGTCAGCAGCACTTCTTCGAGCAGTTCAAGGGTTTCCACGTCGAGGTCGTTGGTCGGTTCGTCGAGCACCAGCAGATTCGCCGGCTTGCTGAACAGTTTGGCCAGCAACAGACGCGCACGCTCGCCACCGGACAACGCCTTCACCGGTGTGCGGGCACGCTGCGGGCTGAACAGGAAGTCGCCGAGGTAGCTCAGCACGTGGCGGCTCTGGCCGTCGATATCGATGAAGTCGCGACCTTCGGCGACGTTGTCGATCACGGTCTTTTCCAGATCCAGCTGATGGCGCAACTGGTCGAAATAGGCCACATCAATCCTGGTGCCCTCTTCCACTTTGCCGCTGGTCGGTTGCAGACCGCTGAGCATCAGCTTCAGCAAAGTGGTTTTGCCGGTACCGTTGGCGCCGAGCAGGCCGATCCGGTCACCACGTTGCAGCACCATGGAGAAATCGCGAATCAGGAACGGACCGCCCGGATGCGCGAAGCTCACGTTATCCAGCACCATCACCTGCTTGCCGGACTTCTCCGCGGTTTCCAGCTGGATGTTGGCCTTGCCGGTGCGTTCACGACGCTCGCTGCGCTCCACACGCAGGGCTTTCAGCGCACGCACGCGGCCTTCGTTACGGGTACGACGGGCCTTGATGCCCTGGCGAATCCACACTTCTTCCTGGGCCAGACGCTTGTCGAACAGCGCGTTGGCGGTTTCTTCGGCGGCCAGCGCGGCTTCTTTGTGAACCAGGAAACTGGCGTAGTCGCCGTTCCAGTCGATCAGGCCACCACGATCCAGTTCGAGGATGCGGGTGGCGAGGTTTTGCAGGAAGGAACGGTCGTGCGTGATGAACAGCACGGCGCCCTGGAAATCCTTCAGCGCTTCTTCAAGCCAGGCAATCGCACCGATGTCCAGGTGGTTGGTTGGCTCGTCGAGCAGCAGCAGGTCCGGCTCGGACACCAGCGCCTGCGCCAGCAACACGCGACGACGCCAGCCGCCGGACAGTTCGGCGAGGGTCTTGTCGGCCGGCAGTTGCAGGCGGCTCAGGGTGCTGTCGACCAGGGTCTGCAAGCGCCAGCCATCGCGGGCTTCAAGGTCGTGCTGGACGTGCATCAGTTTGTCCAGATCGGCGTCGGTGACGATGTTCTGGCTCAGGTGATGGTATTCGGCGAGCAACGCCCCCACGCCGTCGAGGCCTTCGGCGACCACATCGAACACGGTCCGCTCGTCGGCCACCGGCAATTCCTGCGGCAATTCACCGATTTTCAGACCGGGGGCACGCCACACCGAGCCGTCATCAGGCTTCTGGTCGCCCTTGACCAGTTTCATCATGCTGGACTTGCCAGTGCCGTTGCGGCCGATGATGCACACCCGCTCACCACGGGCGATCTGCCAGGACACCTTGTCCAACAACGGCATCGCGCCGAATGCAAGGGACACATCGCTGAATTTGAGCAGGGTCATGAGCTTCTCCAAAAACCGGGCGCGCATTCTACCTGAATCGGGGCCCGAGCAGGCCGGCAATTTCGCCGCTGACGCACTCTGCACAACATTTGTTGCGAACTTGTGCTGCGAGGCCGGCAAAGCTTTCGCCCCTTGCTGGCAAAAGGCTAAGCTACAGGCAATTCAGTGCGGGTTTTGGGCCGGCACTTGTCATGATTTCTCTGCCCGGATGTCTCATGCGCAGTCGCCTCTTCAGTGTTTTGTCATGTTTGCTGCTTTCCGCCGCTGCCGTTCAATCCGCCCAGGCGGTGGACCTGTCCACCCAACGCCAGTATTACGATGAAGCCAAGCGCGCCCTGGCCAAGGGCGATAGCGGTCCCTATTTCCGTTACGCCCAGGCCCTCGCCGACTATCCACTGGAGCCGTACCTGGCTTACGACGAGCTGACTGCGCGGCTGAAAACCGCCAGCAACGCGGAGATCGAGAAATTCCTCGCCGAGCACGGTGACCTGCCACAGGCCAACTGGATGAAATTGCGCTGGCTGCGCTGGCTGGCCGATCGCGGCGATTGGGCGACGTTCGTCAAGTATTACGACCCGAAACTGAATTTCACTGAACTTGACTGCCTCAACGCGCAGTACCAGATCAGCCACAACAAGAAGGCCGAGGGCTTCGCCAATGCCGATAAGCTCTGGCTGACCGGCAAATCCCAGCCTGCCGCCTGTGATGCGCTGTTCGGCATGTGGGCCGCCGAAGGTCAACTGACCGAACAGAAACGCTGGGAGCGCGCCAAACTCGCCGCCCAACACCGCAACTATCCACTGGCCAACAGCCTCGTCAACGGCCTGACCACCCTCGCCCCGCGCGGTCGCCTGTTGGTGGATGTGGCGCAAAAGCCGGAACTGCTCAACCAACCCTCGCGTTTCACGCCGGCCGATGAGCCGATGTCCGATGTGGTCAGCCTCGGCCTGCGCCGTCTTGCCCGTCAGGATCCGGACAAGGCCATGGCCCTGCTCGACGGTTATGCCAGCAGCATGCATTTCTCCCGGGATGAAAAAGTCGCGATCGCCCGGGAAATCGGCCTGACCCTCGCCCGTCGCTTCGACAGCCGCGCGCTGGATGTGATGACCAAATACGACCCGGAACTGCGCGACAACACCGTGTCCGAATGGCGCCTGCGTCTGCTGTTGCGTCTGGCGCGCTGGGACGACGCCTACCAATTGACCCGTCGTTTGCCACAGGACCTGGCCACCACCAACCGCTGGCGCTACTGGCAGGCCCGCAGCCTGGAACTGGCACAACCGCAAAACCCGGAAGCGCAGACGCTGTACAAGAACCTGTCGCGGGAACGGGATTTCTACGGTTTCCTCGCCGCCGACCGCTCGCAATCGCCGTACTCGCTGAACAACAAGCCGCTGGTGCTCAGTCAGGCGCTGATCAACAAGGTGCGCAACACGCCTGGCGTACGTCGTGCACTGGAATTCCACGCCCGTGGGCAGATCGTCGATGGCCGCCGCGAGTGGTATCACGTCAGCCGGCATTTCAGCCGCGATGAAATGGTCGCCCAGGCGAAACTCGCCTACGACCTGAAATGGTATTTCCCGGCCATCCGCACCATCAGTCAGGCGCAGTACTGGGATGATCTGGACATTCGGTTCCCGATGGCCCATCGCGACACTCTGGTGCGCGAAGCCAAGGTCCGCGGCCTGCATTCGAGCTGGGTATTCGCCATTACCCGCCAGGAAAGTGCGTTCATGGACGACGCCCGCTCCGGTGTCGGCGCCAGCGGCCTGATGCAACTGATGCCCGGCACCGCCAAGGAAACCGCGCGCAAGTTCAGCATTCCCCTGGCCTCGCCGCAGCAGGTGCTCGATCCGGACAAGAACATCCAGCTCGGCGCCGCTTATCTCAGCCAGGTGCACAGCCAGTTCAACGGCAACCGCGTGCTCGCCTCCGCCGCCTACAACGCCGGCCCCGGCCGAGTGCGCCAGTGGCTGCGTGGCGCCGACCATCTGAGCTTCGACGTGTGGGTAGAAAGCATCCCGTTCGACGAAACCCGCCAGTACGTGCAGAACGTGCTGTCCTACTCGGTGATCTACGGCCAGAAACTCAACTCGCCGCAACCACTGGTGGATTGGCATGAGCGGTATTTCGACGATCAGTGATCGGGGCGTTTTTCGTCGATAGATCGACGTAAACAAAAATGCCCGCATCGAGAGATGCGGGCATTTTTTATGGCGCTCTACTAGGTCGGTTACTTAGTCGGTTACTTGGTCGGTTGAAGCCTGATGACCATCACTGAACTGCAACGCCGCCAACCGCGCATACAGCGGATTACTGGCGATCAACTCCTGATGCGTACCAATCGCCACCAGTTTGCCCTGATCCATCACCGCAATACGGTCGGCGTTTTTCACCGTGGCCAAACGGTGGGCGATGACCAGCGTGGTGCGGTTTTGCATCAGGCTCGGCAACGCTTGCTGGATCAGGTGTTCGCTTTGGGCGTCGAGGGCGCTGGTGGCTTCGTCGAGCAGCAGGATCGGCGCGTCGACCAGCAACGCCCGGGCAATGGCCAGGCGCTGGCGTTGCCCGCCGGACAGGCCGAGGCCGCCATCGCCCAAGTGGGTCTGGTAACCGTCGGGCATCTGTTCGATGAAGTCGTGGGCGTGGGCGATTCTGGCGGCCTCACGGACTTGTTCCAGGGTCGCCGACGGGCAGCCGTAGCGGATGTTCTCTTCGACACTGCCGAAGAACAGTGCCGGGGTTTGCGAGACCAGCGCGAAGCAGCGACGCAGGTCCAGCGGATCAAGGCTCGTCAGCGGTACGCCATCGATCAGGATCCGCCCTTCCCGTGGATCGTAGAACCGCAGCAGCAAGTCATACACCGTGGACTTGCCCGCGCCGGACGGTCCGACGAGCGCGAGGGTTTCGCCGGCGTTGATCGTCAGACTCAAGCCATCGACGGCGAGGCTATCGGGACGCGAAGGGTAGGAAAAACGTACATCCTGTAATTCCAGCTCGCCCCTGACCCGCTCCGGCAGCGTCACCAATCCTGTGGTCGGTGGCTGGATGATGTTTTCCGAACGCAGCAATTCGGCGATGCGCTCGGCGGCGCCAGCCGCTCGCTGCAACTCTCCGATCACTTCGCTCAACGTGCCAAACGCACTGCCGACGATCAGGCTGTAGAACACGAACGCCGCCAGTTCACCGGCAGAAATCCGCCCCGCGATCACGTCCATGCCGCCAACCCACAACATCACCGCGACGGCGCCGAGCACCAGCACGATCACCAGCGTGATCAGCCAGGCCCGTTGGAAAATCCGTTTGCGTGCGGTCTCGAATGCCTGCTCGACAGTACTGGCGAAACGCTGTTCGTCCTGCACCTGATGGTTGTAGGCCTGCACGGTCTTGATCTGGCCGAGGGTTTCCGAGACGTAGCTGCCGATGTCGGCGATCCGGTCCTGACTCAGCCGGGATAGGTTACGCACACGACGACCGAAAATCAGGATCGGCGCAATCACCAGCGGCAGTGCGATCACCACGATGCTCGTGAGCTTGGCGTTGGTGATGAACAGCAGCACCACACCGCCGATGACCATCAGCAAATTACGTAGGAACAGCGACAGCGACGAGCCGATCACCGATTGCAGCAGGGTGGTATCAGCGGTCAGCCGCGATTGGATTTCCGAACTGCGGTTGTCCTCGTAAAACCCGGGATGCAGGTACACCAGATGGTTGAAGACCTGCCGACGGATATCCGCCACCACGCGCTCACCGATCCAGGACACCAGATAAAACCGCGCAAAGGTGCCGACCGCCAGGCCGAACACCAACAACATGAACAGGCCGATGGATTGATTGAGCAAGTGCGGCGATTGAGTCATGAAGCCTTGGTCGACCAGCAGCTTGATGCCCTGCCCCATCGACAGGGTGATGCCCGCCGTGACGATCAGCGCCAGCAGTGCGCCGAAGGCCGGCCAGCGATAGGGCGCAAGGAAATGACTGGTCAGGCGCAAGGCCCGGCGGTGGCGCGAGGAAAGCATCGGGATCATTCAGGTTCACGTCGTGTGCGGGTGGATAGGGCCAGCCTACAGACTCAAATGGGGTGGAACTCTGTAAATCACAATGAGTCAGGTTAAATATGACCGGCAAGACTACCCCCTAGACGCTATCGGTCTAAGGTCCGGGTTGAGACGGACGGTCATTTCTGTTTGAGTGGAGATGCCGTTCCGAACCGACCGCAGGGAGTTGTCACAGCCTGGTCACCTGACGGTTTTAACCTAGGCACACAACCTGATGAGGAGACAGGCCATGTCCTTGCAACACAGCAGCGATGACAAGATTGAAGTGATCCGCACCAAGCCCGGCCAACCTCTGGGTTGCTCGATTATCGATAAGGATGGGCGCGAAGTGCCAATCACTGAAGACATGATCCAGAACGCCTGCCGCGAACTGGAGAAGCGATTGGTCAAGCCTGCCGAACAAAAGTGATGTAGCCACCGTCTTCGTGACCCGGCCCCTCTAGGCCGGGTTTTTTCTGCCCGTGGTTTATACGGCCACAGCGCCCAGCGCTATCACGATCTGGCGCAGGGCCGGTGAATCGCCCTCGATCCGCACCTTCAAGCCTTCGATTTCGCGTCGCGACGGATACTGCTTGCGCAGCAGATCAAACGCGGCACGTTGTTCACCGACGCTGCCCAGCAACGTGCGACGGAAATCCGCGTCATCCCGGCGCGGGTCGTACACGCCGCGGCACAACATCGCCAGCGCCCAGGCCGGATCGCTGTCGGCATGCAGAGAAACTTCCGACAACCACGGCGCCGGCAGCAGATCGCCGAGCTGAATGGTGGCGGGCTCACCGATAAAGTCGCAGTAAGCCTGATAGATCTGCGCCGTGCCGCGCTGCTTGCCGTCGAGGCTGTAACCGGCGATGTGCGGCGTCGCCAACACGCAGAGCTCGGCCAGAGCAACATCGACTTGCGGCTCGGCCTCCCAGACATCGAGCACTGCTTGCAGGTCTTCACGCTCCAGCAGCACTTCGCGCAACGCGGTGTTATCCACCACCGGACCGCGAGCCGCGTTGATCAACCAGGCGCCGGGCTTGAGCTGCTGCAAACGCTGCTCGTCGAACAGATGCCAGGTCGCACCGGCGCCGCTGCGGGTCAGCGGGGTGTGCAGGCTGATCACGTCGCACTGCTCGATGATCTGCTCCAGGCTGACATAGTCGCCGCCCTCGACCGTCTGACGTGGCGGGTCGCAGACTTTCACGTTCCAGCCCAGGCCTTTCAGCACCTTGACCAGGCGACCGCCGACTTCACCGGCACCGATCACGCCGTAAGTGCGTTCACTCAACTCGACGCCTTCGATTTCAGCCAGGGTCATCAGGCTGCCAAGCACGTAATCGACCACGCCCCGAGCATTGCAGCCGGGGGCGCTGGACCAGATGATGCCGGCCTCGCTGAAGTAATCGAGATCCAGATGATCGGTGCCGATGGTGCAGGTGCCGACGAAACGCACCTTGCTGCCTTCAAGCAATGCACGGTTGACGTGGGTCACCGAGCGCACCAGCAATACATCGGCCTGTTCGACCGTGGCTCGGTCGATGGAGCGGCCAGGCACCCGGCGGATCTCGCCGAAACCGGCAAAAAAGGCATCGAGCAGCGGGATATTTTCGTCGGCAACAATCAGCATGGCAGGGCTCCTTGGGCGGATCGGCAGTGTAGGCGCTGGGACTGCGATGAGCCAGCAGGCTGTGATTTCCTGATGAGGCGCGGCGATTACAAATCCGCAACAGAGGATTTTTCCTGACCGTTACGTCAGCGGCGTAGAATGCCCGGCCTTGCGCATCAACCCCTGTGGACGCTTTGCCTGTGAATTCCGTGACTGACCGCCCTGCTGCCGTTTCCCTCAACCGCCCTGCCCGGGTTCGCCTGGAGCTGAAAAATCTGCTCGGCCTGGCCCTGCCGATCATGATCGCGCAGCTGGCAACCACCGCCATGGGCTTCGTCGATGCGGTGATGGCCGGGCGCGTCGGGCCCAAGGATCTGGCGGCCGTGGCGCTGGGCAACTCGATCTGGGTGCCGGTGTTCCTGCTGATGACCGGCACGATGCTGGCCACCACGCCTAAAGTCGCCCAGCGCTTCGGCGCCGGCACCCACAGCGAGATCGGCCCGATCGTGCGGCAGGCCTTGTGGCTGGCACTGGTGGTGGGCTTGATGGCTACCACCCTGCTGTTCAGCGCCGAACCGATCCTGCACCTGATGAAGGTCGATCCGGAACTGATCGGCCCGTGCATGCAGTACCTGCACGGCATCGCCAGCGGTCTGCCGGCTGTGGCCTTCTACCATGTGCTGCGCTGCACCAGTGACGGCCTCGGTCGCACCCGGCCGGCGATGGTATTGGGCCTGTGCGGCCTGGCGCTGAACATTCCGCTGAACTACGTGTTCATTTATGGCCACTTCGGCGTGCCGGCCATGGGCGGCGTCGGTTGCGGCTGGGCCACGGCCATCGTGATGTGGGTAATGGCGCTGGGCCTGGCCGGTTATGAGCGCTGGGCCCCGGCCTACAAATCGAGCGAATTGTTCAGCCGTTTCGACTGGCCGCAATGGGCGGTGATCAAGCGTTTGCTGGCCATCGGTCTGCCGATCGGCGTCGCGGTGTTTGCAGAGTCGAGCATTTTCGCGGTGATCGCGCTGCTGATCGGCAGCCTAGGCGCCACCGTGGTGGCCGGGCACCAGATCGCGCTGAACGTCAGCTCGCTGGTGTTCATGATTCCGTATTCGCTGGGCATGGCCGTGACCGTGCGGGTCGGCCAGGCCCTGGGCCGTGAAGAACCCCGTGAAGCGCGATTCGCCGCGGGTGTCGGCATGGGCACCGCGCTGGCTTACGCCTGCCTGTCGGCGAGCATGATGCTGCTGATGCGCGAGCACATTGCGGCGATCTATACCTCTGACCCGATGGTGATTCACATCGCGGCGATGCTGATCGTGTACTCGGCGCTGTTCCAGTTTTCCGACGCGATTCAGGTTACTGCCGCCGGTGCGTTGCGCGGATATCAGGACACTCGCGTGACGATGATCCTGACCCTGTTCGCCTATTGGGGCATCGGCCTGCCGGTGGGTTACGCCCTCGGCCTGACCGACTGGCTCGGCGAACCACGCGGCCCGAGCGGCTTGTGGGAAGGCCTGATCGTGGGCCTCAGCTGTGCGGCGCTGATGCTTTCGATCCGCCTGACGCGCAGCGCACGCAAACGCATTCGCATCAGTCGCTCGATGGGCTGACCGGCCATAAAAAAAGACCTGCATTTGCAGGTCTTTTTTTGCCTTTCGATCAACCGGACTTCTTGCGGATCCAGTACAGATAGGTCCCGGCCTCTTCGTGCTGCCCCACCAGTTCATGGTCGAGAAACACGCAGAACTTGGGGATGTCGCGGCGGGTCGACGGGTCGGTGGCGATCACCTTGAGCAGGCCGCCGGGCACCAGGTCACGGATGTGCTGGTGCAGCATCATCACCGGCTCCGGGCAGTTGAGGCCCGTGGCGTCGAGGGTGCCGTCGACCGGCGTATTGATCATTTCACTCATGATTCACTCCTGAAACTGGCCGGCATTGTCGCCCAATGCCGGGTGTTCGGTCACCTGTCGCGCGCTCAGCGGGCTTTGGCTTTCTTCACGTCATGGCGGCGCAAATGGCAGGTCACTTCCTCGCGGTCGTGGTAAAGCTGTTTGCAACCGATGTCGACCTTGATCCCCCGGGCCTTGAACCCGTCGGCGATGCGTTCAAGCAAGCGCTTCACTTCGGCATAACGCTGCTTCATCGGCAATTTCAGGTTGACCACCGCTTCCCGGCAATGCCCCTCGCCGATCCACTCTTCGAGCATCGCAGCGTTGCGCGCCGGTTTCTCGACGATGTCGCAAACCATCCAGTCCACCGGCTGCTTGGGCTTGAAGGTGAAGCCGTCAGCCATCAGGTGCTGCACCAGACCGGTGTCCATCAGGCTTTCGGCCATCGGGCCGTTGTCGATAGCCGTTACCAGCATGCCGCGATTGACCAGTTGCCAGGTCCAGCCGCCCGGCGCCGCGCCGAGGTCGACGCCGGTCATGTCGCTGTGCAGACGATCTTCCCACTGGTCGCGGGGAATGAAGTGGTGCCAGGCCTCTTCCAGTTTCAGGGTCGAACGGCTCGGCGCCTCACGCGGGAACTTCAGACGCGGAATGCCCATCGGCCACATTGCCGAGTTACCGGCGTCGGCCAGACCGAGAAACACCTCACGGCCGCTCTTGAAGGTCAGCAGCAGACGCGGCTTGCTGGCGTCGTCCACCAGTTTGCCGGCGCCGGTCAGGGCCTTGCGCAGCGGGCCTTCGAACTTCTTGCAGAAGTTCGACAGTTCCTTGCCGTCGTTGGTGTCGACGACTTCCAGCCACAGGCTGCCACACACCGGGAATTCAGCCATGTGCGCGAGGATCACGCTGATGCGGTCGTTTTCCGGCAGATCGATGAAAAACCCGCGCGCCCATTGGCGCGGGAAGATCAGCTCGGCGAAACGCTGACCGCGCATCAGGCGCTCAGCGCCGTCTTCTTCGGTGCAGACAAACTCGGCGCAAGCGGTGGCCGGTTTGGCCTTGGCGTAGCCGGCCACATTCAATTGGGCGGCGAGGTCGGAAATCTCCGAGCAGACTTCGCCTTCGAAGCCTGGCCGGCAATGCATGAATAGGGTGTTCATTCTTACTCCTGGGCAGAGGGCGATCATTCATCCCCTGCGCGATGCCCAGACCTGCGCTGAAGCAAAGCCTGTCACGAAAACCGGCGCATGATAGCCCAAGTCGGAACCTTGGACTTGCCCATAGAGTCCAGTTATTAGCCAGCTACTGAAAACAGGGCTACGTTGATAGCTCTGCCCGTCCCCTCAGTCCGTAGCCGTGCGGACTCAAAGGAGTGATCGTAATGCCGTCCCTCGATAGTCTGAATTCACTGAAAACCCTGAAAGTCGATGACAAGACCTACCACTATTTCAGCCTGCCGGATGCCGCCAAGACCTTGGGCGATCTCGACAGGTTGCCGATGTCGCTAAAAGTCCTGCTGGAAAACCTGCTGCGCTGGGAAGATGAAAAAACCGTCACCGGCGCCGACCTCAAGGCGATCGCCGCGTGGCTCAAGGAGCGTCGCTCCGACCGCGAAATCCAGTACCGCCCTGCCCGCGTGCTGATGCAGGACTTCACCGGCGTACCGGCCGTGGTCGATCTGGCCGCGATGCGCGCCGCCATGGCCAAAGCCGGCGGTGATCCGCAGCGAATCAACCCGCTTTCTCCGGTGGATCTGGTGATCGACCACTCGGTGATGGTCGACAAATTCGCCAGCGCCAGCGCCTTCGAACAGAACGTCGACATCGAAATGCAGCGCAACGGCGAACGCTATGCCTTCCTGCGCTGGGGCCAGAGCGCCTTCGACAACTTCAGTGTGGTGCCGCCAGGTACCGGGATCTGCCACCAGGTCAACCTCGAATACCTCGGCCGCACCGTGTGGACCAAGGACGAAGACGGCCGCACCTATGCCTTCCCCGACACGCTGGTCGGCACCGACTCCCACACCACCATGATCAACGGTCTCGGCGTACTTGGCTGGGGCGTCGGCGGGATCGAGGCGGAAGCGGCGATGCTCGGGCAACCGGTGTCGATGCTGATTCCCGAAGTAATCGGCTTCAAACTCACCGGCAAGCTCAAGGAAGGGATTACCGCCACCGACCTGGTGCTGACCGTGACCCAGATGCTGCGCAAGAAAGGTGTGGTCGGCAAATTCGTCGAATTCTATGGCGACGGCCTCGCCGACTTGCCGCTGGCCGATCGCGCGACCATCGCCAACATGGCCCCGGAATATGGCGCGACCTGCGGCTTCTTCCCGGTGGATGACGTGACCTTGGACTACCTGCGCCTGTCCGGCCGTCCGCCGGAAGTGGTGAAACTGGTCGAGGCTTACACCAAGGCTCAGGGCCTGTGGCGCCTGCCCGGTCAGGAACCGGTGTTCACCGACAGCCTGGCGCTGGACATGGGCAGTGTCGAAGCCAGCCTCGCCGGGCCGAAACGCCCGCAGGACCGCGTCTCGCTGCCGAATGTCGGCCAAGCGTTCAGTGATTTCCTCGACTTGCAGTTCAAACCCACCAGCAAGGAAGAAGGACGCCTGGAGAGCGAGGGCGGCGGTGGCGTGGCCGTGGGCAATGCCGATCTGGTCGGCGAAACGGATTATGAGTACGACGGCCACACCTATCGCCTGAAAAACGGTGCGGTGGTGATTGCCGCGATCACCTCCTGTACCAACACTTCCAACCCGAGCGTGATGATGGCCGCCGGCCTGCTGGCGAAAAAAGCCGTGGAAAAAGGCCTGACCCGCAAGCCGTGGGTGAAGAGCTCGCTGGCTCCGGGTTCGAAAGTCGTCACCGATTACTACAAGGCCGCCGGATTGACGCAGTACCTTGATCAGCTCGGTTTTTCGCTGGTCGGATACGGCTGCACCACTTGCATCGGCAACTCCGGGCCGCTGCCTGAACCGATCGAAAAAGCCATCCAGAAAGCCGACCTGACCGTGGCTTCGGTGCTGTCCGGTAACCGCAACTTCGAGGGCCGGGTGCATCCGCTGGTGAAAACCAACTGGCTGGCCTCGCCACCGCTGGTCGTCGCTTACGCCCTGGCCGGCAGTGTGCGCACCGACATCAGCAGCGAACCGCTGGGTAACGACCAACAGGGTAACCCGGTGTACCTGCGCGACATCTGGCCGAGCAGCAAGGAAATCGCCGACGCGGTGAATCAAGTCAACACCGCGATGTTCCACAAGGAATACGCCGAAGTGTTTGCCGGTGACGAACAGTGGCAAGCCATCGAAGTGCCGCAAGCCGCGACTTACGTCTGGCAGAAGGATTCGACTTACATCCAGCATCCGCCGTTCTTCGATGACATTGCCGGGCCTTTGCCGGTGATCGCCGATGTAAAAGGTGCTCGAGTGCTGGCGCTATTGGGCGATTCGGTGACCACCGACCACATCTCCCCCGCCGGCAACATCAAGGCCGACAGCCCGGCCGGGCGTTACTTGCGTGAGCAAGGCGTGGAGCCAAGGGACTTCAATTCCTACGGTTCACGCCGGGGCAACCACGAAGTGATGATGCGCGGCACGTTTGCCAACATCCGTATCCGCAACGAAATGCTCGGCGGCGAGGAAGGCGGCAACACGATCTACATTCCGACCGGCGAGAAACTGGCGATCTACGACGCGGCCATGCGCTACCAGGCCTCGGGTACGCCGCTGGTGGTGATTGCCGGCCAAGAATACGGCACCGGTTCCAGCCGAGACTGGGCGGCGAAGGGCACCAATCTGCTGGGCGTGAAAGCGGTGATCGCCGAAAGCTTCGAGCGCATCCACCGTTCCAACCTGGTGGGCATGGGCGTGCTGCCGTTGCAGTTCAAGCTGGATCAGAATCGCAAGAGCCTGAACCTCACCGGCAAGGAAACCCTGGATATTCAGGGTCTGAGCGGCGTCGAGCTGACGCCACGTATGAACCTGACCCTGGTCATCACTCGTGAAGACGGGCGTCAGGAAAAGATCGAAGTGCTGTGCCGCATTGATACCTTGAATGAGGTGGAGTACTTCAAGTCAGGCGGGATCCTGCATTACGTGTTGCGCCAGTTGATCGCCTCGTAAACCTGCAGACGCAGAAACACCGCCGGATCGGCGGTGTTTCTGTTTGAACGTGACACTTTTCTGCAGGCGAAAAAAAACCCGCCGAAGCGGGTTTTTCCCAAGACCATTATCGACTCCCTGTCGGCAGCGATCCTTGCTAATGGTCGATCATCCGTGATCCTGAAACACTCCCTGTGCTTCAGTTGATGAGGCTAGATTACGCTCTGGATCCAATCGGCAATAGTCGAAAAAGCTACCAGCGCGTGTAAGACATTCGCCATAGCAGGCCTTCCGAAAACCCTTAGACATGTCAGGCATCAAGCGCAAAAGCCGCCAGTTGCGCGACTTTCAGCCACGGACTGAACAGGTCGAGATCAGCCACCTTCACGCTCGCGGGCCCGGTCGCTCTCCGTGAGGAAATGTTCGAGTCGGCTCAACTGCTCCTCCCAGCCCCGACTGTCCATGTAGTACGCCTCTTTCTGGCGCACGTTGGGGATGTGCGCAAAGCCTGATTCGGAGACCTTCAGCAGCGTGCCGTTCTCGTAGTCCTGCAGTTCGAATTTGACGAGCGTGGTCGGTTCCTGGGAGTAGTCGATTTTCGGGTTCACCGCGTACGGGTGCCAGCGGAAGGAGAACAGCTGCTGCGGCTCGACTCGCTCCACCAGCACGTTCCAGAGCACATGTTCATAACCGGGGTAAGTGACCTGCCCCTGCGTCCATTCGCCGGCGATAAACCGCCGGCCTTCCAGCGCAACGCCGAACCACTGGCCGAACGCCTCGGCATCGACCAGGGCGCGCCAGACATGAGAGCGCGGCGACCTGAGCATGATCTTGCGTTCAAAGCTGTTGGGTACTGGTTTCATACGTCACCTCCTGTTTTGAACAGTAGGCTTGTATGACCACATGTCCAATGCGAAGTTGTATCAATCCAGTGCAACGATCAGGTCTGATGGAAATATCCGGCAGTATTTTGGATCACCGGTTCGTCAGAATGCGCACGGATCAGCGCGGCGAAACTGCTAACGTTCCCAGCGAATTGAACGACACAAGGACGTCATCATGCAGCTCTCCCTCCCCGAACGTTATCGTGGCGCCCTGCTCGGCCTGGCGTGCGGCGATGCCGTGGGAACCACCGTCGAATTCCAGCCTCGCGGCAGCTTCCAGCCCCTGACCGACATGGTCGGCGGCGGGCCGTTTCACCTGAAGCCCGGTCAATGGACCGACGACACCTCGATGGCGTTGTGCCTGGCGGAAAGTCTGCTGAACAAAAACGGCTTCGATGCCGCTGATCAGATGGGCCGCTATCTGAACTGGTGGCAATGGGGTTATCTGAGTTCGACCGGCGAATGTTTCGATATCGGCATGACCGTGAGTCAGGCGCTGGATCGCTATCAACACACCGGAGAGCCGTTTGCCGGCGCCACCGATCCCTATAGCGCCGGGAACGGCTCGTTGATGCGCCTGGTCCCCGTTGTTCTGTTTTATTTCCCCGATGCCCGGAAAATCAGGCGATTCGCCGCCGACAGTTCACGCACCACACACGCGGCGCCCGAGGCCATCGAATGCTGCCAGCTGTTTGCCGAACTGCTCGGCAAGGCCCTGGAAGGTGCATCGAAAGCGGATCTGCGCACTCTGGCGCCAACAGTCTTCAGCCAACCCAAGGTGGCGGCGATCGCCCGGGGTCACTACCTGCACAAGACCGAGCGCGAAATTCGCGGCAGTGGCTACTGCATTGAATCTCTGGAAGCGGCGTTATGGTGCTTCCACCACACCGACAGTTTTGCCGCAGCCGTCCTGCGAGCGGCCAATCTGGGCGATGACGCAGACACCACGGCCGCCATCGTCGGCCAGTTGGCCGGCGCCCATTATGGTGTGCAGGGAATCCCGTCCGGGTGGCTGGAAAAGCTGCATGACGGAGAAGAAATCGCCGCGACTGCCGAGCGGTTGCTCAACGCATCCAGACATCGCACACCTTCTTAGCGCCACGAAGTCGCTAAACTGCCCGGCACGTTCATTCATCAAAGCGAGATGACTCATGTCCCCACGCCTGCTTCTGGCCCTGACGCCTTTTCTTTTCACTTCCGTTGCTCACGCTGCCGTGGACTGCGCCAATGCCAGCGATCAGGCGACGATGAATCAATGTGCCGCACAGGAAAACAAGGCGGCGGACAAGGAGTTGAACGCGGTTTATCAGCAGATTACCGCCCGGTTGAAGGACAACCCTGATGGCAAGAAACTGCTGGTGAGCGCGCAACGGGCGTGGATCGGCTTTCGTGATGCCGAGTGCAAGTTTTCGGCATCCGGGGTGGCAGGCGGGAGTGTTTATCCGTTGATCTACAACAACTGCATCGCCTCGGTGACAAAGACGCGAACCGAGGCGCTCAAGCAGTACTTGAAATGTGAGGAAGGGGACATGAGCTGCCCGGTGCCTGGGGCCTGATTTTCCAGAGTTTTTGAAGGCCTCATCGCTGGCAAGCCAGCTCCCACAGGTTTTGTGTCGATCACAAAAAACTGCAACTGCACAAATACCTGTGGGAGCTGGCTTGTCAGCGATGGCGACCTGTTGGATCACATGAATTTCAGATCTGCCACACCTCGCCATTCACGAAAAACGCCCGGGCGTTGTCTTCGAGACTTTCCAGGTGATAACCGCCTTCCTGCACGATCAGGCATGGCAGGCCCAGGCTGCGAACCCGCTCGCCCAGTGCTGCAAAACCTTCGCGGGTCACGGCGACCTTGCTTTGCGGGTCAAGCTCATAGATGTCGAAGCCCAGCGACAGCACCAGCACCTCGGCGCCGAACTCGCGCACCGCGTTCAATGCGACTTCCAGTTGTCCAAGGAAATCCGCCTCGCTTGAACCATGAGCCATCGGCAAGTTGAGGTTGAAGCCCTCCCCCGCGCCGCTGCCACGTTCGTCGGCGAACCCGGCGACGCCCGGATAGAAGTTGGTCGGATCACCATGCACCGAGACGTAGAGCACGTCATCGCGGTCGTAGAAAATCTCCTGAATGCCCTGGCCGTGGTGCATGTCGGTATCGAGCACCGCGACCTTTTCAAACTTGTCGCGCAGCACCTGCGCCGCCACCGCCGCGTTGTTCACGTAGCAGAAACCGCCCGCCGCTTCGGCACGGGCATGATGTCCCGGCGGACGGCACAGCGCGTAAGCGGCCGGCTCGCCATCGATCAGCGCCTGAGCCCCGGCCACTGCGCTTTGCGCCGACCAGTAGGCCGAGCGCCAGGTCTGCTCGCCGACCGGACAACTGCCGTCCGCCAGATACCGCGCCGCCTGAGCGAGGATGCCGCGCAAGGCGTTGGGCTCGCGAACGAAGATGTTCGACATCACCTCGTCCCCCCAGTCTTCCGGGATTTCTTTCCAGCGTGCGTGTGCTTCCTGAAGAAAGGTCAGATACGGTGCGCCATGCACCGCCAGCAACGGCGCGAGACCGGCATCGGCGGGCTGCTCGACACTGAAGCCCAGACTGTGGGCGGCCTGCACCAAACGTTGCGCACGCTCGGGCACTTCCTGCGGCGTGCGCATCTGCCCCCGCGAGTAGTAACTGCGTGGATGGTGGAGCAATTGTTCGGGGTGGAAAAAACTGCGCATGGTTCAGGCTCCCTGTTCGATTCGACCGGCGCGAGCCAGCACGGCGTTGAGCAATACATCGGTGCCCTGCTTCACATCTTCGGGCAACACGTCCTCGGCTTCGTTATGGCTCAAGCCGCCAACGCACGGAATGAACACCATCGCCGTCGGGCAATAGCGCGCGAGGTGAATCGCGTCATGCCCGGCGCCGCTGACAATCGACTGCTGAGCGTAGCCCAGCGCATCCACCGCCTCTTGCACGGCCGCCACACATTCGGTGTCGAACGGTGTGGCCGGGCTGATCCAGTGCGGGGTGATCGTCAGGTTCAGGCCTCGGCCATCGGCGATCCCCTTCAAGCGGGCGCGGACTTGTTGCTCCATGGCGGCGATGGCGTCGTCGCGGTGATGACGCAGATCGACGGTGAAATTCACCAGCCCCGGAATGGTGTTGCGCGAAGATTTGTTGATGCTCAACTCACCGACCGTGGTCAGGCCTTCGGGGGCAAAATCCGCGGCCAGACCTTCGATTGCCTGAATCATCCGCGCCACACCGTAGAGCGCGTCTTTGCGCAGCGGCATCGGCGTGGTGCCGGCGTGGGCGGCCATGCCTTCCACGCGCACATCGAGCCAGCGGATCGCCTGACCGCCCGTGACCACGCCGATGCTCTTGGCGTTGTCCTCAAGGATCGGGCCTTGCTCGATGTGCGCTTCAAAATACGCATCCACCGCCCCGCCCAACGGACGCTCACCGGTGTAACCGGTATGCTGCAATGCTTCTGCGACGCTGATGCCATCGACATCACGCACCGCCAGCGCGGCGTTCAGATCCATGATCCCGGTGAACACCGCCGAGCCAAACATGGCCGGGGTGAAGCGTGCGCCTTCTTCGTTGGTCCACACCGCAACTTCCAGCGGTTTGCGGGTCTGGATGTTCAGGTCGTTGAGGCAACGCACCACTTCCAGCCCGGCGAGCACACCGTAGACACCATCGAAACGCCCGCCCTCGGGCTGGGTGTCGAGGTGGCTGCCCATCATCACCGGTGCGGCGTCCGGATCGGTGCCGGCGCGACGGGCGAACAGGTTGCCGATGGCGTCCACGCTCAGGGTCATGCCGGCTTCGCGGCACCAGTGGGCGAACAGTTCGCGACCGGCCTTGTCTTCGTCGCTCAATGCCAGACGGCAGCTGCCGCCTCGGGCTGTCGCACCGACTTCGGCCATGGCCATCAGGCTCGCCCACAGGCGTTCGCCATTGATTTTCAACATGAGGTTCTCCTGAATTCCTGGGTCAGGCACGGGCCATTTCCGCGCGATGGGCGCTGGCGTGACGACGAGCGAGGGACAGCACGCAGACCAGCGAAATGCCGGCGATCAGGCTGTAGAACACCGCCATCGGCCACCACTGCCCAGTGAATTTGTGCGCGAGCATGGTGCCGATCAGCGGCGTCAGCCCACCGGCCACCGCGCCGCAAATCTGATAGGCCAGCGAGATCGCGGTGTAGCGCACGCGGGTCTCGAACATGCCGCTGACGTACCCGGCAATCACCGCGTAGAACGAGGCCATGCACACCACCGCCAGCGCGATGCCGAGGATGATCAGCGGCGCCTGGGCCGAGCTGACCAGTACGAACATCGGGTACGGCGAGGCCATCGCCAACAGCGATACCAGGCTCAGGAATCGCGTCGCGCCGATCTTCTCCGCCGCCCACGCGGCCAGCGGCTGAATGCAGAACTGGATGATCGCGACGAAGAACAGGCATTCGAGAATCAGCGAACGTGGCAGCGCCAGTTGCTGAGTGGTGTAGGCGATCATGAAGGTGTTGGTGAAATACACCCCTGCGATGCCCAGCGTGTTGGCACCGATGCACAGCAACAGCGGGCGCCACGCGGTGCGCAGGACTTCCATTACCGGCGCCTGTTCTTTCTTGATTTGCTTGCTGGCCTGCTCGCGGCTGGCGAGGAATTCCGGCGATTCGTTCACACCCAGACGAATCGCCAGGCCCACCAGCAGCAACAGCGCACTGGCGAGGAACGGCAGACGCCAGCCCCAGCTCATCAGGTCTTCTTCGGGCAAACGGGTTACGGCACTGAAGGCCAGCAGCGACAGAATCAAACCCGCAGGACTACCCAGTTGTGCGAATGACGCGAAGAAATTGCGCCGCCCCTTCGGCGCATGTTCGCCAGCCATCAACACCGCCCCGCCCCACTCGCCACCGACGGCGATGCCCTGGACGATGCGCAGCAGAATCAGCAGCACCGGCGCCGTCGCGCCGATCTGCGCGTAGGTCGGCAGCAGACCGATGCATACCGTGACCACACCCATCATGAGCAGCGTGATGATCAGGGATTTCTTGCGGCCGATGCGGTCGCCGATATGACCGAAAATGATCCCGCCCAACGGCCGGGCGAAGAAGCCCACGGCGAAGGTGCCGAACGCCGCCATGGTGCTGAACAGCGGATCGTCGGAGGGAAAGAACAGCGCACCGAACACCAGCGCGGCGGCGGTGGCGTAGATGTAAAAGTCGTACCACTCGATCATGGTGCCGATGAAGGCTGCGGCCGCCGCACGGCGCGGCTGGTTCGAAGCGTGGGGCTTCATGGGTCGGGCTCCTTTGATTGTTTTTTTGGCAGGAGGAAAACGTAAATCCAGGGCGCTCTGGCGGCGCCTGTCGTGGGGTGATTTATCGTTCCGGGGCTATGATTAGTCAATTTTCTATTTATTATTCCGAGTATTACCCGTCCTTATAATCGAGAAATCCCATGGCCGAACGCGACGTCCAGCGCCTGCTCAACGACCGCCTCGACTGGAACCTGCTGCGCACCTTCCGGGTGATCGGCCAGGAGCTGAGCATCAGCCGTGCCGCCGCGCGTCTGCACCTGACCCAACCGGCGGTGAGCCAGGCGCTCAAGCGTCTTGAGGAGCAATTGGGTCGCCAGTTGATCGCCCGGCGCGGCCCACGATTTGCCCTCACCGAAGTCGGCGAGCAGATCTTCGAACTGGCCGGCGAGATCTACGGGCAGATGTCCCAAGTCAGCAGCCTGCTGGAGCAACCGGCCGACGAGGTGATCGGCAAGGTGCGACTGCTGATCATCAGCCGGATCCTTTCCGAGCGCTTCGATGACTTCCTTGCTGACTTTCATCGGCAGTATCCAAGGGTGGATCTGGAGGTGGATGTGATGCGCAGTTCGGACATCGTCAGCGCGCTTCAGGAGAAAACCGCGACCCTCGGCCTGAGCCTCAATCGCCGCCCGCAACCGCGTCTGGAACAGCGTCTGTTTCTGCGTCAGCGCTATGCGTTTTTCTGTGGCAAGCACCACGCGCTGTTCGGTCGACAGGACATCGGCGAAGGCGATTTGCAGCGGGAGAATTTCGTCAGTTTCACCAGTGACCAGATTGGCGGGATGCTTTCGCCGCTGACGATTTTTCGCGATCAGCAAGGCTTCAGCGGACGTATCGTTGCCTCCTCGCCGAGCCTGGAAGAGGTGCGGCGACTGGTGATCGCCGGGTTCGGTATCGGTTGCCTGCCGGAGCACGTGGTAGCGGCGGACGTCGAGGCCGGATTGCTCTGGCGCCTGCCGCCCCACGGAGGGATTGCCGATGTCGACATTCATCTGTTGTGGAATCGCGAGCAGCGCATGAGCCGCGCCGAGACACTGTTCATCGAACGCTTGCAGGCCTGTCTGGCGGATCAGTAACCGAGCAGTCGATCCGCGCTGTTGAGCAAAGGCTCACCGGCATTCAGACGGCGGAAGTTCTCGGCGATCTGCTCGGCGATGCAATCGTGGGAGGCCGCCGAGGCCATGTGCGGGGTGATGGTCACGCCCGGGGTTTTCCACAACGGATGATCGGCGGGCAGCGGTTCCTGTTCGAAGACATCTAGCAATGCACCGCGCAGTTTTCCGCGGGCCAGCGCCTGCTGCAGATCGTCGATGTTCAGGTGCCCACCGCGACCGACGTTCACCAGTGCCGCGCCGTTGGCCAGACGTTCGAAAGTCTGCTGATTGAGGATGCCGCGAGTTTCGCGAGTCAGCGGCAACAGATTGATCAGCAACTCCACGCCGTCGAGAAACGCGTGGAAGGCACCGGTGCCGGCAAAGGTCTGCACACCCGGTAACTCCTTGCTGCTGCGCGCCCAGCCCCGCACCTGGTAACCGGCGCTGGCCAGGTCTAGCGCAATCGCGCTGCCGAGCGAGCCGAGGCCCATCACGCCGATCCGGAACTCATGGGCCGGGCGTTGCAGCGGTCGCTCCCAATGCTGTTGGCGCTGTTGCTCCAGCACCTGATCGAAGCCGCGATGAAAGTGAATCACCGCCCAGCGTACGTACTCAGTCATGCCTTGGCGATGGCCCGGATCGACCACCCGGCATACCGGTAGATCCGGGCACGAGGGATCGTGTTCCAGGTGATCAATACCGGCAGCAACCGAGTGAATCACTTGCAGATTGGGCAACGCGGCGAGGCTGTCCGGCAGCGGAAACCAGCACGCCGCGATTTGCGCATTCGCCGCCCGGGGATCGTCGGCCAGCACCGCTGAAAGCTGCGGTGCACGGCGGGCAAAGGCTTCCTGCAATTGTTTGAGCAACAGCGTGTCGCGGGACATCAGTGCAACGGTGTTCATGACAGATAGGACTCGCGCTGGGATTCGATCAGGGTCAGTGCGGCTTCCCAGGCCAGGTCGATGATGTTGTCCTGCTCATCGCGGTCGAACTGTTCGGCGGTGTGGGCGCAGACTTCCGGCGACGGGAAATGCAGCTCGCAACCGCCGGCCAGCGCCTGCACTTGGGCCTGGCAGGCACGCTCCAGAAAGTGGATTTCCTGGAACGCCTGGGCCACCCCGGAGCCACCGACCAGCAAACCGTGGTTGCGCAGGATCATCGCCCGATGCGGGCCGAGGTCGGCGATCAACCGCTCGCGCTCGTCCAGCGACAAGGCGATGCCTTCGTAGGTGTGGTAAGCGAGTTTTCCGTAGAACTTCAGCGCGTGCTGACTGATCGGCAGCAGGCCTTGTTTCTGTGCAGCGACGGCCATGCCGGCAGCGGTGTGGGTGTGAATCACGCAGTTCAGATCCGGCCGCGCCATGTGGATCGCCGAATGGATCACGAAACCGGCGGCGTTGACCCGATGCCCGGCGTATTCAGGGTCGACGATGCGCCCGTCCTGATCGATACGCACCAGATCCGAGGCGCGCATGCGGTCGAAGATCACGCCGTAGCGATTGATCAGGAAATGATGCTCTGGCCCCGGAATCCGCAGCGTGATGTGGGTGTCGATCAGGTCGGTCATGCGAAAGTGCGCGATCAGGCGGTACAAGGCCGCGAGCTCGCAACGGGCTTGCCATTCGATCGGGTCAATGTGGGCGGGCTTACTCACGAAAACACCTCTTTGTTGGTATGAAGGGTGACCGGGTTGGCCCGCAGACGTGCGAGGCCACAGACACCGATCAGAGACAGGGCCGACAGCAACGTGAAGAACACCGCCAATGGCAGCCACTGCCCGGAGAACTTGCTGGCCAGCAGCGTACCGATCAGCGGCGTGGTGCCGCCGGCCACTGCGCAGCTCAGTTGGTAAGCGATGGAGATGCCCGAATAGCGCAGATGCACCGGGAAGGCCTGGGTCATGTACCCGGCGATCACCGCGTACAGGGCCGAGAGAATCACCACCGCGACGGCGATGCCGAGGGTCATCAACAGAATGTTCTGAGTGCCGACCAGGAGGAACATCGGGTACGGCGTGACCATGCACAGCAACGCCACCAGCATCAGGAATCGGCCCTCGCCGATGCGCTCGGCGAGCAGCGCCGACAACGGTTGCGAGAGCAATTGAATGATCGTCACCAGGAACAGGCAGTCGAGAATGGTCGCCCTTGGGATGCCCTGATATTGGGTTACGTAGGTGATCATGAACGTGTTGGTGAAGAAGAACCCGGCCGAGCCGATGGTGACGGCGGCGGCCGCGAACAGGATCTGCCGCCAGCACTGACGGATTACGTCTTTCACCGGGTATTTGGCGGTTTCGTTGTTGTCCCTGGCCTTGGCGAACTCCGGCGATTCATGCACCCCGGAACGGATCATCAGACCGACCATCATCAGCACGCCGCTGGCAAGAAACGGCAGACGCCAGCCCCAGGCGAGGAAGTCTTCCGGCGACAGCGACGTCACCAGTCGAAACGCGATCAACGCCAGCAGCAAACCCGCCGGACTGCCGAGCTGGGCGAACGAAGCGTAGAAGGTTTTGCGTTTGGCCGGCGCGTGTTCGCTGGCCATCAACACCGCCCCGCCCCACTCGCCGCCGACGGAGATGCCCTGGATAAGGCGTAATACGATCAACCCGATCGGCGCCCAGATGCCGACGCTGGCGTAGCTCGGCAATAGACCAATACCAGCGGTGGCGAGGCCCATTAAAGCCATGGTTACCAGCAGCATTTTCTTGCGACCGAGGCGATCACCCAGATGTCCGAACACCATCCCGGCCATCGGGCGGGCGATGAAGCCGACGGCGAAACTACCGAACGCCGCGAGTGTGCTGGTCACCGGATCGCTGCTGGGAAAGAACACTTGCCCGAGCACCAGTGCCGCGGCGGTGGCGTAGATGTAGAAATCGTAGAATTCGATGGTCGTGCCAATGAAGGCAGCGGCCGCGGCGCGACGCGGCTGAGCGGTGGTGTGCATGCAAGAACCCTGTGTATTTATAGTTTTTGGCAGGTGTCGAAGCGGCTGAAGGTCGCGCTCTGTGGCGCTTGTGGGCTTTATCGCTTCCGTGACAGGATTAGTCAATTTTCAAAAACTTATCTTTACTATTAGCGTGACTACTATATGACCTCCTCCGCCAATCCCTGGATCGGCCGACGTTTTCTCAATGACCGGCTCGACTGGAACCTGTTGCGCACCTATCTGGTGATCGGTCAGGAAGGCAGCATGAGCCGTGCAGCTGCACGCTTGCACATCACCCAGTCGGCAGTCAGCCAGGCGTTGAAACGTCTCGAAGAACAACTGGATTGTGTGTTGATTGCGCGCAGCGGCCGGCGCTTTGATCTGACGGAAACCGGGGAGGAAGTCCTGCGGATTGCGGCGGATATCTACGGCGATATTTCCCGTCTGGGCACCGTGGTCGAGAATCGCCATGACGACGTGGTGGGCAAGATCCGTATCCTCACCGTCAGTGGCGTTCAGGCGCGGCATTACGATGAGTTTCTTGCGGATTTCCACGAAACTCACCCGAAAATCGAGCTGGAAGTCGAGGTGATGGGCAGCTCGAACATCATCAGCTCACTGCTGCAAAAGACTGCTACGGTCGGCGTCGGACTGTGTCGATTGCCCCAACCAAGGTTGGAGCAACGAGTACTGTTTCGTGAGCGCTATGCGTACTTTTGCGGACAGCGACATCGACTGTTCGGGCAGCAGAAGCTGACGCTGGAGCAACTGGCGGCGGAGAACTTTGTCAGCTTCACCAGTGATCAGCTCGGCGGCAATCTTTCGCCATTGACGCTGTTTCGTGACCAGCAGGGGTTTACCGGCAAGATCGTCGCATCCTCCACCAGTTTCGAAGAGATTTATCGCCTGATCTGTGCAGGGTTCGGGATTGGTTGCTTGCCGATTCACCTGGTGCGACGGGATGTCGAACAGGGTTTGCTGTGGCGCTTGCCGCCGGAGGATGGGGTGGTGGATTTCGATATTCAGCTGCTATGGAACCGCGAGCAGAAGATGACTCAGGCGGAAACGGTATTCCTCGACAGCTTCCAGCACATGCTCAGCTTGCGTGAGCCTGTGCTGTGAAGCTGGAGCGAGTTACACGTGAGGATCGCCCGGCGCTTTGGTCGGCGCCGCGTATTGCGGCTTGAGGTGACCGTCCTGGTCGAGTAGCCAGGCGTCCATGATCTGCCGCACCACCGGACCTGCAACTCGACCACCGGCCTCGCCGTTTTCGATCATGACCGAGATCGCGATTTTCGGATGTTCGGCGGGCGCAAAGCCAACGAACAAGGCGTTGTCACGGTGACGTTCGAGGGTTTTCTCGCGGTTGTAGCGCTCACCCTGCTTGATCGCCACCACTTGCGCCGTACCACTCTTGCCGGCGATGCGATATTGCGCACCGGCCGCTGCCGCACGAGCAATGCCTCGGGCATCGTGCATCACCATCTGCATGCCGTGGTTGACCTGCTCCCAGTCACGCGGATCCTTGAGCAGGATGTTCGGCATCGGGTGCTCGTCCACCGGTGCCACACCATCCACGGTCTTGGCCAGGTGCGGACGGTTCCAGACGCCCTTGTTGGCAATCAGTGCGGTGGCTTGAGCCAGTTGCAGCGGCGTGACTTGCATGTAGCCCTGACCGATGCCGAGGATCACGGTTTCGCCAGGGAACCAGGCCTGACGACGAGTTGCACGTTTCCAGGCCTGGGACGGCATCAGACCCGGTGACTCCTCGAACATGTCGAGCGAGACTTTCTCGCCGAGGCCGAACATCGCCATGTAGTCATGCAGGCGATCGATGCCGAGCTTGTGCGCCAGGTCGTAGAAGTAGGTGTCGTTGGACCGCATGATCGCTGCGTCCATGTCCACCCAGCCATCACCGCTGTGGTTCCAGTTGCGGTACTTGTGATCGAAATCCGGCAGTTGGTAATAGCCAGGATCGAAGACTCGGGTTTGTGGAGTGACGACTCCGGCGTCGAGGCCAGCGATGGCCACTTCCGGCTTGATCGTCGAACCGGGTGCATACAGGCCGCGCAAAACGCGGTTGAACAGCGGGCGGTCGATGGAATCGCGCAGCGCGGAATATTCCTTGGAGCTGATGCCGGTCACGAACAGATTGGGGTCGAAACTCGGATTGCTGACCATGGCCAGCACTTCGCCGGTCGATGGATCCAGCGCAACCACCGAGCCGCGGCGGTCGCCCAATGCAGCTTCGGCGGCCTCCTGGAGTTTGACGTCGAGACTTAGAACAATGTTTTTGCCTGGTATCGGATCGGTGTGTTTCAGAACCCGTAGTACGCGACCTTGTGCGTTGGTCTCTACTTCCTCGTATCCGACGTGGCCGTGCAGTTGTGGCTCGTAGAAGCGTTCTATACCCGTCTTGCCGATGGATTGGGTGCCACGGTATTCGACGGAGTCGAGGGTTTTGGATTCTTTTTCGTTGATACGGCCAACGTATCCGATCGAGTGTGCAAAGTGCGCACCCAACGGGTAGTTACGAACGAATTGTGGCTCGACATCCAGGCCCGGTAGACGGAACTCGTTAACTGCCAGCACGGCGATCTGTTCTTCGGTTAGCTCATAGAACAGCGTTACGGGTGTAAACGGATGACGCGACTGCTTCATGGCTTTGTCAAAGACTGCGCGGTCTTCGGCGGGCAGGTGCAGGAGGTTGATGACTTCATCCAGCTCTTGATTGACGTCAGTCGCCCGTTCGCGGGTGATGGTCAGGTTGTAGCTGGGACGATTGTCAGCCAGCAACACGCCGTTGCGATCGTAAATCAGGCCGCGTGTCGGCGGGATCGGCAGGACATGGACGCGATTGTTTTCGGAGATGGTCGAGTGGTAATCGAACTCGACGACTTGCAGGATGTACAGGCGCACCACCAGGGCACAACTGATGGCGAAGACGAACAAGGCACAGGCGATCAGGCGTTTGTTGACCAGCCGCGTTTCTTTTTCGTGGTCCTTGATAGGGATGGGTTCAGGCATTTCTGCAGCCACTCTTTGACAAAAAATGAGCGCCGATCCTTGGACGTGACATCAGTCCGTTAAAAAACGAGCTGCACCATACCAAAAACCGGGCGGTCATTTCAGAAGGATTTCCCCAATGGTTCCGGTCGAGACGGCTGGAGGTTTTTCCAGCACTTTCCTGCGGGCAAAACAAAACCCCAACTGCTTTCGCAATTGGGGTTTCGGAA
>NZ_JASCAF010000037.1:0-84468 GCF_029967985.1 Pseudomonas sp. V88_4
GATTAAATTCCGAAACCCCAATTGCGAAAGCAGTTGGGGTTTTGTTTTGCCCGCAAGAAAGTTTTCAATGGCTTCAACGAGCACGGTTACCATGAGCTTCAGTCCAGCAGGAGGCAGGCAGTGCAACTCAAGTTCAGTCACGTCGATGTATTGGTGAATAACCTCGAAGAAGCCTGTGCGTACTATGCGCATATATTAAAGGCGAGCATCTCCAGGACGCTGGTGTGGGAACGGGGCGGCCTGCATGTGCGCTATGCGATTGCGTTGGTCGGGCAGGAACGTTTCATGCTGGTTCAGCCATTGGCCGGGAATCTGCGGGAACTCCTGGATAGTGCGGGCGAGGGCATGATCTATCGTCACTGCTATTCGACTCCCGACATCGAAAAAGCCTACGACGAACTGGTCGCTGAAGGCGTACAGCCTGAAGATGAAAACGGTAAATCGTTGTCCCGCGAACACCTGCAATCGCCGGCAGGGGCACGCATCATCTGGTTGCCCAAGCGCTTCGGTCACTTCTCGATCGAAATTCTGGAGGAGAAGACGTTGGAAGCGTTTATCGAAGAGGCCTTTACCTGACCGCTTTTCCTCTTGTGATAGGCCACGACTACCCCGTATAAGAGCGACTTTCACTTCCGATATAAGAAAAGGGTGCACGCATGAGCAATGCCTGGAACGAGGGATATTTCACGGACGAAGGCTACACCTACAGTTACAGCCGGGAAATCAATCCGGTTTTCCAGCGTTATTGTCTTCTGTTGCGCGGTTACACCACGCTGGAGAGTAGCGACGCCTACCACTGTGAGCTGGGTTTTGGTCAGGGTGTTTCGATCAATATCCATGCGGCGGGCAATCCCGGCTCTTATGTCGGCACCGACTTTCACCCAGGTCAGGCGTCCCATGCCATCTCGCTTGCAAGCGACTGGGGTAGTGATGCGCGACTGTATGACGACAGCTTCGAGCAGTTGCTGGCCCGTCATGATCTGCCTCAGTTCGACAGTATCAGTCTGCATGGCATCTGGACTTGGGTCAGCCGCGATAACCACAAACTGATCGTGGAATTTGTCCGTCGTCATCTCAAACCAGGTGGCCTGCTGTACGTCAGCTACAACTGCTTTCCGGGGTGGGCGCCTCAGGCACCTTTGCGTCAGCTTTTCAGCCTGCACGACCGTTTCGCCAGTCAAGCCTGCGCGCGCCCTGATCAACGTATCGACGCTGCGTTGCAGTTTTCCGAAGCGCTGCTGGCTGCAAATCCGAAATATGCCAACTCGGCGCCAGGACTGGACGCCAAGCTCCGGAGCATCAAAGGCCAGGATCGTCAGTATATCGCCCATGAGTATTTCAACCGCGACTGGAACTGCATGTATTTCACCGACGTGGTTGATGCCCTGGCGCCCGCCAAGCTCGACTACGCCACGACAGCCGTCCCGCTGGACTCCGTCGATCCGCTCAATCTGAGCGCCGAAGGCATGGACTTTCTGGAAAATATCGACCATCCCGTCATGCGTGAGCAGGCGCGTGACTACTTCGTAAACCAGAGTTTCCGCCGGGATCTTTATGTGCGCGGCGCCAACAGGCTGTCGGCCTCCGAGCACCGCGAGCGTATGCTCAGCACGCGCTTCGTCCTGTTGCAGGCAGCCGACAGCGTGCCGGCCAACGTCACCGGCCCGGCCGGCGCAGCTACGTTGCAGGCGGAGATCTATGGTCCGGTACTCGCAGCGCTGGCGGATGACGCCTATGTGCCGAAGCCCTTGCGGCATTTGCTGGATCTTTTGCCCTCGTTGGCCTATGGCGATGTGGAGCAGGCTCTCAACGTGTTGATCGGCATGGGGACCGTGGCGCCGTGTCAGAGCGAGGCTGCCGAAAAACTGGTGCAGGCCCGCTGCAATACCCTCAACCTGCAACTGTGCAAGCGTTCGTTGTATGGCAACAAGATTCAGACCCTGGCGAGTCCCGTGACCGGGGGTGGGGTGACGGTCAGTCGCTTCCAGCAGCTGTTCCTGATATCGATCAAACAGGGCAAAAAGCACCCGGCTGAATGGGCGCAACTGGCATGGGGCATCATCGGCGGCCAGGGTGAAGGTCTCCTCAAGGACGGCAGGGCCCTGACCACCGCGCAAGAAAACCTTGCCGAACTGACCGGGCAGGCTCAGGCGTTTGCCGAAAGTACTCTGGTCATTCTCAAGGCTTTGAAAATCGTCTAGTGGAGAACAGGGACGGCAGGACGCCTCGCGCCGCCTGCCGTCGTCCGGGGCACCTCGGATTCTTTCGCGAAACCAGCACGAGAGCACCGCGGCGGACGCGCGGTCGATGTAATGCCCCGGTCAAACAATAGCGGTGACGGAAACCGGACTTTCCATAGGTACTGAAGTGAAGCGTGATACTCACCTTGTAATGCTCTTGCTGTTGGTAATCGGCTGTTCCCTGGCATCGCTGACCATCTGGAAGATACTGGGCTCTCGGGATCAAGCACTGGATGAAGTCAATGTCCATGGGTTGAACCTGACTCAGGCACTCGCGACTTATTCCGAAGGCATTGTCCGGCAGAGTTCGCTGCTTCTGCTCGGACTCGTCGAACGTCTGGAAACGGAAGGCAGTGGCCCAGCGCAAATCGAACGGCTCAAGACTTTGATCGACCGGCAGCGACCGCTGATGCCGCAGATGAGTGGCATCACTATCTACGACAACAAAGGTCACTGGTTGATGTCATCCAACCGACCTATTCCTGTCGGTGCCAACAGCGGTGATCGTGCCTATTTCATTCATCACCGTGATGATCCATCTCGCGAACCCTTCATCGGCCCACCGATTCGCAGTCGCTCGAATCAGGAATGGGTGATTACCATCAGCCGGCGTTTCAATGACGATCGCGGAGAGTTTGCCGGTGTGGTGGCGGTTACCCTGGGGGTGGAAAACTTCCTGCGTCTGTTCGGCCAGCTCGATATAGGGCAGGAGGGCGCCATCGGCTTGTCCTACACCGATGGCACGCTGCTGGTCCGTTACCCTTTCCGCGAACAGGACATGGGGCGTAACTTCTCCAGTTCGCCGATCTATGCGAAGTACCTGGTGGACAAATCGGTTGGCACTGCATCCTTCACGTCCAGTCTGGACGGCGTGGAACGGCTCTATGCCTTTCGCAAGAGTGAAACGTTGCCACTGATCACCACTGTTGCGCTCGGTAAGCGCGAAGCCCTGGCGGCGTGGCGATTTGAAGCGCTGCTGTCGATCGGTGTGGTTACCACATTGCTGGGGCTCACCGGCGTCATTGGCTGGTTCCTGATCCTGGATATTCGTCGCCGGACGCAGGTAGAAGGAGAGTTGCGCGATACCCAACAACAGTTGCTCGGCACGAACCGGCAACTTGAACTGTTGGCGATGAAGGATGCGCTGACCGGTCTGGCAAACCGACGTTGCTTCGATCAGACCCTGGAGATGGAAGCGCGTCGGGCGAAGCGGGACGGGACCTCATTGGCATTGCTGATGATTGATCTGGACTATTTCAAGTTGTTCAACGATTCCCGTGGGCATGTTGCCGGCGACGAATGTTTGCGGCGGGTGGGTCGAATCATTGAAACCTGCGCGCGCCGGCCGTCCGATCTCGCGGCGCGCTATGGCGGCGAAGAGATGGCGGTGATCATGCCGGATACCGACAGTGACGGTGCGGGGATAGTGGCGCAAATGATCCTTGAACGATTGGCGCACGAATCCATCGCTCACCCGGCCAGCCCCTTCGGCCGAGTGAGTGTGAGTATCGGAATTGCCGCGGCCAAGGGTTCGCAGCTGGACGCGGTACAAGGCCTGATCGAGGCGGCAGATCAGGCGCTGTATCAAGCCAAAGGGGCGGGCCGGAACCAGCTCGCCAAAAGTGTCGCCAGCGAAAACTAATCGGCGTACACCGGGTAATCCACATAGCCTTCGGCATGCCCGCCATACACTGTGGCCGGGTTCAGCGCGTTCAGCGGCCAGTCATTGGCGATGCGCGCCGGCAGATCCGGGTTGGCCATGAACGGGCGACCGAAAGCCACGAAGTCTGCCAATCCGGAGTCGAGCAACCGTGCCCCGGACTCCGCGTTGTAGCGACCTGCGTAGATGATCGCGCCGCTGAAGGTGTCGCGCACCGCTCGACGGAAGGTTTCCGGCATCACTGGCGCGTCGTCCCAGTCGGCTTCGGCGATGGACAGGTAGGCGATGCCGACGTCTTGCAGCACCTTGATCGCTTCGATGTAAGTGGTGTGCGGGTCTTCCTCGACCATACCCAGATAAGTCCGCGCTTCATCGGTGGTGGTGAACAGCGGCGCAAAGCGCACGCCGACCTTTTCCTTGCCGATGGATTCGGCGACGCCAGCCACCACTTCGCGCAGAAAACGCAGACGGTTATGCAGCGAACCGCCGTATTGATCGGTGCGCAGGTTGCTGTGGGCGGAAATGAACTGGTTGACCAGATAACCATTGGCGCAGTGCAGTTCGATACCGTCGAAGCCGGCGTCCATGGCATTGCGCGCGGCCTGGATATACAGCTGAACCAGTTCCTGCACTTCCTCGGTGGTCAATGCGCGAGGCGCGGACGGCGGTACCAGAGCCCCCATGCCCGGCCCGGTCTCGATGAAAACGCTGACCCGATCGGTGGCGACAGCGGAGGGCGCCACTGGCGCGGCGCCATCGGGTTGCAAAGCGCTGTGCGATACACGACCGACATGCCAGAGCTGGGCGAAAATCACCCCCTCTCTGGCGTGAACGGCCTCGGTGACCTTGCGCCAACCGGCAATTTGCTCAGGTGTATGAATGCCCGGGGTCCAGGCGTAACCCTGGCCACGGGGTTCGATCTGGGTGCCTTCGGTAATCAGGAAGCCCGCGCCGGCTCGCTGCTGGTAATACTCAGCCATCAATTCGTTGGCGACATTGCCCGGTTGAGTGCTGCGTTGGCGGGTGAGGGGCGGCAGCACGATACGGTTTTTCAGGGTGTGGTGGCCCAGGGTGGCGGGGGTGAAGAAACGGCTGTTATTCATGGATGCATCCTGTCCACGGGTTTATTAGACCAGTCGACTATTTAATGGGCGAAAAAAAGAACACCGTGTAACACGCACACGGTGTTCGGATCGGTCATTGAAGCGCGAAGCGAAATTCTTCAGCCGAGCAGCTTCAACAGTTTTTCGGCGACGGCCGCCGAGCTGGCAGGATTCTGCCCGGTGACCAGTTTTCCATCCGTCACCACATGAACCTGCCAGTCAGCGACTTTGGAGTAGCGGCCGCCAAGACGCTGAAATTCGTCTTCGATCAGGAACGGCACGACATCCGTCAGACCGACCGCTGCTTCTTCGGAGTTAGTGAAACCCGTCACTTCGCGATGCTGGATCAGCGGTTTTCCGTCTGCGTCGACAACATGACGCAGCACCCCCGGCGCATGGCAGACGAAACCATGAGGCTTATTGCTGCGGGCGAAAGCTTCGATCAGCGCAATCGAGTGTTTGTCTTCGGCCAGATCCCAGAGCGGGCCATGGCCACCCGGGTAAAACACGGCATCGAAGTCTTCGGCACTGACGTCGGCCAAGCGGCCAGTGTTTGCCAATGCCTGTTGGGCGGCGGGGTCTTTGCGGAAACGGTCGGTTTCTTCGGTTTGTGCATCGGGCTCGTCGCTCTTCGGATCCAGCGGAGGCTGGCCGCCAGCGGGCGAAACCAGGGTGACGTCGGCGCCGGCGTCCTTGAAGGCGTAGTAGGGGGCGGCGAACTCTTCGAGCCAGAAGCCGGTTTTCTTGCCGGTATTGCCGAGTTGATCGTGGGAAGTCAGAACCATCAAGATTTTCATAGAGCACCCTGGGTTGGTCAGGTGGCGTTCATGAGCAAGGGATTCGCACAGGATCGACACCGCGGAAAAAGTTTGTCGGAGCGCAGCATAGTTTCCAATTAGACCAGTCGTCTAGTATTTTTTTCTGTGAAGCTTTTTCATGGACAGATGTGGCACACTCGCGTTCCTTTGAGTTAAACGACTGGTCTATTGCCTGGTAATCTGCGCCCCATGAAACCGACCTACGACGACACCCGCCAACATTTGCTCGACACCGGCCACCGGATGATGGCCGAGAAAGGCTTCACCAGTGTCGGCCTGAACGAGATCCTGCAGACCGCCGGCGTGCCCAAGGGCTCGTTCTATCACTACTTCAAATCCAAGGAACTGTACGGCCAGGCCCTGCTCGAGGATTACTTCGTCGACTATCTGGCCGACATGGAGCGACGCCTGACGCTACCGGATTTGAGTGCTCGTGAGCGGCTGATGGATTACTGGCAGGGCTGGCAGGATCGCTGCACCCTCGAAGGCCATGGCGACGAATGCCTGGTGGTCAAACTCAGCGCCGAGGTGTCTGATCTGTCCGAAACCATGCGCCTGACCTTGCGTGATGGCGCCGAGCGAGTGGTGGCGCGCATCACCACGTGTATCGAACAGGGGCAGGACGATAAAAGCCTGCCTCCGGGGGATGCCCGGCAGTTGGCCGAAACCCTGTATCAGCTATGGCTGGGAGCCAGTTTGTTGAACAAGCTGCAACGCACAGGGCAATCGTTGAGTACGTCGATGGCGACCACCGAGCGCTTGCTGAGCGTGTAAGGAGGAATGAACGCAAGAGGTTGAGAGTCAGCTGCATAAACGAATGGGAACGCCTATCAATTGCGTAAGGCTTGGTATACCATCCCTCGCGTTTCGCTGGCAGTTATCCCCTTCGTTCTGGCTTATCCGTAAGGTTCTCCCCTCATGCGTCGAACTCTGCTGTCCATCTGTGTGTTGCAAACGTTGTCTCCCTTTGCGTGGGCCGAGCCATCCGATTCAACGGTGTCAGCGCTGGAGCTGGATGCAACCGATGTGGTCGGTACCGCTGACTACGAAAGAGCGGACGGCCCGGTACACGGATATCGCGCGACCCGTTCGGCCAGCGCCACCCGAACCGATACCTCGATTCATGAAACCCCGCAGTCGATCAGTGTCGTCACCAAAGACGCAGTCGAAGACATTGGTGCCACACGGCTGCAGGACGCACTGGATTACGCGGGCGGCGTAGGGCGAGCCAACAATTTCGGCGGCCAGGGACTGACCACGTTCACCGTGCGCGGATTTACCACCGGCGAGTTCTACCGTAATGGTTTCCCGATCAACCGCGGTTATCCGAACATGCCGGATGCCAACACCATCGAGCGTCTGGAAGTCTTGCGCGGGCCGGCGACCATGCTCTACGGCCGGGGCGATCCGGGCGGTACCTTCAATGTCGTTTCCAAACAACCGTTGCCCGAGCGCACGGTCACACTCGGCAGCCAGTTGAATGACCAAGGCATGCAGCGCGGTACCCTGGATGCTTCCGGTCCGCTCGATGAAGAGGGACGTCTGGCCTATCGCCTGAACGTGGTGGGCGAGGGCGGCGATACCTTCCGCGATCACGTCGAAACCGAACGCTACGGCGTGACCCCGGTGCTGACCTGGCAGGCCAGCGATGACACCCGAGTCATCTTCGAGGGTGACTTCATGCGCAACAACCATCCGCTGGACCGCGGCGCAACGCGTTATCCCCGACAGATTGGCACCGCCTCCCGCGACACCTTCTTCGGTGAACCGGACGCTGGCAAGTTGCACAACGACAACAACATGGCGCAATTGCGCTTCGAGCATGTGCTCAATGACGACTGGACACTGGGCGGTGGTTTCCAGTGGCTCGACGGAACCTTGCAGGGCAATGCCATCGAAGCCAACGGCATTGCCGCCGACGGCCGGACCCTGGGACGAAACTTCAACTACCGCAAGCTGGAGTGGACGGACAAGGACACCCAGCTCAACCTGACCGGTCACTTTGCCACGGGCGGCCTGCAGCACACATTGCTGACCGGTATCGAATACGAAGATTACGACTACCAGTCGATCATCCAGCGCTCCAGCGGCGCGGTGAGTGCCTATCCGATCGACATCTTCAATCCGGTGTATGGGCAGCCCCGTCCGGCACTGACGCGCACCCCGACCCACGACAAGGAAAATCTCAAGACCTACGCCGCGTTCGTACAGGATCAGGTGGCTCTGACCGATCGGTTGAAAGTCCTGGCCGGTGCCCGTTTCGAACGCTTCGAACACGATTATGAAACCTACGTGCCCGGCGGCAAAAACTGGCAGGCCAGTGACAACGCCGTCACGCCCCGCGTCGGTGTGACCTATGACCTGACCGACACCCTCGCGGTCTACGCAGACACCGCGCGTTCTTTCAAACCCAATACCGGCGCGAGTCGGCAGGGTGGCGGCTTTGAACCGGAGAAAGGCAAGTCCTGGGAGATGGGCATCAAATGGGAAGCGCTGGATCATCAGCTGAGTGTTGACGCGGCGATCTATCAGATTGAAAAGCGTAATGTCCTGACCACTGACCCGGTGGACTCGACGTTCAGCGTGGCTGCCGGGGAAGTGCGCAGTCGAGGGTTTGACCTCAATGTTGCCGGCAATCTGACCCCCGAATGGCGTGTCATCGGGGGTTACGCCTACGTCGATGCCGAGGTGACCAAGGACAACGTGATCCGCTCCGGCACGCGACTGATGAACATCCCGAAAAACAGCTTCAGCCTGCTCAATGTCTACGAGTTCCAGGACGGTGCCCTCAGTGGTCTGGGGCTGGGGACAGGGCTCAAATATGTCGATGAGCGCGCGGGTCAAACGGCGAACACCGCGTTCTCGATGGGGAGCTATACCGTTGTCGACCTGCTCAGCTACTACAAGGTCAATGACAAGGTACGCCTCAACCTCGACCTGAAGAACCTGTTCGACCGGGACTACGACGAGGGCGCATTCGGTAACGTTTACGCCTATCCGGGGGCACCGAGAACGGTGCAGGTCGGCATTTCCTACACGTTGTAGTCCGGGTCTGGAATCCATCATCGGGGGCAGCGGCCCCCGATGACTGTGAGGCTCAGCCGGTCACACATCCTGGCGGAGTTCTTCCGGCAAAGCTGTCCACCAGGCTTGCCACAACCATTTCGCCCATGCGGGTGCGAGTCTGCAGGGTCGCGCTGGCGCGGTGTGGTTGCAGCACCACCTGTTCCAGGGCAAACAAGGCTTCAGGCACGTTGGGCTCATCGACGAAAACATCCAGCGCCGCGCCCGCGATCTCGCCGGCCTTCAGGGCCGCCACCAGATCGGTTTCGTTGACCAGTTTCCCTCGGGCGACGTTGATCAGGTATCCACCCTTGCCCAAGGCCTGCAACACGGAGGCATCGATGATGGCCTCGGCCTTGTCGGCGGCCGCCGCGAGAATCAGCGCATCACTGTCGCGGGCCAATTGCTTGAGGTCGGCGATGAAGGTGTGGCTGACATCGCTCATCGGTTGCAGGTCGGTGTAACTGATCGGACAGCCAAACGCGGCAGCGCGAGTGGCGACCGCTCGGCCAACCCGGCCCATGCCCACGATGCCGATACGCATGCCGGACACTTGCCGCGCCAAAGGCAGCGGTGCCAGTGGCGTGGGGCTCTGCGGCCACTGGCCCGAGCGCACGTAACGGTCACTGGTGCACAACCCGCGACACACGGCGATCAGCAAGCCGATGGCCAGGTCGGCCACGTCTTCGGTCAGTGCGCCGATGGTCGCCGTCACTCGAATCCCGCGATCCCGGGCGTAGGCCAAATCAACCGCATCGGTGCCGACACCGTTGACCGCCACCACTTCCAGTTTGGGCAGTTGCGCCATCAACGCCTGACTGATGCCCGTGTGACCACCAGTGATCACGCCGCGAATGTTGGCGCCGTGTTCCTGCAAATACGCCGCTTTGTCGGCCTGCTCGAAATAACGCCTGATCGTGAACAGTTCGCCGAGACGGGCATTGATTTCCGGAATCAGGATCGGGCTGAGCTGCAAGACTTCTGGCTTCATGTAAACCTCACTTACGCAATAAAAAAGCCGGCTCAACCACGGCCGGCAAACGGCATGGCAGTCGCCATGACGGTCATGTTCAGGACGTTGGCCGACAGGGGCAGGCCGGCGATGTAACGCACGGCGTCGGCGACATGCTTGACGTCGACCATCGGCTCCACGGCGATGCTGCCGTTGGCCTGGCGTACGCCTTTGGTCATGCGCACCGACATTTCGGTCAAGGCATTGCCGATATCGATCTGGCTGCAGGCGATATTGAATTCCCGACCATCCAGCGCCAGGGATTTGGTCAATCCCAATACCGCGTGTTTGCTGGCGGTGTACGCGCTGCTGAAAGGACGTGGAGTGTGGGCCGAAATCGAACCGTTATTGATGATGCGCCCGCCTTGGGGCTGTTGCCGGCGCATGAGTCCGAACGCTCCTCGGGCGCAGAGAAAAACACCGTTGAGGTTGGTGTCGATCACGTTTCGCCACTGCTCGAACGTCAGCTCATCCAGCGGCACGGCGGGGGCATTGACCCCGGCGTTGTTGAAGACCACGTCCAGGCGTCCATAAACTTCGGCAATGGTTGCAAACAGATGATCGACACTGGCCGGGTCGCGTACATCGGTGGGCACCGCCAGCGCTTCGTTTCCTTCGCTGGCCGCCAGATCGACCAACGCCTGCAAGGGTTCGGGTCGGCGTCCGGCCAATACCAGTGTGTATCCGTCGGCCAGCAGGCCCAAGGCCACGGAACGGCCGATTCCGCTACCGGCGCCGGTCACCAGGGCAACTTTCAAGGATTGAGTGTCAGACATCTTGTTGTTCTCCTTTTTTCCAATCACTTAAGGCCAGACTCAAGACCGGGGGCCGACGCGCATTTCGAGTTGGCCGATGCCGTCGATCCCGGCGCTGATGACGTCGCCGGGTTGCAAGACATCGACGCCGGCGGGGCTGCCGGTCATGATCAGATCGCCGGCCTTGAGCGTGACGGCTTGCGAGATGCGGCTGATGACTTCACTCACCGACCAGATCTGGCTGTCGAGTCGATCGCGTTGGCGTTCTTCACCGTTCACGCTCAACCATAATTCCCCTTCGAGCCGACCGGTCCGAGTGACCGGCACAATGGCGGTCATCGGTGCGGCACCGTCAAACACCTTGGCACCTTCCCATGGCAAACCGTCGCGCTTGGCCAGTCGCTGTACGTCACGGCGGGTCAGGTCCAGTCCGGCGGCGTATCCCCAGACATAGGCCAGCGCCTGGCTTTCGGGGATCTGCGCGCCGCCTTCGCCGATGGCCACGACCAGCTCTATTTCATGGGCAAACTCTTCGGTGAGTGACGGGAAGGTCACTTCACCGACGGCGTCTACCACGCAGCTTGCCGGTTTCATGAAGAACACCGGTGGCTGGCGCGGCTGGCCCAGGGTGTCCGGCCACGGGTAGTTGCGGCCGACGCAGAACACGCGTCCGACGGGAAATCGTTGCTCGCTGCCGACAACCGGCAAGGTCACTGGCAGATCCGGGGTAAAGACGTATTCGGTCATGTTCATCCTGCTGCAAGTCCTGTGTGAAAGGTAAGCGTACGGCGGCAATCGCTGGCGAAGTTGGACGAAAGCCGCCTCAAATTGGAGAAAACGGTTGTTCTGGCTTCAGCGCGTTTTCAACTCGATGCGGTACAGACGGCCGAGCAGCAACGAATACGAGAGGGTGCCGATCAGCGCCACGGCACCAATGAACCAGAACGCCCAGGCGAACGAGCCGGTGGCGTGAACGATGGCGCCGATCACGATCGGAGTGACGATGCCGCCGATATTCGCGGCCAGGCTGGTGATCCCGCCGGTCAGCCCGATCAGTTCCTTGGGTGCCACCTCCGACACCGCCGCCCACGAGGACGACGCGATGCCCTGAGCGAAAAAGGCAATGGTCAGCACGGCGATGCAGATGACGTTCGAGTCGGTGAAGTTCACCAGCACGATCGACATGCCCAGCATCGACCCGACCACCAGCGGCAGTTTCCGGGCGAAAGACATTGAATATCCACGACGGATCAACAGGTCGGAGACGATGCCGGCGAGCAGGATGCCGACCGTTGCGCCCACGAAGGGCATCACGGCAAAGATCCCCGCCTTGATCGTGGTCAGATGGCGCTCTTCAATCAGATAGGTCGGGAACCAGGTGAGGAAGAAGTACAGCGCCGAGGTGCTGGCGAACTTGCCGATGCAAATGGCCCAGACCTGGCGATAGCTGAACAGCTCCGCGATCTGCCGCCAGTTGAAACGGGTGCGCTCCTGACTGCTCTTGACCAGTCCGCCACCGGCCTCGATGTATTTCAGTTCTTCCTTGCTGACTTTCTTGCAGTTCAACGGATCGCGATACAGATACAGCCACAGCACACCAAAGACGATGCCGAGCGCGCCGGTGCTGTAGAAGACATGGCGCCAGTCAAAGGTTGTGGCCAGCCACAGCAAGGCACCGGTAAACAGCGCCGTGCCCAGGTATTGCCCGCAGACGTAGATGCTGCTGGCCATGCCCCGTTCCCGCGCCGGAAACCATACGGTCACCGCACGGCTGTTGGCCGGAAACGCCGGCGCTTCCATCGCCCCGACGGCCAGCCGCAGGCCGAACAGCGAAGCGAATCCCGTGGCGAAGCCTTGAAACACCGTGACGGTTGACCAACTGATCAGTGAAACCCCGTAAGTAAAACGTGAGCCGAAGCGGTCGGCGATAAACCCGGCTGGCACCAGCGCCAGTGCGTAGGTCCAGGCAAAGGCGGAGAAGATCAGCCCCATTTCAATCTTGTCCAGGCCCAGGTCCTTGGCCATGAACGGAGCGGCAATCGAGATGTTCACCCGGTCGATGTAGTTGATGATCGTTGCAATCAGCAGCAGCGAGAGCATGAACCAGCGACGTCGTGTCGGCAGCCGCCGGGAAGAGACGGCATCCCTGTCGCCGGCAATCAACGGCGGGGCGGTGGTGGGGGAGGTGTGTGAATTCGACATGAGTGGACCTCGTTATTGTTAGAAGTGTCGAGTTGTTTGCGGACAGCCGACGCCGTTGCCCGCTGTTCGGGGGCAAGGCAATCGAAGTTGAAACCAATGGCAAAAACGGCCAGGGTCAGACGTTCAGCTACGTCTTCCGGCTGGCATCGTCGGTAAAGGGTGGGGAGGGGCGGCGGGGAGCAATTGCAGATTCATGACGTGCGCACCTTTTTTGTTTTTGAATGAGGTTGGGCTGCATGGGAAATACAGTGGTCGTACAACCTCTTGAAATCAATCAAGGTGTTAGATCATTTTTTCCGGAGAAGGGAGCGCCAGATAAACCTGTCCAAAAAAATCCACACCGTGATTTTTCCTTTTACTTTTCGATTAGCTCCATAAGTTATTGTTTTTAATAATGAAAAATGATGACTGTGTGGTCGTTTTTTTTGGACAGTGAGCATCGGCAGTGGTGGTGTAAAAAATCACTGAACCTGATGTCATCGTATGACTGCTTGAAGGGCTGGCGCCGAACCTTCAAGATGAGCCACGCCGATTACTCGGCAACGCCAGGAAAACCTGCCCGAGTACCTGTCGAGGATTCTCAAGAAATGACGTCACAATGCCGTGTGCCCACCTACGTCATGCAGCAACGCAGCGAGATGATGGACTTCTATATTCGTGACAAGAAAGGTCGCCGCGCCGAGACCAGCCCGCATCGACACGAATACTTCCAGATCCAGATCAACCTCGGCGGCGACACGGTGCAGCACATTGGCAACGCGGTTCGTCCATTTCCGCGTAACGCGCTGGCATTCATCCTGCCGCACCGCGTGCACGTGATCCCGCATCCGGCGGACGGCAACTTCATGGTGATCAACTTTTCCCAGACCTTTCTGCTGCCGCATTTGCAGTGCGACCCGATGGATCTGGAGGAGGTATCGATTCTCCTGGCGCCCGAACTGTCGCCGTTCCGCTTTCAGGAGCATCTGGATTTCATTCTGGGGGATGAGGACTTCAACGAGGTCTGTGGCTTGATCGAACAGATGCGCGGCCTGGACGAGAATCGTCAGTTCGGTACACGCGAAGTGCTCAAGGGATTGCTGCTGCAACTGGTAGGCAAGGTGTGCGTCCTGTATGCCGAACCGCTCAAGCGCCTGGCAGAAGAGAATGCCGCGCAAGCCAGTCGGCGGGATGCGCTGAGCCGGATGTTCGAGTATCTGCGCAAGAACATTGCCGACCCTGATCTCAATCTGATCAAGGTCGCGGCGGCGACCTATCTGTCACCGACCTATCTCACGCACTGGCTGCGCAAGGAAATCGGCAAGACCTTCACCGAGCTGGTGCTGGAACGCAGAATGCACGCGGCACGCAATTACCTGCTCAATGGAACCCGGCCGGTGGGCGAGGTGGCGAGGTTGTGTGGGTTTGCGGATGAAGCTTATTTCTCCCGACGGTTTCGCCAGATCCACGGACAGCCACCTGGACAGTTCCGCCGTCGGCAACTGGACCCGGACACCCCGCAGTCACCTGTAGATGCCTGATCGGCTAATGCGACGAAACATAAACCGAGGCCGACGACGGCGCAGGCAACGCATACGTTGCCTTCATCCACTCGATCTCCGCTTGCGGCGTTCGGCCGAAGAAGCGTTTGAACTCGCGACTGAACTGCGAAGCGCTTTCATAGCCGACGCTGAATGCCGCCGCTGAGGCAGTCATGGCATGGCGCAACATCAAAAGTCGCGCCTGATGCAGGCGCGTCGATTTCAGGTATTGCATGGGGGAGGCATCCGTCACACTGCGAAAGTGAAGGTGAAAACTGGGCACGCTCATGCTCGCTTCGCGGGCCAGTTGCTCGACGTCCAGGCGCTCCTGATAGCTGCTGTGGATCTTGCGGATCGCCCGCGTCACCTTGCCGAAGTGCCCCTGTCGATTGAGTGCAGCGCGCATCGAGCCGCCTTGTTCGCCGGTCAGGATGCGGTAATAGATTTCCCGCAACAGCGACGGCCCCAATATCTGCGCCTCACCCGCAATGTTCATGGCTTCGAGAAAGCGCAGTGTCGATGCGCGCAGGGTGTCGTCCATCGGTGAGGCGAACATGCCCTTGGGTGGCGCATCACTCGGGCCGTGAATCTCATCCACCTGCTGCATCAACTCGCTGGCCACCTGGAAATCCAGTTGCAGATAGATCGCAAGCATCGGCTCATCTTCAGAGGCGTCGGTCTCCATGGTGAAGGGGATCGGAACCGACACCACCAGGTAATGCTGGGCGTCATACACGTAGACGTCATCGCCCAGATACCCGCGCTTCTGGCCCTGACAGAGAATCACGATGCCGGGGTCGTACAGCACCGGCGTGCGGGTCAGTGGCCGGTTCGAGCGCAGGAAGCGCACGCCCTCCAGCGCACTGAGGTTGTAGCCCTCGACCGGTGCCAGCGTTTCCATGAGCTGCACCATGCGCGAAGTGCTTGGGTCGGCCTGTTTCATCGGGTTCTCTCTGTGGGCCGTTCAATGGTCGGTGGAACGGGTCAGCGCTTCCCATTGATCGATCTCGCTGGCGGCGCGTTTCAGCTTGTCGCGCACCAGGCTCAATGCATCGCTGCCGAGCAACAGATGCGCTGGCGGAGCAGGGCTGGCGATGATCTGCAACATCGCCTGCGCCGCTTTGCGCGGATCGCCGAGCTGCTTGCCGCTCTTGTCTTCGCGCGCCTTGCGCACCGGATCGAAGCTGGCGTCATAGTCGGCGATGCTGCGGGGCGTGCGCTGCATCGAACGACCGGCCCAGTCAGTCCGAAATGAACCCGGTGCGACGGCGGTCACGAAGATATTGAACGGCGCCAGTTCCTTGCTCAGGGTATCGGAGATGCCTTCGAGCGCAAACTTGCTGCCGCAGTAGTACGCGATACCCGGCATGGTGATTGTGCCGCCCATCGAGGTGATATTGAGAATATGACCCGCCCGCCGCTGGCGAAAGAACGGCATAAACGCCTTGGTCACCCCGACCGCGCCGAACACATTCACGTCGAACTGGCGGCGCATGTCCTCCAGCGGTGACTCTTCGAAAATGCCTTCGTGGCCGTAGCCGGCGTTGTTGACCAGCACATCGACGGGGCCGTGGGTCGCTTCGACGGTCGCCACGACGCTTTCGATGCGGTCGAAGTCCGTGACGTCCAGCAGCACGCCGTACGCATTATCGATAGAAAGAGCCTGAAAGGCTTGCAGATCGGCTTCGCTGCGCACGGTACCGATGACGCGGTGGCCGGCAGCCAGCGCTTCCTTGGCCAGCGCGTGGCCGAAGCCGCTGCTGACGCCGGTGATGAAGAGGGTTTTGGTGGTGGTCATGACGGGCTCCGGTGAATGCGGTTTCAGCTCATGGTATCCATCGAAGAAACGCTCACCTATGTCGGTTTGTCTTTGATCATTGCCTATTCCTATCAACGGGGCGACAAACGGCCAATGAGCTTTTTGCGTTGCTCCGGGAATCCAGGCAGCAACAGATCCAATGTGCTGATATTTTTCCATTCTGCGCAACGTTCGCGAATAAAGAGGACGAAATGAAGAAATCAACGGATTGGCCCGCAGACGATAACGAGTTGGCACAATTGCGCGCGTTCAACCGCAAGCTTGCCCGGCTGCCGCGCTTTCGTATCCGCAATCGCATCACGCCACGGGCGATTCAGTTGCTGTTGCGGCTAAGCCAATTGGGCGGCGCAAGAAAGTTGCTCAAGCACGGGCTCGAGGCTGAACGAAAAGTGGTGGGTGTCGACGGCGCATCAGTGCCGGTGCGGATTATTCGGCCCAAGACAAAGGCCAAAGGTGTGGTGCTGGATATTCATGGTGGTGGCTGGGTCATCGGCAACGCGCAGATGAACGATCCCCTCAACATCGCCATGGTGAAAGCCTGCGACGTGGCAGTGGTCTCGGTTGACTATCGGCTTGTGGTCTCGACTCCGATCGAGGGCGTCATGCAGGACTGCCTCACGGCCGCCCGCTGGCTGCTGAGCGATGACTGCCGCGAGTTTGCGAACCTGCCCGTTATCGTCGTGGGCGAGTCGGCAGGCGGCCATCTCGCCGTCGCGACCCTGTTGCAACTGAAACAGTGGCCGGACCTGCTCGAACGGGTGAGCGGGGCGCTGCTGTATTACGGCGTCTATGACCTTACCGGAACCCCCAGCGTACGCAACGCCGGGCCCGATACCTTGCTGCTGGACGGGCCAGGGATGGTTGAAGCGCTGCAAATGCTCACGCCGGGATTGAACGATGAAGAACGCCGGCAGGCGCCGTTGTCACCGCTGTACGGTGACTTCACCGGTTTTCCGCCAGCGTTGATGTTTGCTGCGCAACTGGATCCGCTCAGGGATGACACGCTTGAGTTGGCTGAGCGTTGGGGCAGGGCGGCGGAAGTGGAGGTGCATCTGCTGCCGGAAACCGCACATGGGGTGATTCATTTTCCGCTGGGGTTGGCGGGGAGGGTGCTTGGGTATAGTCGTGCGTGGGTTGCGGGGCGGCTTGTTGAGGGGTGAGCCATCGACCCTCACTCAGCCGCCACCTTGAATTGCTCCAGAATAAGTTCAGCCAATTTCCTGACAGGCTCGGTGAAACTTCGCCGAGGCCTGTGCACCAGTCCGATATCACGATGGAACGTGTGTTGGCCGAGATCAAGCGCCCGCACACCTGACGGCCATTGCTGATGGGTGGCCGTCTGCGGCACGAGCGCGACCCCTACGCCATTTTCCACCAGCCTGATGATGGCCTCCAGCTCATCCAACTCAGAGACTTCACGCAAAGTGAAATGCATCTGTCGCAGGAAACGATCGACCTGCCTGCCGCCGAATGAAGAGCGGTCATAGCGAATGAACGGCAGGCTTGAGAGCAGTTCGATCCAGTCTTCTCCCGGTACGTCCTTGGGCACGATCAGACGGTAGGGTTCAAGCGCCAGTGTGGTCCAGCGCAGATCGCTTTGAAGCGAGAAGGGCGGCCGAATGATCGCCGCCATGTCGATTTCGCCAGTATCCACCAGGTTCACCAGCTCCATGGAAAGACCGGGCACGACACGCGTTCGGCATTCCGGGCACTGTTGGTGAAACCGGGCGAGTGCGTCCGGGAGAAACGATCGCTGGACAGAGGCGATTGCGCCGACGTTGACCAGAATGCGGGTGGAAAGACCGACGGTGGTCGATCCCAGGTTGTCGTAAAGACGAAGCAGCTCCTGCGCCTGAAGCAGGACTTGCTGGCCCATCCTGTTGAGGTGGGCCGTGCGTCCTTTTCTGTCGAATATTTCAAAGCCGAGCTCGGCTTCCAGACGTTGAATCTGGGCGCTCACCGCCGCCTGGGTGAGGCCTATCCGGTTGCCGGCAGCTGCGAAAGTGCCTTCCCGGGCGACGGCAATGAGGGTCTTGAGTTCTTTGATCATTCACAAATATTAGTTGTGTTTCTGAGAAATATATATTGATTTTTTTGCTGTCAGTGTCGCCCTACGATGTGCTCACCAACCACAAAAACCGTATTGGAGTCCTGATGAGCCTTTCGCCATTCCACCTCGCCATCCCCGTTTACAACCTGGCTGCAGCCCGCACTTTTTACGGTGAGGTCTTTGGCCTGGAAGAGGGTCGTTCCAGCAACCAATGGGTCGATTTCAACTTTTACGGGCATCAACTGGTGATTCACGAACACCCGAAAACCGCGTCTCAGGAAAGCGTTCACAGCAACCCGGTCGACGGGCACGACGTTCCTGTTCCTCACTTCGGCATCATCCTGGGATGGGAAGAGTGGGTAGCGCTGGCAGAGCGCCTCAAGTCTTTCGGTACCGAATTTGTGATCGAACCTTACATTCGATTCAAAGGACAGGTTGGCGAGCAAGCCACGATGTTCCTGTTCGACCCTTGCGGCAATGCCCTCGAATTCAAGGCCTTCAAGGATATGAGCCAGCTCTTCGCCAAGTAAGAAACGCAATGGCACAACGGCGTTGTGCCATTTGATCTCAAGTGAGCTGGAAGCTCATGACTCTAGCAACTGCCGATTGATGCAGTCCTTTCATTCCAACAAGAAGGCTAGACATGAAACGTATTCCCCTGGTGTGGCAAATCGTTGCCGGGCTGTCGCTTGGCGTGCTCGTTGGTTGGTACTTCAATACCCATCCGCAGTATCAGTCGTGGGTCAGCACGGAGATCCTGAAACCGCTTGGCGATATCTTCATCAAGATGATGAAGATGGTAGTCGTGCCCATCGTGTTCTGTTGCATGATCCTGGGTATCGCCGGTGGCGGGGATAACAAGTCGTTCGGCCGGATGGGCATCAAGTCGCTGGGCTATTTCTTTGCGATCACCGGCCTGGCCATCGTGATCGGCCTGTGCTTCGCGAACCTCTTCGAACCCGGTACGGGCACCGATATTTCGGGCATCGCGCACGGTACTACTGCCATCACGATGGAGCCTTCGAAGGGCGCGCTCGTGATTATGCAAAACATCGTTCCGGATAACGTTCTGGTAGCGATGTCCGAGGCGAAGCTGCTGTCGGTGCTGTTCTTCGCGGTGTTGTTCGGTGTCGCGCTGAACGCATTGCCCAAGGAAAAAAGTGCACCTGTGGTTGCGCTGGTCCAGGGCATTTCAGATGCGATGTTCAGGATCGTCTCGATCGTCATGGCCTATGCCCCGATAGGGGTGTTCGGCATGATCGGTGCGACCGTCGCTACCTTCGGTTTTGCCTCGTTGCTGCCCTTGCTCAAGTTGATTGGTGTGGTTTATCTGGCGCTGATCGTCTTCGCATTGGTAGTGCTCGGAGGAATCAGTTACCTGATCGGCGAGAACATCTTCAAGTTGATCAGGTATTTCCGCGACGAGTTGATTCTTGCGTTCTCCAGTGCTGCCTCTGCAGCGGTCATGCCGCAGTTGATGAGCAAGCTGGAGAACTACGGCGTACCACGGCGCATTGTCAGTTTTGTGGTGCCAGTGGGGTACGCGTTCAACCTCGATGGCGCGTCGATCTTCCTCGGCGTGGCGACAATTTTCATCGCCCAGCTTTATGGAATCGATCTGTCGCTTTCTCAGGTAATCCTGCTGGTGGTGACCATGGTGCTGACCTCCAAAGGTGCTGCCGGGGTGCCTGGATTCGCCATCGTCATCCTGTCGGCCACATTGGCGTCTGCCAGTCTTCCGCTGGAGGGCGTGGCACTGATCGCCGGCATCTTCCGGATTATCGACAGCGGCACCACCACCCTGAATGTGTTGGGCAATGCGATTGCGCCCCTGGTGATCGCCAAATGGGAGAGGGTGACCCTTGTGCCTTCGCGCACCCGCCCGGACGCACAAAAGGCCTGAAGATCACAAGAAGCACTGACGGTGCTGCACGAGTAAACGCCTGCTGATGTACAGGCGATTTTTTTCATCAAGTTACTAGACGACCGGTCTGATATTGAAGGTATGCAACATGATTGATAACAGTCGCAACACGGATCTTTTTTCTCCCATGCAAATGGGTGCCCTGCAATTGGCCAACCGGATTGTCATGGCGCCCGTGACCCGCAGCCGGATGGCTGAAGACGGCGTGCCGAACGAGTTGCACGCTACTTACTACGCACAGCGCGCGAGTGCCGGCTTGATCATTGCCGAAGCGACAAACATTTCGGCGCAGGGCCGTGGCTACGCCATGACGCCGGGGATCTGGTCGGACGCGCAGGTGGCGGGGTGGAAAAAAGTCACGGACGCCGTCCATGCCGCAGGTGGCAGGATTGTCAGCCAGCTGTGGCACGTGGGGCGTTTTTCCAGCGTCGAGTTGCAGCCCGACCGCGCCGCTCCCGTTGCGCCGTCGGCGATCAAGGCAGAAGGCAGCACCTACACCGAGAACGGCTTTGTCGAAGTGTCGATGCCCCGAGCGCTGGAGACATCGGAGATTCCCGGCATCATCGAGCAATACAAGCGCGCCGCTGAAAATGCCAGGCGTGCCGGTTTCGATGGCGTGGAGGTTCATTCGGCGAACAGCTATCTGCTCGACCAGTTTCTGCGTGACTCGACCAATCAGCGCACTGACCGGTATGGCGGCACCCTTGAGAACCGCGCCCGACTGACGCTTGAAGTCACTGAAGCGGTGATTTCGATCTGGGGCAGTGACCGCGTCGGCATTCGTCTTTCGCCGGTCACGCCCGATGCCGGAAACACGCCCCCCGACAGCAATGTCATGGCGACCTACGGGTATCTGATTCAGCAGCTCAACCGGCTCAATCTGGCCTATCTGCACTTCGTCGAAGGCGCCACCGCGACTTCGCGCACGGTTCCTGATGGCGTTGATCTGGATGCATTGAGCGCGCAGTTCGAAGGTCCCTTCATCGGCAATAACAACTACGACCTCGAGATGGCACTGGAGCGCCGGGCGCAGGGCCGGATTGACGCGGTGGCGTTCGGGCGCCTGTTCATTTCCAACCCCGACCTCGTGGAGCGCCTGCGTCGGGGCACCGAACTGACCATCGCACCACGCGAGAGCTACTACGGTGGCGGCGCCAAGGGCTACACCGACTGGCCAACGGCTGACCATTGATGTGTGCGCCCTGAACCGGATCGGCGCAGGGCGGCTTGATTGAAAAAACATTCACAGCACACAGGAGTTCATCATGAGCCATCCAACTTACGTGCAGGAATACAACGCAATCGTCGAAGTGCTCAGCCAGTACAACGAAGGGGGAGCAAAGGCTGACAGCGCCTTGATGAAGCCCGCGTTCAATGCGCAGGCGACCATGTTCGGGGTTGACGACGGCAAGCTCGTCGGCGGCGCGATCCAGAATCTGTATGACGTCATCGACAGCGCGTTCCGTCCATCCCCCGAAGCCGAAGCCGCCATCGTTCGCATCGATATCGTCGGCACGGCTGCGAGTGCCCAGGTCGATACCGACAACGTGTCGGGGTTCCGTTTCACCGACTTCTTCAACCTGCTGAAGGTGGAAGGCAAGTGGACGATCGTCAGCAAGATCTACCACACCCACTCGAGCGTCTGAGCCCTCGTCGTCTGCCCCGGCAGTACCGGGGCAGCACCGTTTACGCCTGATCCATCGCCTCGGTCAGTCCCTGATCCTCACCCAGAAACCCGCCACTCTGATGCTGCCAAAGTCGCGCATAGGTACCGTTCTTCGCCAACAGTTCCGTGTGGGTGCCTTGCTCGATGATGCGCCCCTCATCCATGACAATCAGTCGATCCATCGCCGCAATCGTCGACAGTCGATGCGCAATCGCGATCACGGTCTTGCCCTGCATCATCTCATCGAGGCTTTCCTGGATCGCGACTTCGACTTCGGAATCCAGGGCGCTTGTCGCTTCGTCTAGTAGAAGGATCGGCGCGTTCTTGAGCATCACCCGGGCAATGGCAATGCGCTGGCGCTGGCCACCGGAAAGCTTGATGCCGCGCTCGCCCACCAGGGTGTCGTAGCCGGTGTGGCCCTGGCGGTCGCTGAGCTGGTTGATGAAGCCGGCGGCCTGGGCGTTGGCCGCAGCACGCTGGATCTGTTCGTCGGTCGCGTCCGGTCGGCCGTAGGCGATGTTGTCGCGAATCGAGCGGTGCAGCAGGGACGTGTCCTGAGTGACCATGCCGATCGCGCTGCGCAGACTGTCCTGTGTCACCCGCGCGATGTTTTGCCCGTCGATGCGAATCTCGCCGCGATCCACGTCATAGAAGCGCAGCAGCAGATTGATCAGCGTGGATTTACCGGCACCGGAGCGGCCCACCAGACCGATTTTTTCCCCCGGTCGGATGCTCAGGCTCAAGCCGTCGAGCACCTGGCGTTCGCCGTTGTAGTTGAAGCTGACGTTGTCGAATTCCACGGCGCCGCCGGAAGGCGCCAGCACGCCGGCGTCCGGCGCATCCTGGACCTTGGGGCCACGGGTCAGGGTGCCCATGCCGTCCTGCACCGTGCCGATGTTTTCGAACAGCGACGTCATCTGCCACATGATCCAGTGCGACATGCCATTGATGCGCAGCGCCATGGCCGTGATCGCCGCCACGGCCCCGGTGCCGACTTCGCCCTGATGCCACAGCCACAAGGCGTAGCCGCCGGCGCCCATGATCAGCCCGACCACCAGCGCCTGATTGACGATCTCGAACTGGCTGACCAGACGCATCTGGCGGAAACCGGTCTGCTTGAAATCCTCCATTGCCGCGCGCGCAAAATGCGCTTCACGTTTGGAGTGGGAGAACAGTTTGACGGTGGTGATATTGGTGTAGGCGTCCGACACCCGGCCCGTCATCGACGAGCGCGCATGGGCCTGTTCCTGGCCGACCTGGCCCAGGCGCGGTACGAAATACAGCATCGCCAGCCCGAACAGCGCGACCCAGGCAATGAACGGCAGCATGAGTTTCAGGGCGAAGCCGCCGGCCAGGGCGATGATCGCAATGAAATAGACGCCGATACCCGGTGCGATTTCGATGACGGTGAACAGCACCTCGCGCACGGCCAGCGCCGTCTGCATCACCTTGGTCGTGACCCGACCGGAAAACTCGTCGGAAAAGAACGAAAGGCTCTGCCGCAGCATCAGCCGATGGAAATCCCAGCGCAGACGCAGCGGCAGATTGATCGCCAACACCTGATGCTGAACCATCGTGCGCAGCGCCACCAGCCCGACGCTGGTCAGCAACACGATGCCGATGCCCCACAGCACGCGGCTCTCCTGTCCGTTCACATTGCCGCCGGCCTGCCAGGTCGAGAGCAGATCCACGACCTGACCCAAAAAGGAAAACAACCAGGCTTCGTAGATCGACACACCGGCACTGAGCAGTGCCAGCGCGAGGATATAACCGCGAGCACCGCGGGTGCAGGCCCACAGGAATCGCGCCAGACCGACCGGCGGTGGCGGCGCTTCGTCGGGCGGGAAGGGGTCGAGCCGTTGTTCAAACAGGCGAAGCATTGGGGGTCTCCGAAATCATCAGTTGCGGGGATTCTGCCACTTATCGATCACATTGAGGGGCCGCAGGTTCAGTGCGTGATCTTTTGAGGGAAAACCCTCATTGTTGTAACGCTGACGCCTTACTAGCATGAACTCCGACGTTGACCCACTCGATGGAGAGCACCATGGCTACCACGCAGACTGACGACAAGCGCCCAACCCCCGATCCGGCCGAGGACAACGCGTTTTTCCCCTCGCCGTACTCCCTCAGCCAGTTCACTTCGCCCAAATCCGATCTCAGTGATGCCGAGTATCCCAACGGTTACAAGGGCGGGCGCTGGAAGATTCTGATGATCGGCGCGGACGAGCGCTATCTGTTGACCGACAACGGCACGATGTTCTCCACGGGCAATCACCCGGTTGAAACCTTGCTGCCGATGTATCACCTGAACAAGGCCGGTTTCGGCTTCGACGTCGCGACGCTGTCGGGCAATCCGGTCAAGTTCGAATTCTGGGCCATGCCCTCCGAAGATGCCGAAGTGAAGGGCTTCTACGAGCAATATCGCGATCAGTTCAAGCGTCCGCTCAAGCTGTCCCAAGTGATCGAAGAAGCGCTGGGCGAGGGCTCGGATTACATCGGCGTGTTTATTCCCGGCGGGCACGGTGCGCTGATCGGCCTGCCGGAAAGCGAGGACGTGAAGAAGGTTCTGCAATGGGCCGTCGCCAAGGACAAATTCGTCATTACCCTGTGCCACGGCCCGGCGGCGTTGCTGGCGGCCGGCCTCGGTGAAACAAAAGACTCGTGCATCTTCAACGGTTACCGGATTTGCGCCTTTCCCGATGCCCTGGACGCGACGACCCCCGACATCGGTTACATGCCCGGCCACCTGACCTGGAAATTCGGCGAGCAGTTGCAGGCGCTCGGTGTGGAAATCACTAACCAGGACATTTCCGGGGCCACGCTTCAGGATCGCAAACTGCTGACCGGTGACAGTCCGCTGGCGGGCAACGCACTGGGCAAACTGGCGGCGGCCGCGCTCCTCAAAGAGGTCACGTCGGGGTGAGCTCCGGACCTGCCGAGGCACTCTTGCGCGCCGCCCTCGACATCGCGGCGGCGCTCACGCTAGTGGCGATCCAGAAGGCCGTTCGCAGTTTCGCCGGGGCCTATGGTTACGATCGGTTCGTCCTGTTCTCCGCCACCTCGGCGTCGGAGGACGTGGTCGAGCGCATTTACTGGGTGGAAGGCGACTGGTTTGGTGATGGTACTGGCGTCGACGCCGAGACCTACGTTCAGCGCTGCCCAGTGACTCGCCACCTGTTGGACGCCCGCGAATCCTTCTTCTGGAGCAAGGTGCAGGAGCAAAGCGGCGAACTGTATCGGCTGGTTCGCGTGCCAAGCGGCCCGGGCGTGCATGGCTTGCAGATTCCGGTCTTCGGCCCGCAAGGGCTTGAAGGCGCCATGAGCCTGGGTGGCGAACAGATCGATGCCTCGGCGCGGGTTCGTCTGGCGCTGGGCATGCTCGCCTCGGTGGCGTTTTTCTCCGCCCGACGCTTGCTCGAAGCGCCGCTGGACGAGACGGCCGGAAAACTCTCGACCCGCGAGCGCGAAGTGCTGGCGTGGGTTGCTGCCGGTCGCCGGCAGGCCGACATCGCCGCCACACTCGGCTTGTCCGGGCGCACGGTGGAAAATCACCTGCGTTCGGCGCGTCGGCATCTGGGTGTGGCCACCACTGCTCAGGCCATCAAAATTGCCATTCGCAAGGGTGAAATAAAGGGGTGAGGTTCTCACTCTGCCGGTGCCGTGCTTGAACGGCGGTGCAAAACTCCTATGATGCAAAGCGCCTGCGCCGGCTGTCTGTAACCGGCTTCGCCCCTTACGTTTTTTAGAGAGATCGATCCTCGTGGAGTCTTTTCCGGACGCATTGCACGAATCCCTCACGACCCAATTCATTTTTGGACCGTTCTGCGTCGTTCCAGGCAAACGTCTGCTGACCCGCAACGGGGTGGCGGTCGAGATCGGCGGACGGGCGCTGGATCTGTTGATCGCCTTGCTCGAGCAGCCGGGGCGGGTGCTGTCCAAGTACGACCTGATCGACAAGGTGTGGCCCGACAGTGTGGTGGCCGAAGGCAGTCTGCGTTTCCATATGACCGGCCTGCGGCGGATTCTCGGGGATGGCGAGGAGCAGGCACGTTACATCGCGACCCAGGTGGGCGTGGGGTATGCCTTCGTCGCGCCGCTGGAAAGAAAACAGACCGCTGTGCACCCGGCGCCCATCGCGACCCGAGCTACAGAGGGCGTCTGCAGTCTGCCGCCACGGGCCAGACTGATCGGCCGCGAGACCGATCTGCAACTGGTCATCGACCATATGCAGCAACCGAGGTTGTTCACCATCGTCGGCCCCGGCGGCGTCGGCAAGACCAGCCTGGCCATCGAAGTGGCGCACCGCATCGCCGCCCAAGGCTACGAGCGCGTCAGCTTCGTCGATCTGGCACAAGTGGAAGACTGCGCGCTGGTGCCATCGGCACTGGCCCGATCGCTGGACATCCCGGTGCAGGCCGAAGACCCGATGTTCGTCCTGCTCGCGCATTTGCGCGAGCAGCGGTTGATGCTGGTGATCGACAATTGCGAACACCTGATCGACGCGGTGTCGATCCTTCTGGAACAGATCAGCGACACCGCGCCGGAGGTCGGGGTTCTGGCCACCAGTCGCGAGCCGCTGCGGGTGCGTGGCGAATACGTGCACTGGCTCAATCCACTGGAATTTCCCCGTGAGCCGCAACACCTCGGCGTTGAGGAGTTGCTGGCATTCCCGGCCATCAAGCTGTTTGTCGAACGCGCGTCGTTGAGCAATGCCACGCTGCTGCTGGAAGCGGGCGGCGGGCAAATGATTGCGGACATTTGCCAGCGGCTGGAGGGCATGGCGTTGCCGATCGAACTGGCGGCGATGCGGGTCGCCAGCCACGGACTGAAGGCCACCCATGCACTGCTCGGCGAGCGCTTCTCGCTGAGCTGGTCGGGGCGCAGAACAGCGGTGCCGCGCCATCAGACCCTGCGTGCCATGCTCGACTGGAGCTATGACCTGCTGTCGCCGCAAGAGCGTCTGGCGCTGGAGCGGTTTTCGGTCTTCGTCGGGCCGTTTTCCCAAGAGGCAGCCGCGCAGGTAGTTGCCGAATCGCAACACGAAAGCGCCACAACGGCCGCGATCCTCGATGATCTGGTGTGCAAGGGACTGGTCACGGTCGATCACAGCGACTCGACGGATTCGTATCGCTTGCTGGAGATGACGCGCGCCTACGCCCGGGAGAAATTGACGGCGCGGGGAGAGGCCGAGGTCAATGCGCTGGCGTTCCGCCACGCGGCGTTTTACATGGATTTGCTCGGGCATCTCGGGACTTCCCCTGACGAGATTTTCCGCCACTCGGCGCGTCTCGCCAGTCAGTTGGGCAATGTTCGCGGTGCGTTGGAATGGAGCTTCGGCCCCCACGGCGATCCGGGTCTGGCGTTGCCGCTGGCGGCTGCGAGCGCGCCGTTGTTCCTGCATTTTTCCTTGCTGGTCGAGTGCCGCACCTGGTGCTCTCGGGCGGTGGAACTGCTGGAGCTGGGTTACTACGGCACGCCGACCGAAATGGAATTGCAAGCCGCACTCGGCCTGGTCCTGATGTTCACCCGAGGCAACAGCGAAGCCGCAGAAAAGGCCTTGCTCCGGGCGCAGGACATCGCCGTCGCGCTGAATGACTACGGCTCACAACTGAGGTTGCTGGGCCGCTTGCAGATCTTCTACGAGCGCATCGGTGATTTCCCTTCGTCGCTGGCCTGGGCGGAGCAGGCGGCCGTGGTCGGCAATATCCTCAACGAGCCTGCCGCCATCGCGATTGCCTCATCGCTGACCGGCATCTCCCATCATCTGCTCGGCAACCAGCGTCTGGCCCGTCAGGAACTGGAAAGCTCGTTGCGCAACAGCTTGCCGTCCCATCCCAGCAACACGATTTACTACGGCTTCGATCACCGCAATCGCACGGGGCTGGCGCTGGCGCGCTCGCTGTGGCTGCTGGGCTATCCCGACCAGGCGCGACGCTGGGCCGAGCAGATCGAGGCCGAAGCGTCGGCGTTGCAGCATCCGGTCACCTACTGCATCGCCATGGTCTGGATCTTGTGCATCTATATCTGGACCGGTGATCTGGCGAAGGCCACCGCGAGCCTTGAGCGGTTCAGCGCCATCGCCGAAACCAACGCACTCGGCCCCTACATTGCCGCCTGCCACGGGTTGCGCGCGGCGATCGCCATCCGCGCCGAGGAGCCGGGGGATGCAGTTGCCATGCTGGAAGAAAGTCTGGCGCGGTTGCGCAGCATGCGTTACGAACTGCTCACGACCTCATTTGAAATCGCACTGGCCGAAGGCCTGATGCTGGCTGGCCAACACCAAAAGGCACTGACGCTGGTTGACGGCACCATCGCTCACTGCCGGCAAAGCGGTGATGCCTTTGCGCTGCCGGAGTTACTGCGGATCAAGGCCGGTATTCTCAAGGTCATCCGGGCCGAAGATGAACAAGTCATGCTGGCCGAAGATGAACAAGTCATGCTGGCCGTTCTTGAGGATTCCATCGCGTTGAGCCGCGAGCAGGGCGCCTGGGCGTGGGAGTTGCGGTCAACGATGGATCTTGCCCGTTTCTGGCTTGAACAGGGTCAGCCGGATCAGGCCCGGACGTTGCTCGGCGCCTGTCGCGAGCGGGCTTCGGAAGGCTTCGACAGCCTTGATCTGCGTCGGCTGGAAAATTTCTGGCAGAGCCTGCCCGCTACTCCGGCGTAATCAGGGCGGCCATTTTCACCAGGTCCGCCAGCGAACGGGCCTTCATCTTGCGCATGACCTTGCCGCGATGGGCCTTGACGGTGATTTCGCTGATGTTGAGGTCGGCGGCAATCAGTTTGTTGAGTCGCCCGCTGACCACCGAAGCCATGATTTCCTGCTCGCGCGGCGTCAGGGTCTTGTAAGCCTCAAGCAGTGCACGCAGATTCTTTTCTCCCTCCAGCGCCATACGACTGCTTTGCAGCGCATCGGCCATGGCGCCGAGAATCACGTCATCGTTGAACGGCTTGGTCAGAAACTCCACCGCACCGGCCTTCAACGCCCGCACCGTGCGCGGAATATCGCCGTACCCGGTGATGAAGATGATCGGCATGTTGTAGCGTTCGTCAGCCAGGGCGGTCTGCAGATCCAGGCCGCTCAGGTCGGGCAGGTTGATGTCCAGTACCAGGCAACTGGGCACCAGCGCTCTGGGCGCGTCGAGAAAATCCTGTGCCGACTCGAACAGCCGTGGCTGCCAACCGGCGAAGCGGATCATCAGTTCCAGCGACTCGCGCACGGAAATATCGTCATCGACAACGAAGACGACGGGCGTGACATCACTCATCGGTAATGCTCCACGGGTAAGGGCCGAGGCGTTATTCGCGTTCAACATGTCGATTCCTTGTTCTGTTCGGCTTCACGCTCAGTCGACGGGCAGCGCGGCGCTCAGGGCCTTGAGCAATTGGGCTTCGCTGAACGGTTTGAACAGGCACTCCACCGCGCCACCGTTCAGCAGCTTCGCCTGTTCACTGACGTCGCCGTGCGCGGTGATGAAAATCACCGGAATGCGATAGCCACGGCGCAGCAGCTCCCGTTGCAGATCCGGGCCCGACATCCCCGGCATGGCCACGTCGAGAATCAGGCAATGGGTCAGGTCCAGATAGGGCGATGCCAGAAACGCGTGCGCCGAGGCAAACGCCTGGACGGCAAAACCGAACTCCTTGATCAGGTCTGGCAGTGATTCACGAACCGATTCGTCGTCATCGACCACCGATACGAGCAAAGGCGTACCCATCAATCATTCTCCACGGTGCGATCGGCGAGGTCGCGGTTAGCGGTTTGCGGCAAGTCCGTCGAATGCGGGATGGCAAAGGTAAACGTCGTACCCGGGCCGCTGTTGGCGCTGGCCCAGAGTTTGCCGTCGTGGCGCTCGATGATCGAGCGACTGATGGACAGACCGACGCCCATGCCCGAGCTTTTGGTGGTGTAGAACGCATTGAAAATGCGCTCGATGTCCTGCGGATCGACGCCGTTGCCGCTGTCCTTCACCGCCAGGTAAACGTTCTCGTCCGCGCCAAGCCCGGTGCTGACGATCAATTGCCGGGGCCGGCCGTGGACCGCACTCATGGCCTCGGCGGCGTTCATGATCAGGTTGAGGATCACCTGCTGCAGCTGGACCCGGTCACCCCTGACCAACGGCAGGGCTTCGGCAAATTGTGGATGCAGCACCACGCCGTTGCGTTGCAGCTCGCCCAATAGCATGGCGATGACTTCCCGTGCCGCGTCATTCAGATTGACGTCCTCGATCGTGATGCTTTTTTTCGAGAACAGCGCCCGCAGTCGATTGATCACATCGGCCGCGCGATTGCCATCGCGAATGGTGCGGCGCGCGGTTTCCCGGGCGCCATCGACATTCGGCGGGTCGGCGCCGAGCATGCGCAGGCAGGTGCTGGCGTTGGTGATGATGCCGGCCAGCGGTTGATTGACCTCGTGGGCAATCGACGCCGTGACCGCGCCGAGGCTGGCGACTCTGGCCAGATGCGTCAGTTCCGAGCGCGCCTTGCTCAAGACTTCTTCGGCGAGCCGGCGCTGGGTGATGTCCTGCAGGGCGGCGATGTATTCGAAACCGTCGGGCGCAAGGGGGATCGAGTGGGCCACCAGTCGCACGTATTTCACCGTGCCGTCGGGCATCAGCAGCCGGTGCTCGTGTTCGAAGTCGCGCCCCTTGCGGCGTTGGCGCTTGATCATTTCCCGATGGCTGGAGATATCGTCCGGGTGCACGCGGCGATAGATCGCCTCGAAACCTGGCGGCGTGTCCGGGTCCAGTTCAAGGATGCGGTAGACCTCGTCTGACCAGGTGATTTCGTCGGTGCTCACCCGCCAGGAAAACGTGCCGGTGGCACTCAGGCGTTGGGCCTTGGCCAGAAAGACTTCCGCCCGTTTACGGTCTTCGATGTCGGTGTTCTCGCCATACCAGCGCACGACCCGCCCCGTATCGTCGCGCTGGGGCACGGCGCGAATCAGAAACCAGCGGTAAACGCCGTCGAAGCGTTTCAGTCGAGCCTCGTATTCGCCGGCGCTGCCCGATTGCAGAAGCGCTTGCCAATAGCCTGCCAGGCCTGGTGCGTCGTCCGGGTGGATGGACGCTGTCCAGCCATCACCGCAGGCTTGTTCGAGGGACATGCCGGTGTAATCGCACCAGCGTTGATTGACGAAACCGACGCTGCCTTCCGGCGAGGCACTCCAGACAAAACCGGGAACGGCGTCGATGATCCCGCGCAGGCGTTCTTCCGACGCACTGACTTCGGCCAGAGCACTGGCGATCAAAGCCTTGTCCCGCCGGCGCTCATCAATATCGACTTGCAGCACGCACCAGCGTGTGATGGTGCCTTCGCTGTCTCTGATTGGCAGGCCGCGCACGTGGAACCAGCGATAGACACCGTCGGCGCGGCGAATGCGATGCTCGATCTCATAGGGTGTGCCGGTGCCGACCGAATGCATCCACGCGGCGATGACCGAGGGCAGGTCGTCCGGGTGCACGGTTTCGCCGGCCTGCCATTTTTTCAGTTCATGGAGTGGGGCGCCGATGTAATCCATGATTTGCCGGTTGACCTGTTCCAGTTCACCGGAAGGTGTCATGAAGGCGACCATGGCCGGGATGCTGTCGATGATCGAGTCGACCCCCGGCGCTGGCATGGTCGCGTCACTGCCGCGGTCTGGACCGTCCTCGATGACGCGCTCCTGCTCGTTCGTCATACCGATTCTCATTGTGTGCAGTCACCGTTGAACAAAGATGCGCCTTCGGATGGCACTCGCCCATCATACTTTGGTGTCGCCCGAGGCGAATATCTGCTGCCATCGCACACTGCGACGGACATCACAGTGGCGCTTTTGTAAGCCACTGTATCTACGGCCCCTCCAGCCATACAAGCATGCAAAGCGCCCGGTTGGCGAAACCGCCGGGATACATCCGCGGCGCAGCCTTGGCCCTGGTTTCAACGTCCTTCGACGTTGAGTGAAAGCAACGTGACGTCCGCGCTCCTGCCTCCCGAAAGGCAGCAGGACCGGTCGTCCCGATGACAGGGCAGAACATTATGAAAGCAGTGGTAATCGAGGCCTTTGGCGGGCCTGAAGTCTTGACGGTGCAGGACATTCAACTGGCGGAACCGGGGCCCGGACAGGTCGTGGTCAAGGTCATGGCGGCAGGTATCAATTTCATGGACACCGGTGCCCGACGCGGGCTCGGTGCCGCGTGGGAGCTACCGTTGACACTGGGTGCAGAAGGTGCCGGCGTCGTTCTGGCCAGCGGCCCGCAGGTGACGGAGTTCGCTGTCGGTGACCGCGTGGCCTGGCATTACGTGCCGGGCAGCTACGCTGAACAGGTGATCGCCCCGGTCAGCCAGTTGGTGCCGTTGCCGGACGATATCGACTTCAGCACCGCTGCCAGCCTGATGATGCAGGGCCTGACCGCCAGCAATCTGGTGGACAAGGTGCATGCGATCCAGCCGGGTGACGTGGCCTTCGTGCACGCGGCGGCGGGGGGCGTGGGGCTGATGCTGACTCAGATGATCAAACTGCGGGGCGGCAAGGTCATTGGCCGGGTGTCTCACGCCGACAAGGTGGAAGCGGTGCTCGCGGCCGGGGCTGACTATGTTGTGATCGGACGGGCGCAAAACATTGCCGGACAGGTCATGCGCCTGACCGAGGGGCAGCGGGTGAATGTGGTGTACGACGGCACGGGCGCGGAAGGTTTCGCCGACTCGCTGGAGATGTTGGACTACTTCGGCACCCTGGCCTTGTACGGACCGTTCATGAATCCGACACCGCCGATCGATATCTTCAGCATGCCGCGCAGCATCAAGCTGACGTATCCCTCGGTCATGCACTACGTGCGCGATCGCGAGGTGCTGCTGGAAAAATCCCGGCAACTGTTCGCGTGGGTCAGCGCCGGCAAGCTGAAAACCTTCATCGGCAAGCGTTATTCGCTGGACGAAGCACAACAGGCCCATATTGATATCGAGTCGCGCAACACGACGGGCAAGCTGATCATCGTCCCTTAGTGCCACGCCAGATCAGCAGGGCCGCCAACACCTGGCTACCGGCGAAAAACGTGAACAGGTGTTGTGCGGTCCATCCGGCATCCAGCAGAAAACCGGCGACCAGCGGCGAAATGATCGCCCCCAGACGTCCCATCCCCAGCACCACGCCGACACCGGTCGTACGAACCGAGGTGCAGAACGCTTGAGGAGCCAGGACATACAGGGCTGCGACTGCACCGTTGAGCATCAGGCCGAGCGTAACCGCCACGAGCGCAGCTACACCGGGTACGTGAGAGGCCGGCACCATCAGTGGCAGCAGGGCGGCGTCGAGCAGCAGGAAACCCGACAGCAATCGCCGGCAGCCGAAACGATTGGCTGTCAGTCCCAGCAACAGCGCGCCGAGCATGCCACCCAGCGCCAACAGCATCCCGATCCGGGCGCCTTGTTGGTCGGTAAAGCCATTGTCGACCAACAGGGCCGGCGTCCAGCTCATCACGAAGTAAAAGCAGAACATCAACAGAAAGAGTGCCAGTGCCAGCGATGTGGTCTGTTGCCACTGACCGGGCAAAAACGGCCGGCTGGCGTTGTTCGGCAACAGTGGAGGAGCAGGCGCGCGGTGTTCAAGTGCCAGAAATGACGGCGACTCACGCAGCCAGAAGACACCGACCAACGCCGCCGCCAGCGTGATGCAACCCCCGGCCAGAAAGACATACCGCCAGCCCATCAAATCATTGAGTACATGCGCCAGCACCCCGCCCAGGCTGGCGCCCATGGCGAAGGCAAGGGATTGCAGTGCGATCGCCAGATTGCGTCGCTGCGGGCCGGCGTGCTCGAACGTCAGCACATTCGCCCCCACCAGCACCGCCCCCGTGCCGATGCCGGTCAGCAACCGCAGGAACATCAACACGTGATGATCCGGGCTCCAGAACGACAGCAACATGCTCAGGCCGCTGAGCAGCAGGCCGGCGAGCAACAAAGGCCTGCGCCCGAAACGGTCGGCCCTGGGCGCGGCCAGCAGCGAACCGAGCGCCATCCCGACCAGGCTTGCGCTCAACAACAGGCCCAGTTGCGCGCCGCTCAACGCCCATTCGGCCGCAACCCGGCTGGCGGTGAAGGCCATGGCCATCACGTCGAGTCCGTCGATCACGTTGAACAGCATGCACAGCCCGATCACCCACCACGGCGAGGTGGACGATGGTGTGCCGCTCAGGCGTTCGAGCGCTGTTTCCCCACGCATCCGCAATCCTTGTTCCGCTCTGTGATTCAAATGGGTCTTTTCCCCGCCGCATTCTGCCCGTTAACCGCTGCTGAGTTCGAGCGCGATTTTGCGTGCCGGGCCAGCGCGTCATACCAAGGTATCGACCGACACCATCGTGTAATCGCCCCGGTGCCAGCGCAGTGGTCTGATCCGATTGGCGATGCCTTTCGAATAATGACTACAAGGAGATCCATCATGGTTGCGCTTTCGTCCGGTCTTACCTGGCGCCATTGCCTGGCGTCATCCATCAGGGGCGGGGCGCTCGGCCTTGCCGTTCTCGCAGGCAGCAGCGGCGTCTGGGCCGCAGATCCGTCGCAAGCCATTCGCCCGTACACCATCCATGTGGACGAAGCGAAACTGAGCGACCTGCGCAAACGCATCGCCGACACTCGCTGGCCGGACAAGGAAACGGTCAGCGATGTGTCCCAAGGTGTGCAATTGGCGCAGGTCCAGGCGTTGGTGAAGTATTGGGGCGACGGCTACGACTGGCGCAAGGCCGAAGCGAAGCTCAACGCCTTGCCGGAGTTCGTGACCACCATCGACGGCGTCGACATCCAGTTCATCCATGTGCGTTCGCGCAATCCCAATGCGATGCCACTGATCCTCACCCACGGCTGGCCGGGTTCGCAGTTCGAATTCCTCAAGACCATCGGCCCGCTGACCGATCCCGTGGCCTATGGCGGCAAGGTCGAGGACTCGTTCGACGTGGTTATCCCGTCGATTCCCGGCCATGGATTTTCCGGCAAACCGACCGAGCTCGGCTGGGGCCCCGACCGGGTGGCGAAGGCCTGGGATGTGTTGATGAAACGTCTGGGCTACAGCCATTACGTGTCCCAGGGCGGCGATCACGGTTCGGTGATTTCCGATGCACTGGGTCGCCTGGCACCGCCCGGATTGCTGGGCATCCACCTGAACATGCCGGCCACCGTACCGCCGGAACTGGTCAAACCGATCAACAGCGGCGACCCGGCCCCGGCCGGGCTGACCACGCCGGAGGTGACGGCCTTCAACTCGCTGAGCCAGTTCTTCGGCCGCAACGCTGCCTACGGCGCGATGATGGTGACCCGGCCGCAGACCATCGGTTATCTGCTGGCCGACTCGCCCGCCGGCACGGCAGCCTGGATGTACGAAAAATTTGCCGCGTGGACCGACAGCGACGGTCAGCCCGAGAAAGTCCTGAGCCGCGATGAAATGCTCGATGACATCAGCCTGTACTGGCTGACCGACAGCGGGGCGTCGTCCTCCCGTTTCTACTGGGAGAACAACAACAATAACTTCAGCGCCGCCGCGCAGAAGACTGCCGACATCAAGGTGCCGGTGGCGATCACTGTGTTTCCGCACGAAATCTACCGGGCGCCGAAAGTCTGGTCGCAGCGCGCCTATCCGTCGCTGGCCTACTTCAGTGAAGTCAGCAAGGGCGGTCATTTTGCGGCATGGGAGCAACCGCAACTGTTCAGCGAAGAACTGCGCGAAGCCTTCCGGCCACTGCGCGCAGCTGCGCAGAAAACCGCTGCGCAGGCAGCCCGCTAGCCCTGCAATCAGCAAGCACTTTAACCCGCAGCCCTTCAACCCCAAGCCCGGAACCGCCGCCCGGCGGTTCACGAGGGAGACTCGGCATGACTGACTCTAACGCTGTAACCCCATCCCGGCGCGCGCTCGCCGGTTCGATCCTGGCGCTTGCGCTGGGCATCGCCTCGGCATATGCCAGCGCCGCCGACGTGCCCGCCGGCAAGATCGACGCCATTACCGCCGGCACCCATGTTTCGTTCGGCGCGCTGAAACACGTCAAGGCCGGACTGCTTGACGTGTCCTACGCCGAAGTCGGTCCGGCCGACGGCCCGGTGGTTATCCTGCTGCACGGCTGGCCCTATGACATTCACAGCTACACCGATGTGGCGCCGGCGCTGGCGCAGAAGGGCTATCGGGTGCTGATTCCTTACGCGCGTGGTTATGGCGACACGCGTTTCCTGTCTGCCAAAACCGTGCGCAACGGTCAGCCGGCGGCGTTGGCGAAGGATCTGATCGACTTCATGGACGCCCTGAAAATCAGGCAGGCAGTACTCGGTGGCTACGACTGGGGCGCGCGCACCGCCGACATCGTCGCGGCGCTCTGGCCCGAGCGGGTGAAGGCGCTGGTGGCGGTGAGCGGTTACCTGATCGGCAGCCAGGACGCCGGCAAGACGCCGCTGCCGCCGGCGGCGGAGTTGCAGTGGTGGTATCAGTTCTACTTTGCGACCGAACGTGGCCGTCTGGGCTACGAAAAGAACACCCACGACTTCGCCAAACTGATCTGGCAGCTGGCTTCGCCGAAGTGGAACTTCGACGACGCGACCTACGACCGCAGCGCCGCCGCGTTGCAAAATCCGGATCACGTCGCCGTGTCGATCTTCAACTACCGCTGGCGCCTGGGGCTGATCAAAGGCGAAGCGCAATACGAACCGCTGGAGAAAAAACTCGCGGCATTTCCCTCGATCAGCGTGCCGACCATCACTCTGGAAGGCGACGCCAATGGCGCGCCGCATCCACCGGCCGAGGCCTACGCCAAACGCTTCACCGGCAAGTACGAATATCGGCTGATCGGCGGCGGCATCGGCCACAACCTGCCGCAGGAGGCGCCGCAAGCGTTCGCCCAGGCAGTGATCGATGCCGATCATCTTTGATTGCCGGCCGAAGGGGATCCGACCATGAGATTCAACCATTGGGCCGTGTTGCCAGCGGCGATTGCGCTCGCGGCACTGGCGGCCACCGGTGTCGCGTTGGGCGAGGCCGATGACGGCGATGCCTCGCCGATCTACGGTGTGAAGCTGCCGAAAAACTATCGCCAGTGGACGCTGATTGCCCCGGCCCAGGAAGCTGCGCCACTGGATGAACTGCGCGCGGTGCTGGGCAATGACCGGGCGATCAAGGCCTACCAGAGCGCGACGCTGCCGTTTCCCGACGGCACGGTGCTGGTGAAGCTGGCGTGGAAACACGTGCAGTCGCCGGAGTTCGAGCCGGCCTCGATTCCGGGGGCGGCCACCACCGTTCAGGTGATGGTCAAGGACTCGCGCAAATACGCCTCGACCGGTGGCTGGGGATTCGGCCGGTTCATCAACGGCAAACCCGCCGACGAAGCCCAGCACCAGACCTGCTTTGCCTGCCATCAGGCGCGGGTGCAGAACCACGATTTTGTCTTCACCCGATACGCCCCCTGAATCCGTCATACGAGGAACATCCACATGAAAAAAACACTGATTGCACTGAGCATCGCTGCGGGCCTGTGCCTGGGCGCCAATGCCTTCGCCCAAACCGCCAAACCCACGGTGGTGCTGGTGCACGGCGCGTTCGCCGACGCGTCGAGCTGGAACGGCGTGGCGAAGATTCTCGAGAAGGATGGCTACACGGTGATCGCCGCCGCCAACCCGTTGCGCGGCGTCAAAAGCGATGGCGCAGCGGTATCGGCGTTGCTGAGCAGCATCCAGTCGCCGGTGGTGCTGGTCGGTCACTCCTATGGCGGCAACGTCATCAGTGATGCGGCCAACGATCATGCCAATGTCAAAGCGCTGGTCTACGTCAGCGCCTTTGCCCCCGAGGCCGGTGAAACCGTCGCCGGGCTGGCCGGCAAGTTTCCCGGCAGCACCCTCGGACCAACACTGGCGCCACCTGTTGCGCTGGCCGACGGCGGCAAGGACCTGTACATCCAGCAGAGCAAGTTCCACGACCAGTTCGCCGCCGATGTCCCGGCTGCACAAGCGGCGCTGATGGCGGCTACTCAACGTCCGGTCACCGAAGCGGCGCTGAACGAGCAGGCCGGAACGCCGGCCTGGAAGCACATTCCGTCGTGGTACATCTACGGTGACAAGGACAAGAACATCCCGCCCCAGGCGATGGCGTTCATGGCCAAGCGTGCGGATGCCAAGGCCGTTGAAGTGGTCAAGGGCGCCTCGCACGTGGTGATGGTGTCGAACCCGGCACCCGTGGCCCGGCTGATTGAAAAAGCCGCGTCGGCCAACTGAAACCCTGCGACGTGCCGGTGTACGTCGCAGAGTTGTCACCCCCGGCTCAGGCAACGGACACCTGCGGCGATGTTGCCGGTGCCAACCTGAGCAGGGGTGTGATGCCGAGCATCAACAGCAGTACCGCGAACAGCAAGGTGTACGCCGGGCCATAGTGTCCGGCGTATTCGCGCAGGGCGCCGAACAGCAACGGCCCGAGCGCGGCGATCAGGTAACCGATGAACAACATGAACACCGTCCACAACCCGGCCTGTTCGCTGGTGCGGGCGTGATCCAGCGGCAAGGTCATGGCCACGGTGAAGCCCATGCCCAGCCCGATGGCCGCGAGTACCACGTAGAACATCGGCCAGTACGCCGGCAGGAACGCCATGCCGCCCACCCCGAGCAGAGCCAGCAACCCCGACAACCCGAGCAGACCGCGCCGGTCGTGGGCCTTGCCCGGAATCAATCCCGCCCCCACGCTGGCCACGGCGAACACCGCGGTAAAAATGCCCAGCAGGACGCCCGGGGAAACACTCGATGTGCTCGCTTCCACCGACGCTGGCGCCATCCAGGCGAAGAGGGCGTAGACCACGAATTGCCCGGCCCCGAAATTCAACGCGATCAGCCACGCCTGCGGATTGCCCCAGGGCAGGCGTTTGCTCGCGCTCGACGGCGATTTCACGGCGGGCGCCGGTGTCGCAAAACGCCGTGCCATCCACACCCAACTGGCGATGGCGGTGAGGCACAGCACGCTCCAGAACCCGGCGCTGACCCGCCAGTCCTGCGCCAGTTCGGCAATCGGCGCGCTGAACACCGCCGCGAGGGTCGCGCCCAGGCTCAGGCCGCCGGCGTAGATGCCCATGAACAGCGCCGGGCGTTGCGCAAAGTGGGTCTTGATCCAGGCGCCGGTCATCGCGCCGGCGACGGCAATGCCGATGCTGGCGAAGAACGTACTGCCGAGCAGGAAGAATGCGTTGGGCGAGAGCGCCCGCAGCAAGGTCGAGGCCCCTAGCAACGTCAGTGCGACAACCACACTGCGATCGATCCCGAAGCGCCGGGCCAGGCTCGGAACCACCAGCGCGAACACGCCCATGCAGACGTCGGGAATCGAGGTCAGCAGCGCGGCCTGGGTGTAGCTCAACTGGAAGTGCTGCTGAATCAACAGCAGAATCGGCCCTACCGAAATGATCGGCGGACGCAGGGCGATGGACAGGATCAGCAGGCCGATCACCGCCGTGACGCTCTGCTGGTGGCCGGAGAGATTGCGGGTGATTGCCATGGGGAAGGCCTCATTGATGAACAATGAGCGCAAGGCTAACAATGGGCCGGAAATGGCAAATGCCAGGGTTTGTCGCCAAAGTGACAATCGCAGCTTTACCACGATCAAGGTCTGTTTTCAGGAGCTTCCATCCGATGAAACGAGAGGTGCGCAAGGTCATTGCCAGGCGTGAGTCCGCACCGCGCAGCGAACGTTATCCCGACTATCAGGATGTGCCGCGGATGATGACCGTGCTGGTGCGCGATCAGGCCACCGGCGAGTACAACGAACCGCACGTGCATCGGCACGGGCAGTTGTTGTATGCCTCGAGCGGCGTAATGCGAGTGGCCACCGAGCGCGGGTTGTGGATCCTTCCGCCGAAGCGGGCCCTGTGGATTCCGCCCGGGGTGATCCACGACCAGTTGATGCTCAGCGCGGTCAAGATGCGCTCGATCTACATCGAACCGCAGGTCTGCGCAGGGCTGGGCCCTCACTGCAAAGTACTGGAGATCTCCGGACTGCTGCGCGAGTTGATTCTGGCCCTGGCCGAGCAGCCGATCGAATACCCGCAGGAAGGCCGCAACGCGCACATCGTGGCGTTGATACTCAGTGAATTGAAGGCGGCGCGGACGTTGCCGATCGAAGTGCCGTGGCCGCTCGACCGGCGACTGGTCACGGTCTGCGAGGCGATTCTGCAGGACCCCGGACAAGACCATTCGATCGGCTATTGGGCAGACCGGGTTGGCGCCAGTTCGCGCACGCTGATTCGCCTGTTCGTCAATGAAACCGGCCTGAATTTCCGCCACTGGCTGCAACAGGTGCGGCTGGCGACCGCCATCGACCGGCTCGACCAGGGGCAATCCGTCGGGGTGATTGCCCGGGACCTGGGCTACGCCAGCCAGAGTGCCTTCAGTGCCATGTTCAGGCGGGTGATGGGCGAGTCGCCCCGTGAATTTCTCGTCCGCGATTAGGACGCTCCGGCGATTCCGATACCTTCGTATTCTGTCGTCGAAGGGAGGCGGGTGGTATCAATGACACTGCTGTTGCAGGTGCACTGAACACCCACCCGCGTTCCGCGAGGAACCTTCGAAGAGTGAGAATCCTGATGCTTTTATACCTATCGACCTGGTCCGAAATCGCCCAATTTCTCGAACGCAGCCGCACCATCGTCATCCCGATCGGCTCCAACGAACAGCACGGGCCGACCGGCCTGCTGGGCACCGACTGGATGTGCCCGGAAATCATCGCCCATGAAGCGCAGAAGAACGCCGACATCCTGATCGCCCCGACCTTCAACATCGGCATGGCGCAGCATCATCTGGGTTTCCCCGGCACCATTTCGCTCAGGCCTTCGACCTTCATCGCTGCCATTGCGGACTGGACCCGCTCGTTGGCCGCCCACGGCTTTGAAAAGATCTTTTTCCTCAATGGCCACGGCGGCAACATCGCGTCAATCGAAGCGGCGTTTTCGGAGCTGTACGCTGAAGCGAGTTTTGCCCGACGCAAGGCCGGGTTCGCCCTGAAGCTGTGCAACTGGTGGGATCTGGAAGGCGTGAACGAGCTGGCCCGTGAGCAGTTCCCGACTGGTCACGGTATTCATGCCACGCCTTCGGAAATCGCCGTGACCCAGTGGGCGTACCCCGATTCCATCAAGTCGGCGGACTACTCGCCGCAGATCGCCAATTGGGGCCCGATCCGGGAAGCTGCAGATTTCCGCGCTCGTCATCCGGACGGCCGCATGGGCTCGGACCCGGCCCAGGCTTCGCCGGAAAAAGGCCGGCAACTGGTGGAAATGGCCGCTCGCGGCCTGGTACAGGAGGTGCAAGCCTTCAGCCGCGAATCACTGCCTGACTGATTCGTACAAACAACAACGCCCGGATAATCCGGGCGTTGTTGTTTCGGCTCCCTGCCAGCGTCATTGCAGATCAGCCCAGTGCCTCAATGGCGTGCGCAACTCCCGCGCCATACGCCGGATCTGCCCGGGTGCAGTGGTCGATGTGTCGTTGTTTCGACTCTGCGCTGGCGCCATGAATCGAGCGCGCGGTGTTCTCAAACAAAACCTTTTGCTGGGCGGGCGACATGGCCCGGAACAGTGCGCCCGGTTGCGAGAAATAGTCGTCGTCCTCGCGGTGATTCCAGTGCCCGGCGCTGCCTTTGAGGGCCAGCGGTGGTTCGCTGAAATCCGGTTGCTCGGCCCACTGGCCATAGCTGTTGGGCTCGTAGCCGATTGTGCTGCCCGCGTTCGAATCGGTGCGCATCTGGCCGTCACGGTGATAGCTGTTGACCGGGCAGCGTGGCGCGTTCACCGGAATCTGGTGATGGTTGACCCCCACGCGATAGCGCTGCGCATCACCGTATGAGAACAGGCGCGCCTGGAGCATTTTGTCCGGTGAGAAACTGATGCCGGGCACCACGTTGGCCGGGTTGAAGGCTGCCTGTTCGACGTCGGCGAAGTAGTTGTCGGGGTTGCGGTTGAGTTCGAGCACGCCGACTTCGATCAGCGGGTAATCCGCGTGGGGCCAGACTTTGGTCAGGTCGAACGGGTTGATCGGGTAGGTCTCGGCGTCCAGCTCCGGCATCACTTGCACGTAGAGTTTCCATTGGGGGAAGTGGCCTTCCTCGATGGCGTTGTACAGGTCGCGCTGGGCGCTTTCGCGGTCATCGCCGATCACTGTCGCGGCCTGTTGGTCGGTCAGGTTTTCGATGCCTTGTTGGGTCTTCCAGGTGAACTTCACCCAGAAACGCTCGTTCGCCGGGCTGATGAAACTGAAGGTGTGGCTGCCGAAACCGTGCATGTGGCGGTAGGTGCGCGGCAGGCCACGATCGCTCATGACAATCGTGACCTGATGCAGCGCCTCGGGCAGCAGCGTCCAGAAATCCCAGTTGTTGCGGGCGCTGCGCATGTTGGTGCGCGGGTCGCGTTTGACCGCATGGTTGAGGTCGGGAAATTTCAAAGGATCGCGCAGAAAGAACACCGGCGTGTTGTTGCCCACCAGGTCCCAGTTGCCTTGCTCGGTGTAGAACTTGATGGCGAATCCACGGATATCGCGCTCGGCATCCGCCGCGCCACGCTCACCGGCGACGGTCGAGAAACGGACGAACACATCGGTGGTCTTGCCCACGCTGGAAAACAGCCTGGCCTTGGTGTAGCGGGTGATGTCGTGGGTGACGGTGAAGGTGCCGAACGCGCCGGAACCCTTGGCGTGCATGCGCCGCTCGGGGATGACTTCCCGATCGAAGTGCGCCAGTTTTTCCAGCAACCAGACGTCCTGTAACAGCATCGGGCCTCTCGGGCCGGCGGTCTGTACGTTGTTGTTATCAACCACGGGCGCGCCCGCGGCAGTCGTCAGCTTGTTCATGCGCAACTCCTGGCTTTTGTCGGTTTCCCGTCATCACATCAAAAGCCCCGGGCGCGATCTATTGCACCATGGTGTCGCCGGATCGTACCAAGGTGTGGTTGGAAGACGCTGTGTTTTGGTGTCGGCGGAGGCTGGTCAGGCGAGGGTGATGCTGACCTTGATGTTGTTGCGTGTGGCCTTGGAGTAGGGGCAGTTCTGGTGTGCCGCGTCGATCAGTTGTTGCGCCACTTGCGGTTCGATGTCCGGCAGTGACACCGCCAGTTTCGCTTGCAGGAAGAACCCGTGCTCGCCGTGGACCAGGTCGATTTGAGCATCGACTCCGGCCATGGCCGGAAAACCGATCTTGCGCGCATTGCAGGCATGGCGCAGCGAGCCGAGGAAACAGGCTGACCAGCACACGGCGAACAATTGCTCGGGGTTGGTTCCGGTGCCGGGCGCACCCGGTGGAGAAAGCTTGAGATCCAGTCGGCCATCGTGACTGCGTCCTGTGCCCTCGCGGCCGCCAGTGGTGCAGGTGTGCGCGGAGTAGAGGGTTTTTTCGATATCGATCATGGGCATTCCCTGAAGGGCATTTCACAGCGTGGAGGGCGGTTCATGTGGCCCGAGTGGGTTCATGACATTCGCGTGCCGACGCACCCGCCAGCGCGTCGGCCACGGCGTCAGCGCCGCGATGGCCAAGATTGTGGAGCAGGGTCGCGCGGGCGATCTCGATCAGCCAGGCGCGAAACGGAAAGCTCGGGTCATGGGCGGCCTGTTCCTGATAAAGCGTCCTGAAGGCCTGCTGAACGAGGCCGCCGGTGTCTTCACGACGGATCCGCCCCGCTTGCACCTGTCCTTCGTAAAAGGCGATGAGCAAAGGCGTCACCGTCGCGAACAGCTGTTGCGCTTCACTTCGGCCATGGCGCACGGCGCCCGCGACCAAGGCATACAGTTCGTCGTTGCCGAGCCGGTCGGCCTCGCACAGGCAATTGTGGCGATAACCTTCAGCCATGGTCGAATCCCTCGCAAAACCATCGTTCGACTGAGCGCCGCGACCGAAAAGGTTCGCAGGTGGCCTGGCGTTCAGCGGTGAGATTCAAGCCTGCCTTCACCGCTGAATGACTGCCAGTTATGCGTTGTTAGCGCTTGTTAGCGCCCGGAAACTGCGGTGACTATTGCGCTGGCCAGTCGGCATTTTGCGCGGGGTTTCGACGATCGGCGCCTGCCAGGAACAGAGGCTGGATTCCCGGCATTAATGACATCTCTGTCGCTTTGCCATCGTCTCGATCAGGTAGGAAACGTCCGATATTTATTTCGCAAATTTCCTACATTTTGTTTGCCTCCCTAACAAAAAACGTGGTTATTATCCGCCGGCGCTTCGGGTCACAAACCCGGCGCCAGAAGATTGCCGCGTGTCTACAGGCCCGGCAGTCGCAGCCGATCGGGACCACCCTGGCGCTGTCATCCCCGCGCAGGTTGTTCCTCGTCGTTGACCCTCAAATGGAAGTCGAGGTTTCAATTGGTCACGCGGTTTGCAATCGACGATGCAATGAACGGGGCGACCCCTGTCGCCAATGATTCGGCCCACTTTCCATCTGCCTGCGCCGACCGCGCTGCGGTGTTCTTCTCCAGCCTGTCTCCCCCCGAGTTTCTGCGTGTGCCCGCGTTCAACGTGAGTCTGCACGCGCGCGCCGCGCCATCCTCCTGAATTCGAAAGACCGTGCCGGCACCTGATGCCGGGGCCTGACTGGCAGGAAGCGTGCTGACACCTGCCTGATCACAAAAATAATGTAGTCATGGACGGTAGCCTCCGATGTTCGACAACACTTCCTTGCGTGGGACGAATCCCGCGCAGCCCGACGTTTGCTCTTTGAAACCGTTCGATGCAGACCTGTGCGTGCACGGTCTGTTTGAAGCGCAGGTGCTGCGCACCCCCGAGGCCATCGCTGCGCGCTGGCAGCAGGAGGCAATCAGTTACCGTCAACTGAACACCCGCGCCAATCGCTTGGCCCATCACCTGCGCAGCCTCGGGGTCGGGCCGGACGTGCGGGTCGGGCTGTGTCTGGAGCGTTCGCTGGAGATGCTGGTCGGCGTGCTCGCGGTGCTCAAGGCCGGTGGGGCTTATGTGCCGCTGGACCCGGCCTATCCGCAGGCGCGCCTGGCGCACATGCTGGCCGACAGCGCAACGCCGGTGGTGCTGACCCACGGCCAGGCACGCGATGTTTTGCGGGCGGCGCTCGAACTGTCAGCGACTGCACCGACGGTGCTGGATCTGGCCGACGCCCGTGATTGGGCTTCGCTCCCGGCCGACAACCTCGATCCTCACTCGATCGGCCTGACCCCCCGACATCTGGCTTACGTGATCTACACCTCCGGCTCCACCGGCACCCCGAAAGGCGTGATGGTCGAGCATCGCGGGCTGATTGCGGTGAGCGCCGACTGGGCGCAACTCTATGAGTTGGGCGAGCCGATCAATCATCTGCAAATGGCCGGTTTTTCCTTCGATGTGTTCAGCGCGGACCTGATCCGTGCGCTGGGTTTTGGCGGCACGCTGGTGCTCTGCCCACGGGACACCCTGATGGACCCGCCGGCCCTGTATCGTCTGATGCGCGAGGCGCGGATTGGCTTTGCCGACTTCGTGCCGGCGCTGCTTAATCCGCTGTTGGCGTGGGTCGAAGAGACCGGCCACGACCTGTCGTTCCTGCGCACGGTGGTCTGCGGCTCCGACATCTGGACCGCCCATAGCGCGCGGCAATTGCGCAGGCTGTGCGGTGATCGCGTGCAGATCGTCCAGGCCTACGGCGTGACCGAAGCGAGCATCGACAGCACCTGTTTCGAGTTCACCGAAAACAGCCAGATCGACGCGGTGCTGCCCATCGGCCGGGCACTGCCCAATACCCGGATTTACCTGCTTGATGCTGACGGTAAACCGGTTGCCGAAGGTGTCGCCGGCGAGCTTTACATCGGCGGCGTCGGCGTGGCGCGCGGTTATCTGAACCTGCCACAACTGACCAGCGAGCGTTTCATCGACAGCCCATTCGTGGCGGGTGAGCGCCTTTACCGCACCGGGGATCTGGCGCGTTACCGGGCCGACGGCCAACTGGAATTCCTCGGCCGCAACGATTCCCAGGCCAAGTTGCGCGGCCTGCGTCTGGAACTGGGGGAAATCGAAACCCGGCTGGCGGACATCCCGGGCGTGCGCGAAAGCGTGGTGCTGCTGCGCCAGGACAGTCCTGGCGAACCACGCCTGGTTGCCTACTATTGCGAAAAACCAGACTCAACGCTGAGCCCGCGCTTACTGCGCGAACAGCTGCATATCAGCCTGCCGGATTACATGGTGCCGACCGCTTTCGTGCGTCTCGATGCACTGCCGCTGACCGCCAACGGCAAGGTCGATCGGCCAAGTCTGCCGGCGCCGGACGTCGAGGCGTTCGATCAGCAGGACTATCAAGCCCCCAAAGGCTCGCTGGAAACCGCACTCGCCGCGATCTGGGCCGACGTACTCGGCGTCGCGCAGGTCGGGCGTCAGGATCAGTTCTTCGCCCTCGGCGGTCACTCGCTGCTGGTGATGCGGGTGCTGGCGCAGGTTCGCCACACGCTGGGGCTGGAAGTGGCGCCTTCGACCCTGTTTGCCGCGCCGGTTCTGGCGGAGTTCGCCGAACGGCTGCAAGCCAGTCAGGCTGCGGCTCGCCCGGCCATTACGGCCCTTGAACGCTCGGGCGCGCAAACGTTGTCGTCTGCCCAGCAGCGCCTGTGGTTTCTGGCACAGATGGAGGGTGGCAACGCTGCCTATCACATGCCGTTGAACCTGCGTTTGCGCGGTCCACTGGACGTGCCGGCACTCGAACGCAGCTTCAATCAGCTGGTGGCGCGCCATGCGGCGCTACGTACGACGTTCATTGCTGTTGAAGGGGAAGGGCGGCAATTGGTTTCGCCGCCGACGCACAGTATCCGGCTGACGGTGACTGACGTACAGGGGCTCGATGCTCAAGAACGCCTGACCCGCTTGATCGACGAGGAAGGCGCCAGACCGTTCGACCTGAGCCGTGGCCCGCTGATGCGGGTCAGCCTGGTGCGGCTGGCGGTGGATGACCATGTGTTGCTGCTGACCCAGCACCACATCATCTCCGACGGCTGGTCGATGGGCGTGCTCACCCGCGAGCTGGGTCAACTGTACGCGGCGGCCCTGCTGGATCGTGACGATCCGCTGCCGCCGTTGCCCGTGCAGTACGTGGATTACGCGGTGTGGCAAAAGCAATGGCTGTCCGGTGAAGTATTGGAGCAGCAAAGCCGTTACTGGCGTGAAACCCTCACGGGCGCGCCGGTGCTGCTGGAATTGCCGACCGATCACAAGCGTCCGCCCGTGCAGGATTACCTCGGTGGCTTTGTTCCATTGGTCTTCGATGAAGCGTTGACCGTGCGATTGAAAGCCCTGGGCATGCAGCAAGGCACCACGCTGTTCATGACTCTGCTGGCCGGGTTTTCATTGCTGTTGTCGCGTCTGTCGGGGCAAAGCGACGTGGTGATCGGCGTGCCATCGGCCAATCGCCCGCAACAGGAACTGGAAGGGCTGATCGGTTTCTTCGTCAATACGTTGGCTCTGCGGATGACCCGATCAGGTACGCCGTCGGTGGCGCAATGGCTGCAACAGGCGCGGCGGGTGGCGCTGGAGGCTCAAGAACATCAGGACCTGCCGTTCGAGCAAGTGGTGGAATTGCTCAACCCGCCGCGCAGCCTGGCCCACAGTCCGCTGTTCCAGGTGTTGTTTGCCTGGGAGCAGGATCAGGATTCCGATCTGCTGCTGACCGGGCTGGATGTCACGCCGGTCGAGAGCAGCCATCACGTGGCCAAGTTCGATCTGCAACTGGCGCTCCATGAGTGCGACGGGCAGATCGTCGGTGGTCTGGAATATGCCTCGGGCCTGTTCGAACGCGGCACTGTCGAGCAGTTCGGCGAGTACCTGCGTCGGGTGCTGACGCAGGTGGTCGAGGACAGCGAGCAGTCGCTGGCAAGGATCAAGCTGCTGAGCGCCGAGCAACATCAGCAGATCGTTCATGACTGGAACCGCACCGCGCGGGATACCGCGTTGTTGCCCGGTTGCGTGGCGCGCTTTGAAAGCCTCGCCCGGCAAACGCCCGACGCCGTGGCGTTGCTCGCTGACCGTGAGCAACTGAGTTATGGCGAACTGAATCGCGCCGCCAACCGCCTCGCGCATTACCTGATCGAACAAGGCGTCGGCCCCGAGCATCGCGTCGGCCTGTGCCTGGAGCGCTCGCCGCAAATGGTCATCGGCCTGCTGGCGATCCTCAAGGCTGGCGCGGCGTACGTGCCGTTCGACCCGGCTTACCCGAGCGAGCGGCTGGCGTTCATGTTCAGTGATGCCGCGCCGACCATGCTGCTGACCCAGTCGAGCCTGATGGCCGGGCTGCCGGCCAACGAGGCGAACATCTGCTGCCTGGACACCGACGCAGCGCCATGGGCACAGCACCCGACGGATGATCCGCACGTCACGGTGAGCCCGGAAAACCTCGGCTACGTGCTCTACACCTCCGGCTCCACCGGACGCCCGAAAGGCGTGGCCCACAGCCGTCGTGCGCTGGACAACCTGATTAACTGGCAGCTCGATCAAGCCACGGCACCGCAGCGCGTGCTGCAATTCGCCTCGCTGAACTTCGACGTTTCGTTCCAGGAAATCTGCAGCACCCTCTGCCAGGGCGGCAGCCTGTTGCTGATGACTGAAGACAGCCGCAAGGACCTTGCCGCACTGCGCCCGACCCTGGTGGCCGAAGGCGTGCAGCGGGCGTTCCTGCCATTTGCCGTGTTGCAGCAACTCGCCGGTCTGACCGAAGCCGATGCACCGATGCCGGCCGGCGGTTGCGAGATCATCACCGCCGGTGAAGCCCTGCAAATCAATGACGAACTGCGCGGTTTTGTCCGTGGGCTCGGTGGCGCGCAGTTGCATAACCAGTACGGGCCGACCGAAACCCATGTGGTCAGCCAGTTCAGCCTCGATTGCAACGACGCCGAGTCCTGGCCGGACGCGCCGTCCATTGGCCGTCCCATCGCCAATGCGCGGCTGTACGTGCTGGACGAGCACTTGAATCCAGTCCCGGTCGGCGTGGCGGGTGAGTTGTACATCGCCGGCGCCTGCCTGGCCCGTGGCTATCTGAACCGCCCGGACCTGACCGCCGAACGCTTCCTGCCGGACCCGTTCAGCGCCGAGCCGGGCGCGCGGATGTACCGCAGCGGCGACCTCGCGACGTTCCTGGCCGACGGCAACGTGCAGTACCTGGGGCGCATCGACCAACAGGTGAAACTGCGCGGTTTCCGCATCGAACTCGGTGAGATCGACAGCCTGTTGCATCAACAGCCCGGCGTGCAGGAAGCCGCCGTGTTGCTGCGCGAAGACGTGGCCGGGGACAAGCGTCTGGTGGCCTATGTGGTCGGCAGCGCGACCAGCGAATCCTTGCGAGCCGAACTGCAACGCCAGTTGCCCGAACACATGATCCCGAGTGCCTGGGTTCGGCTCTCGCAACTGCCGCTGACCCGCAACGGCAAGCTCGACCGCCAGGCGCTGCCGGCACCGGAACGCAGCGCTGGCGCGACTTACGAAGCGCCGCGCAACGACATTGAACGGCAAATGGCCGAGATCTGGGCTGAAGTGCTCAAGTGCGAACGGGTCGGCGTCCACGACAACTTCTTCGACCTCGGCGGCCACTCGCTGCTGGCGACGCGGATGATCTACGCGATCAACCAGCGCATGGGCGTGCAACTGTCCCTGAGCAGCCTGTTCCAGACCCCGGTGTTGCGGGATCTGGCGGCGCAGGTCTCGCGTGAAGAGCAGAGCGTTGAATCGGCATTCATCGAGATCGAGCCGGATCGCGCTAATCGACATGAACCGTTCCCTCTGACCGATATCCAGCAGGCCTATTGGTTCGGTCGCGAGGCCACGGTCAGCCTCGGCGGCGTCAGTGCCCACGGCTACGAAGAACTGCGCATTCCCGAATTCGACGCCGAGCGTTTTGAGAGAGTGCTGAACCGCATGATCCAGCGCCACGACATGCTGCGCGTGGTGTTCCTCAGCGATGGCACGCAACAGGTGCTGGCGCAGGTGCCGACCTATCGCATGCCGCGCAGCGATTTGCGCGGTTTGCCCGCCGATTTGGCGCAGCGCACGCTGGAAGCGACCCGCGAACGCCAGTCCCATCAGGTGCTGGACGCCAGTCGCTGGCCGCTGTTCGAGTTCAGCCTGTCGCTGCTCGATGACGGCATCACTCATTTGCACATCAGCCTCGACGCGCTGATCGTCGACGCCGCGAGCACGCAGATTCTCGCTCGCGAACTGATGGCGTTCTACGTTAATCCGAACCTGGAGCTGACAGAGCCGGGCCTGACTTTTCGCGACTATGTGCTGGCCGAACAGCAGCTGCGCAATGGCCGCCGCTACGAGCAGGCGCTGGGCTACTGGCGTGAACGGGTGACTACGTTGGCCCCGGCGCCAGATCTGCCCCTGGTACGCCAACCCGAAAGCATCGCCAACCCGCACTTCACCCGCCGCGACCGCGACATGTCGGCGGCGCAGTGGGCGCAGCTCAAAGCCGTGGCCAAGCAGTTTGCGGTGACGCCGTCGGTGATGCTGCTGACCGCGTTCAGCGAAGTGCTGGCGCTGTGGAGCCGCACCCCGCGTTTCACCCTGAGCCTGCCGCTGTTCAACCGCATGCCGCTTCATCCCGATGTTGACGAAATCATCGGCGACTTCACCTCACTGGTACTGCTGGAAGTCGGCATCGACGGGACACAAACCTTTACCGACAAGGCCCGCGCGGTGCAGGCGCAACTGTGGCGCGACATCGACCATTCGGTGGTCAGCGGTGTGCGAGTGCTGCGCGAGTTGTCCCAGGCCCGGGGCGTGCAGCAGACCGCGATGCCGATCGTGTTTAACAGCACGCTGTCGGAAGCGGCGCCGGAACTGGCCGAGTTCAACCTGGCCGACGCGTTGAACGCCAAACACATGCACAGCATCACCCAGACCCCGCAAGTGTGGCTCGACCACACGTTGCTGGAGCTGGAAGGACGCCTGTTGTTCAACTGGGACAGCATCGACGAACTGTTCCCGCAAGGCATGATCGAGCAGATGTTCGTTGCCTATAACTCCCTGCTCGACAGCCTCTGCGAGCCGGCAGCCTGGGGCGCGAACACGCCACAACTGCTGCCGCAGGCGCGATTACCGGCGCCGGTCGACCATCAGCAAACGCTGCCGTTGATGCACGAACTGTTCGACCGTCAGGCCCTCGCCACACCGGACGCACTGGCGGTGATCGGCACGCGACAGCTGACGTACGCCCAGCTTCGCTTTGAGGCCCGGCAACTCGGTGCCCGATTGCAAGCGCGGGGTGTGCTGCCGAACCGCTTGGTGGCGGTGGTGATGGAGCGCGGTTGGGAGCAAGTGGTGGCGACCCTGGCGATTCTGTATGCCGGCGGCGCTTACCTGCCGATCGAACCGAGTCAGCCGGCGGAACGGCTACGGCATATTCTGGAGCGTGCCGAGGCGAGCCTGGTCCTGAGCCAACCGGCGCTGCTCGACAGGATCGAATGGCCGGCGCAGGTCACGGCCATCGCGGTCACCGATGAAGTCTCAAATGATGTGCTGCCACTGCAACCGGTGCAGGTGGACGAAAGCGACCTGGCTTACGTGATCTACACCTCCGGCTCCACCGGTCAGCCGAAAGGCGTGGTGATCGACCATCGCGGTGCGGTCAACACCTTGCTCGACATCAACCGGCGCTTTGCTGTCGGCCCGACCGACCGCGTATTGGCGATCTCGTCGCTGAGTTTCGATCTGTCGGTCTATGACTTCTTTGGCACGCTGGCCGTGGGCGCGGCAGTGGTCATCCTCGACCCGCAACTGACCCTTGATCCGGCGCACTGGCTCGAATTGATCAAGCGTCATCAGGTCAGCCTGTGGAACTCGGTGCCGGCGCTGCTCGGTATGCTGGTCGAGTACGTGGAGGGTGAGGGCGGTGCGCTACCTGCCAGCCTGCGGGTGGCGATGTTGTCTGGCGACTGGATTCCCCTGACGTTGCCCGAGCGGGCCTGGGCCTTGCAGCCGAAGCTGCAACTGATCAGCCTGGGCGGTGCCACCGAAGCGTCAATCTGGTCGATCTACTATCCCGTGCAACAAGTCGACCCGGCCTGGCGCAGCATTCCCTACGGCAAGGCCCTCGATCATCAGCGCTTCTACGTGCTGGATGAAGCGCTGCAAGTGCGCCCGACCTGGGTCGCGGGGCAGCTGTACATCGGTGGTATCGGTCTGGCGAAAGGTTACTGGCGCGATGAAAAACTCAGCGCGGGCAGTTTCTTCAATCATCCACTGACCGGCGAGCGGCTGTATCGCACCGGCGACCTGGGCCGTTTGCTGCCCGACGGCAACATCGAATTCCTCGGTCGCGAAGACAATCAGGTCAAGGTTCAGGGCTATCGCATCGAACTGGGCGAGATCGAAGCCGCGCTCAATCGCCATCCCGGCGTGCAGAGCGCGGTGGTGCGGATTCTTGGCAGCACGCTGGGCGAGAAGCGTCTGGCGGGTTACGTGCTCAAGGCCGATCCGGCATTGCAGGCCAGCGATTTCAGCGCCTATCTGAGCGACAAGCTGCCGGCCTACATGATTCCCGCGTCGTTCACATTCGTCGAGGCCTGGCCTTTATCGTCCAACGGCAAGGTCGACAAGAAACGTCTGCCGGAGCCTGAGCAAGTCGAGGAGCAAGGGCCGGCGCTGGAAGTCGACGGCCCTCAGGAACAGCGGCTGGTGGAAATCGTGCAGGATGTGCTCAAGCGCGAATCGATTGCCGCCAACGCCAACCTGCTGAACCTCGGCGCAACGTCGATCGATATCGTCCGGATCAGCAACGCGTTGTCCGGCGCCTTGCAGTTCCGCCCGCACGTGGCACAACTGCTGGCCCAGCCGACGTTGCTGCACCTGCTCGGCATGTACCGCCAGAATCGGGCGCGTCAGGATTTGCTCGGCAACGTGCAGCAGGCACCCGAATCCATGCAGGACATCATCGAGGATCCCCAGCAGCGAGCGCAGTTCAAAGCCGAACAGCGTGGGCGCCGTGACTTCGCTCAAGCCCTGCCGGCAGTGGCATTGGATCTGCCGCAAGACCCGGCCTTCGCCCGGCGTTTGAGCGATTACCGCTCGGTGCGTCAATACGATCTGCAACCGATCGCCACCCAGGCCTTTGCCCATGTATTGGCGGCGTTGGCGCAAGGGCAACTCGACGGCGAGGTGAAATACCAGTTCCCGTCGGCGGGTGGCCTTTACCCGATTCAGGCGTACCTCTACGTCAAGCCGGATCGGGTGCTCGGCGTGCCCGGCGGCGCGTATTACTACGATCCCCGCCAGCATCGTTTGCTGGCGCTCCAGAGCGGAGCGCTCGACCCGGACACCTACGACTATTTCGTCAACCGACCGGTGTACGAGAACGCCGCGTTTTCGCTGTTCTTCATCGCCGACATGGCCGCGATCCGTCCGTTGTATGGCGAGCGCAGCCGCGACTTCTGCCACATCGAAAGCGGGGCGATGGCGCAGTTGCTGAGCATGACCGCCGTCGAGCACGGCCTGGGCCTGTGCGGCATCGGCTCGGTCGAGGAACAGCAACTGACGATGCTGTTCGATCTGGGGCCAAGCCATGAATTGATCTACTCGATGATCGGCGGGCTGCGCACGGCCGATGAACAACACCGCGCGCCGGTCGAGGCGTTTGCCATCGAGCCTGTGACCGCCAGCCTGGACGATGAAGACATGGAGGAGTTCGAAGTATGAATGCCGATCAATTGCTGGCGTTGTTCGCTCGCCATGGCGTGGTGCTCGAAGTGGACGGTGACAGGCTGCGCTGCAAGGCGCCGCGCGGGTTTCTCACCGAAGAACTGACCCAGGCGCTCAAGCGTCACAAACAGGAACTGATCGGCTTGCTCGGCGGGCACGATGACGCGGCGATTCCCCGGCGTATCGACGACCAAACGGACTGGCCGCTGTCATTCTCGCAGCGGCAACTGTGGTTTCTCGATCAACTGGAACCCGGTAACCCGTTCTACAACGTGCCCACGGCGATAACGCTCAAAGGGCAGTTGAACGTCGCGCAGCTGGAACGAGCGCTGAACCAACTGGTGGCCCGCCACGAAATCCTGCGCACGACGTTTTGCAGCGTGGACGGGGAACCGCGTCAGGTGGTGCATTCGTCGATGCCGCTGTCGTTGTCGGTGACGGATCTGCGCCAGTTGCCTGCCGACGAGCGTGAGCAGCAAGTGCGATTCGCCGTCGAACAGGACGCACGGGCGCCATTCGATCTGGCCACCGGCCCATTGTTGCGGGCATCGTTACTGCGCGTGGCCGACGACGAATACCTGTGGCTGTACAGCGTGCATCACATCATCGCCGACGGCTGGTCGATGGGCGTGATCCTGCACGAAGTCGCGACGCTGTACGGCGATTATCTGCGTGGTGAAACCCCGACGCTTGCGCCGTTGCCGGTGCAATACGCCGACTACGCCTGCTGGCAGCAACAGCGAGTGGGCGGCGCCGTGCTGGACGCTCAGCTCGATTACTGGCGCCGTAACCTGGACGACGCGCCGCTGTTATCGACCTTGCCCGCCGACCGGCCGCGACCGTTGGTGCAGCGTTATGTCGGCGCCACTTTCAGTTCTTCCGTCGATGGCGGCACCTTGCGCGAACTCACGGCGCTGGCCCGGCAAACTCAGGGCACGCTGTTCAACGTACTGCTCGGCGCTTTGGCGGTGCTGCTGTGGCGCCACAGCGGTCAGCAGGATCTGTGCCTCGGCACACCGTTCGCCAACCGTAATCGTCCGGAAGTCGAGCCGCTGATCGGCCATTTCGTCAACACCCTGGTGCTGCGTCAGCACCTGAATCCGCAGCAGACCTTTGCCGAGCTGTTGCGCGAGGTGCGGGGCCAGATGCTCGACGTCCACGCCCACCAGGACGTGCCATTCGACCGCGTGGTCGAGGCCGTCAACCCGCAGCGAGACCCCGGTCATTCGCCGTTGTTCCAGGTGATGCTGGTGCTGCAGAACACACCGGGCAACGCGGTGCAGATGCCCGGTCTGGAACTGGCGCCGTACGGCACCAGCAGTGCCACGGCCAAGTTCGATCTGGCGTTCGAATGGGTCGAGCGGGCAGGGCGGCTGGACCTGCTGGTGGAATACAACACCGACCTCTACGACGTTGCGACCATCCAACGCCTGAGCGGGCACTACCGCCACCTGCTCGAACAGATCGCCGCCGACGCCAAGCAACCGATCAATGCCTTGTCGTTGATGAACGAGACCGAGCGTCAGCAGGTGCTGGTCGACTTCAACCGCGCCACACCGCTGACGCAAGCGGCGCCCTGCGTGCATCAACTGGTCGAAGCGCAGGCTGCGGGCAACCCTCAGGCCTGCGCGGTAGTGTTCGAGGGCGAATCCCTGAGCTACGCCGAGCTCAATGCCCGGGCCAATCGGCTGGCGCGGCATTTGCGCACGTTGGGCGTCGGCCCGGACGTGCGCGTGGCGGTGTGCATCGAGCGCTCGCTGGAATTGCCGGTGGCGCTGCTGGCGGTGCTCAAGGCCGGCGGCGCCTACGTGCCGCTGGATCCGGACTATCCGCTGGGACGCCTGAGTCATATGCTCGGCGACAGCACACCGGCGGTGCTGCTGACCCTTGGTTCGGCGCACGCAATCTTGCGTCAGGCCGTGCAAGGGGCGAACTGGGAAGCGCCGATCCTCGACCTTGAAAAGGATGCCGCGAGCTGGGCGTCGCTGCCGGCGGACAATCTTGATCCGCGCAATGTCGGCGTTACCCCTGACCATCTCGCCTATGTCATCTACACCTCCGGCACCACCGGCTTGCCCAAGGGCGCAATGGTCGCGCATCGTGGCTTGAGCAATCTGCTGCTGTGGTGTTTGCAGGTCTGCGGCGAGGCGGGGGCGATGTTGCACAAGATCCCGTTCGGTTTCGATGCTTCGGCGTGGGAGACCTTCTGGCCGCTGGCAACCGGCGGGCGGCTGGTGATCGCTCGGCCCGGCGGCCATTACGAACCGGCGTACCTGGCACGCGAGGTGCGCGAGCAGCAGGTCACGGCGCTGGTGTTCGTGCCAGCGATGTTGCAGCTGTTCCTGGAGGTCGACGAGGTCAGCCAGTGTGTGTCGCTGACCGATGTGTTCAGCGGCGGCGGTGAACTGCCGCCGGCTCTGGCCCGGCGCTTCCAGGAGCGTCTGCCCCGTGCGCGGCTGCACAACGTCTACGGTCCGACCGAAACCACGGTGATCAACAGCATCTGGACCCTGGAGCCCGGTGCCGAGGTGCCGGCCCGGCAATTGCCGATTGGCCGGCCGATTGCCAACAACCGTTTTTACGTGCTCGATGATCGCGACCAGCCGCTACCGGTGGGCGTGACCGGGCATCTGCACATTGGCGGCGTCGGTGTGGCCCGTGGTTATCTGGGGCTGGCGCAGCTCAGTGCCGAGCGCTTTATCGACAATCCGTTCGTGGCAGGTGATCGGCTCTATCGCAGCGGCGATCTGGCGCGCTACCGCCCGGACGGTCAGCTGGAGTTTCTCGGTCGCAACGATTTTCAGGTCAAGTTGCGCGGCGTGCGCCTGGAACTGGGCGAAATCGAAGCCCGGCTCGAAGCGTTTCCCGGCATCCGCAGCGCCGTGGTGTTGATGGTCGGCGAAGCGGCACAGGATCAGCGGCTGGTGGCCTGCTGTGTGGTGGCCGAACCCGTTGACGAAGCAGCGGTGCACGCCCATCTGGCGACAACCCTGCCCAGAGCGGTGATCCCCGGCAGCTATCTGTGGCTCGACGCGCTGCCGCTGACTGCCAACGGCAAGGTCGATCGCACTGCGCTGACGGCATTGGCGGACGAGGAATTGGTCAATCGTCAGGTCAACCTGAGCAGCCCGCGCGATCACATCGAACTGGCGCTGTACCAGATCTGGAAAAGCCTGTTGCTGGCGCCGCAGATCGGCATTCGCGACAACTTCTTCAATGTCGGCGGCACCTCCATTGCTGCTATCAAAATGGCCCATGAGATCAGCCAGCAGTTTGCAGTCGAAGTGCCGGTGCGCGTGGTGCTCAGTTACCCGACTATCGAAGCGCTGGGCGGTTGGCTGCGGGTCGGGGCCAATCCGGCGCTGGCCCAGAGCAACCTGATCGAATTCCGTCGCGGCAGCGGCCAGCACAACGTGGTGTGCATTCACCCGGCGGGCGGTACGGCGTTCTGTTACCTGTCGTTGGCCAAGGTGCTGCCGGATGAAGCCGGCGTGTACGGGGTGCAATCGCCGGGACTGAATCCGGGGGAGAGCACCGAGCCGACGGTCGAAGCGATGGCCGAGGCTTACTTGCGCCAGATCGAGCCACTGACGCAGCAACCGCTGATCCTCACCGGGCTGTCGTTCGGTGGTCTGGTGGCCTATGAAATGGCGCGGCGGTTGACGGCGGCCGGGCATCGTCAGGTGACCGTGGTGCTGCTCGACACCCAGGGCAGCGACGATCCGGGTTTCCGCGAGCAGATCGGCACCGTGGACATGGCCGAGTTCCGCGACAAGCTGGTGCGTTTCAACGGTATGTACCCCGGCATCGAAGACGCCCAGGTCGAACGCTACTTCAACATCTACAACCACAACCGTTTGGCCATGGCCGCCTATGACTGCGCGCCGCGCGCCGGTCGCGTGGTGCTGATCCAGGCCCGGGAAGATTTCAGCCGCCATCAGTTGCATGAACTGCGTGGCTTCTGGCGGCGCCGCGCAGGCCAAGGCTATCTGGCGAAACTGGTCAGCGGCGGGCACTGGGACATGCTCGAAAGCGCGGAAATCCATCGGGTCTCGCAAATCATCCGTCGGGAGCTGCAATGCTTCGACGCGCAGGAGGCGAAATGATGAGTGCGTCCAAAGACATGCCGTTGCTCGCACGTTTTGCCGACCAAGTGGCGGGTAATCCTCAAGCCCCGGCGGTGATCGATCAATCGGTCACGCTGACTTACGCGCAACTGGCCAGCGCCAGCGAACGCATCGCCCGAGGACTGCTGGCGCGTGGCGTCAAGCCCGGTCAGTCGCTGGCGTTGTGCATGCCGCGCTGCTGGCAGTGGCTGGCGGCGATTATCGGCGCGTTGAAGGTCGGCGCGGTGGTGGTGCCGCTGGATCGGGCCAGCCCGCGCCAGCGTCGGGAATTGATGTTGGCGGATGCGGCGTGTGTCGGCCTGATTACCCTGGATGAAGAAGCGCTGTGGTCGCCTTCACTGTGGCAAATCAGCGTCGAGGCCTTGCTCGATCAGCCGGACGCTCCACCGCAAACGCTGGCCGAAAATTTTGCAGAGGTGATGTTCCTGTTCTACACCTCGGGCACCACCGGCACGCCGAAAGCGGTCGAGGTTGGCGAGCGCGGCTTGCTGCGGCTGGCGCACACCAACGGCTATATCGAGATTCGCCCGACGGACCGGTTCGCCTGCCTGTCCAACCCGGCGTTCGATGCGTGCAGTTTCGAACTGTGGGCGCCGCTGCTCAACGGCGGTTGCTGCGTGATGATCGCCGATGAGGACGTACTGGATGCGCGACGTCTGGCCGAGGTGCTGGAGCGGACTCAGGTCGACAGCCTGTTCATGACGGTGTCGCTGTTCAACACCTTGATTGCCGAGTGGCCGTCGTGTTTTTCCAGCGTGCGTCAGGTGCTGATCGGCGGTGAGCAGATCAGCGCTGCCGCTGTTCGTGGTTGGTATCGGGCCAATCCTGAGAGTCGCTGCCGGATTTTCAATGTTTACGGCCCGACTGAATGCACCACGTTCGCCCTGTGCTGGCCGATCAGCCGCGACTTTGCTGGTGACTCGGCGCCCATAGGCCGACCGTTGCCGGACACCGGCGTGTTGGTGCTCGATGCGCAGCAACGGCCGGTACCGGCAGGCGAAGTGGGCGAGCTGTATTTGAGTGGCAGCGGCGTCGCTCGTGGCTATCGCAACCGGCCCGAAGAAACCGCCCGCCAGTTCGTCCGTTTGCCCGACCTCGACGGTGGCGCGCAGGTGCATTACCGCACCGGCGATCTGGTGCGGCGCAATGCCGAAGGCTTGATCGAGTACCTGGGGCGCGTCGACCGGCAGGTGAAAATTCGTGGTTTCCGGATCGAGCCGGGGGAGGTGGAGCAACGGATCCTGGAGTATCCGGGCGTGGCGCAGGTGTACGTCTGCACCCGGCGTCAGGCGGCTGAAGATCATCAGTTGCTGGCGTTCATCGTGCCTCGCGGGGATCTGGACTATCACGCCTTCGAAAACCATCTGCGGGCACAACTGGCGCCGTACATGCGGCCGCATCAGTTGTTTCTGCTGGAGCGCTTGCCGCTGACGGCCAATGGCAAGATCGACCGTGACGGCTTGCTGGCCCAAGGGTTGAGTCCGTGGCATCCAGTCCTGGCAGCTACGGATAACGAAAGCGTTTCACCGGCGCTGGACTGGTTGCTGAGTCAGGCCCGCTCGCTGCTCGGTCAACCGGCCCTGAATGCGCAGGATGACTGGTTGGGCAGCGGCGGCGATTCGCTCAAGGCCATGCGCCTGCGTTCGGCGATCCGTGTCCGCTGGCAGCGCGAGATCGCGATCGACACGTTGCTCAACGAGTCGTTCTTGTCGTTGGCCGCACACCTGACCGGTGAAACGAACCGCGAGTCGATCTACCCACCTGCGCCTCCGATCAGCAGCGCCAAACGCCTGCCGGCCACCGCCGAGCAGCGACGCCTGTGGCTCTTGCAACAACGTTCGCCGACCTCGACCGCCTACAGCGTGCCGCTGATTCTGCATCTGGCGGCAGGTGTCGACGTTGCGGCACTGGCCGAGGCTTTGGGGCGTCTGGTGCAGCGTCATCCGGGATTGCGCACGGCATTCGCGGCGGGTGCTGACGGACTCGATCAAGTAATCGCCGAGCAGGGTTCGACCTGTCGCACCTTCGCGGTCGGGCATTTCACCGAGAACAACTGGCAGGCCTTCGCAGAGCTGGTGTTCGCCGCGCCGTTCGACCTGACCACCCCGAACCTGTTTCAGGCCTGGCTGTTGCCGTTTGCCGACGGCAGCTGCCGGCTGTTGCTGAACCTGCATCACATCATCGTCGATGGCTGGTCTGTGAACCTGTTGTTCGATGACCTGACGCAGCTTTACGCCGATGTCCTGCACGGCCACGACAGCCCGCAGCCAACTGCCCGACTGACGACGCTGGAGTTCGGCCAGTGGCAGCGCCAGTGGAGCGTCGATCCGCATTATCGCGACCAGCGCCGCGCCCTCGCCGAATTGCACCGCCGTCAGGAAGAACCGTCGCCTGCCTTGACGCCAATGCGCGAAATCAGCCCGGACGCCCGGTTGCACCGGGAACCCTTGGGCACCCTGCGCAGCGCTGCCCTCGAACGCTTTTGCACCCAACAACGACTGACCCGTTTCGAAGTGCTGTTCAGTGTCTTCGCCTGGAGCCTGTACGCCCTGACCGGGAGCGACCGGCCACGGATCGCCAGCCCGGTGTCCAACCGCCCACTGGCGGAGTTCGAAGACACCGTTGGCATGTTTGCCAACACCGTGCTGATCCCCACCGCCGTTGAAAATGCATTGCCCCTGAGCGAGCAGTTGCGCAAACAGACCGCCACCGTGCGCGAGGTGCTGGCGTTGCAGGACGTGGCGCTGGCGGATCTGGTGGAAGACCTGCGGCTGTCGTCGAGCCCGATGCTGTTCGATTTCATGTTTGTGCTGGAAAACACCGATTACGCCGCGTTGGCCGACTCGAACCTGCGCGCCACGCTGGCATTCAACCAGCAATTGCACGCCAAGTGCCCGCTGACGTTGTTGATGGTGGGCAGCGGTTCGCAACTGGAATGCTGGTGGGAATATCAGTGCAGCTATTTCGATGCCGAACAGATGCGGGCGGTGAACGCGTTGTTCCGCCGTGGTCTGGATTTGTTGCTGGAAACTCCGGCGGCCAATCTCAACGATTTGCTCAGTCCGTATCGACGCAACCTGCCACCGGCCAGCGAGGGCCCGCAGGTTGCGCTGCCGTTCAACACACTGGCGGACGGATTCGAGCATCAAGTGCATTGCTCACCGGATGCCGTTGCGCTGGTTCAAGGCCAGCACCGTCTCACCTACAGCGAATTGAATGCGCTGGCCGATGCTCTGGCAGCAAACCTTGTCGAGCGTCATCCGTTGCCGACCGGGATCGCGCCGTTGCATGTCGTGCTGTTCCTTGATGCCTCGGTGGAACACATCGTCGCCTTGCTGGCGCTGGCCAAACTCAACCTGACCGCCGTGCCGCTGGACCCTGCTTACCCGGTGGCGATCCAGCGTCAGGTGCTGGAGCAGGCGCAGCCGCTGTGTGTGCTGTTCAGCGATGCGACCAAGGCTGCACTGGATGACCTGAACGCCGGACGATTCGCCACCCATCGGGTCGATCTGCACGCCGGTGCCGGAACGTTCGAGCGTCCACGCCACGCCGGCGAACGGCCGCTGTACACGCTGTTCACCTCTGGATCGACCGGCACGCCCAAAGGGGTGCAAGTGTCGGAGCGCACCCTGTGCAACCTGCTGCAATGGCAGCGCACCGAAGGGCAGTTGCCGGCGAAAGCGGTGACCCTGCAGTTCTCGATGCTGTCGTTCGACGTGTCGTTCCAGGAGATTTTCAGCACCCTGTGCGGCGGCGGTTGTTATCACCTGATCACGCCGCGCTGGCGTCAGGATGCCGAGGCGTTGCTGGATTACCTGGTCGAGGCGCGGATCGAGCGCCTGTTCCTGCCGTACGTGGCCTTGCAGCATCTGGCGCAAACCGCCGTGGCCCGGGGCATTTACCCGTCGGTGTTGCGCGAGGTGATCACGGCCGGCGAGCAACTGCTCTGCACCGAGGCGCTGCGTAACTGGTTCGGCGGCATGCCGCACGCCTCGTTGTTCAACCACTATGGCCCGACGGAAACCCACGTGGTCAGTGCCTTGCGCCTGCCGCCGGTGGCGCGGGACTGGCCGCTACGCGCGCCGATCGGCCATGCCGTGGGCAATGCGCGATTGCTGCTGGTCGATGAACACGACCGCCCGGTACCGATCGGCAGCCGAGGCTATCTGCTGGTGGCCGGGCCGATGGTTGCTCGCTGCTATCTGGCAGACCCTGCAATGAATACCGCGCGGTTTGTCGAGCTGGCAGACGGCTGTTTGTACTACCGCACCGGCGATCTGGCGTGGGCCGATGCCCAGGGCTGCCTGCATTATCTGGGGCGTGACGATCAGCAGATCAAACTCAGCGGCCATCGTCTGGAACTGGGGCAGATCGAGGCAGCGCTGATGCAGGTGCCCGAGGTGGTCAACGCGGTGGTGGCGGTGCAGGCCGATCCGCCCCGGCTGATCGCCTGGCTGCAACTCGATGGCCAACCTGCGACGTCGCAAGCGCTGGATCGTCAGGTCGAGCGGCGGCTGCCGGCCCACGTGCGTATCGATGAATACCGACGGATCGACCGCTGGCCACGCACCCCCAGCGGCAAGATCGACCGCAAGGCCTTGCCGAATCTGGGCGAGGCGTTGGAGCGGCGCAGCACGCCACAGGCAGTTGTTCAACTGAGTGCGCTGGAGCGGCAACTGAGCGAGTTGTTCCAGGCCGTGATCGGCCGGGACATCGAGCCGGAGCAGACCTTCTTCGAGGCCGGCGCCACCAGCCTCGGCCTGATGCGTTTGCATGGCCGTTACGCCGAAGAGTTGCCGCACAAGGTGACGATGGCCGATCTGTTCGAGCACGTCACGGTGCGGCGTCTGGCGGCGCATCTGTCGACCGCACCAGTGGCGTCGGCGGAGCGTGTTCGGCAAACCGATGCAGGTCACCAGCCGATGGCGATCATCGGCATGTCGGTCAATGTGGCCGGGGCGCAGAACCTGTCCGAGTTCTGGGCGATGGTGCAAGGCAATGGGTTGGGCATCGAGCACTTTGCCGCCGCAGAGGGCCTGGTCGGCGCCCGCAGTCAACTGGCGGGCATGCTCGATTTTGATCCCGAGTACTTCGGCATCAGCCGCCAGGAAGCGCGGCTGATGGACCCGCAACAGCGGCATCTGCTGATGGCCTGCGTGCAGGCCCTGCAACACGCGGCCATCGTTCCGTCGGCGGACGGCCCGCGCATCGGCCTGATCGCCAGTTGCGGCGAAACCACGTACTTCCAGCAAATGCTGCGCGAAACCGCCGACGACGATTTGCCGGACGGCTTCCAGTTGGCGCTGCATCACGACAAGGATTTTCTGGCGACCAAAGCTGCGTATCACCTGGACCTTAACGGCCCGGCCCTGAGCGTGCAGGCCGCTTGCGGCAGCTCGCTGATCGCCGTGCACCTGGCCAGTTCGATGCTGCGCCAGGGCGACAGTGACGTGATGCTCGCCGCCGGGGTGCTGATCGACCCGACCCTGACCGAGGGCTACCGGCACCGTTCGCAACACATCTTTTCCGCCGACGGTCTGTGCCGTCCGTTCAGCGACGACGCCAGCGGCACCCTCGGCGCCAGTGGCTACGGGGTGGTGGTGCTCAAACCGTTGGCCAAGGCGCGGGCCGATGGCGACCGGATCTACGCGCTGCTCGAAGGCTCGGCGTTGAACAACGATGGCCGGGCCAAGATGAGTTACACCGCGCCGTCGGTGGCGGGGCAGAGCGCGGTCATCAGTGATGCCTTGAACCGGGCCGGGTTGACCGGTGCCGACATCGGCTACATCGAAGCCCACGGCACCGGCACCTTGCTGGGCGATCCGATCGAAGTCGCGGCGTTGACCAAGGCTTTTGGCGATGCGCCGGCCGGCAGTTGCGCGCTGGCTTCGGTAAAAAGCCAGATCGGTCATTTGGGCGCGGCGGCGGGGGTGGTCGGGCTGATTCGCGCCAGCCTCGCGGTGTTCCATGGCGTGCTGCCGCCGAACCTCGGTTTTGGCCGGATCAACCCGCAGATCGATCTGCAGCATTCGCCGTTCTACGTGCCGACCACGTCCCGGCCATGGCCGGAAGGTCGGCGACGATTGGCCGGTGTCAGCAGTTTCGGGATTGGCGGGACCAATGCGCATGTCATCGTCGGCGCTGCGCCCACGGCGCAGGAAGTGGGCGAGGAAACGCTGCCGCTGCTGATGGTCTCGGCCCATAGCCGAGCGGAGTTGCTGCGCGATATCGCGGCGATTCGCGAATACCTGCACGCGAACCCGGAACAGCAGACTGCGTTGCTGCGGCACTTGCAGTCAGGTCGCCGGCAGTTGCGCTGGCGCTTCGCGATGGTCTGCCGGCCGGGTGACGACATTCCGTTGCAGCCGACAGCGATCAAGGAAGTCGGGGTCTCAAGCGCGCAGCTGATCGCCCGCGATCAATCGCCGCAGGAGCTGCTGGACGCCTGGTACGAGGGCGCGAATATCCAATGGCCACAGCGCTCGGCGCCACCGCCGTGGGATTTGCCGCCGTCATCGTTCGATCTTCAGACCTATCGTTTCCAGACGCCTGTGGCTGCTGAACCTGATGCGCCAGCCCTTGCGCGACAACCGCTGGCGGACTGGTTTCACCAACGACAATGGGTGCGCACCCGGCGCCTGAGCACGACAGCGACGGCGCAATCCCGTGAGGTGCTGATTCTGTGCAGCCATGAAACGCCGGAATCGGCCTTGCTGGCGAGCCTGAACACTGTCTATCGACGCGTGATTCAAGTGCGCGCGGGCAATGGCTTCAAGCGCTTGAGCGCGGACCGTTTCGAACTTGATCCGCTGGACACTGAAGCCCTGGACCGTTTGCTCGCCGAAGTCGCAGAACCCGACCTTGGCCAACTCGACTGGCTGCATGCCTTGCCGCTGGCGGTGTCGGGCGAGGTCAATGAGCAATCGCTGGATCTGGCGCAGTGGGCCGGCCTGGACACGGTCAGTGCATTGATGCAGGCCTGGGGGCAGACCCCACGCACGACACGGCTTCGGTTGTGGTTGATGTCATGGCAAGCATGCCCGGTAGACGGCGAGGTGCGGCGGCCCGAGCTGGCGGCGCTGGCCGGCATCACCGAAGTGGTGCCGCAGGAATACCCGGTGCGTTGTCACTGGCTGGATTTGCCGTCGTCACGCCTCGAAGCGCAGGCCGGCGAGTTGGCAGCGCTGCTTGCCGATCCGGTTTCATTGCCTCGACGAATGGCGGTGCGCGATCGCTACCTGTGGCAGCCACGCTTGATGCCTCAGCCATTGACCGGCCCGGCGACGACGTCTCTTTTACCGGAAGATGGAACGTTCCTCGTGCTGGGCGGCAGCGGCGGCATCGGCCGGACCTTGTGCGAACACCTGTTGCAGGCACCTGCACGCCGGGTGGTGCTGATCTCGCGCCAAGGGCAATTGCCTGAATCGTTGGCGGCGTACGCGTCGCGGATCGACTGCATCAAAGCGGACATCGCCGACTTGCCGCGCTGGCCGCAGGTACTTGATCAACTGGCCGTGCGTTACGGTCGCCTGAGCGGGGTGATTCATGCGGCGGGCGTCGGTGCGGGCAGCTTGATTCGCCATCGCGATGCCCGGCAAATGGCCGAGGCGATGGCCGCCAAGACTCGCGGCATGCTGGCGGTCGAAGCTTTGATCGAGCACCTGAAGCCGGGCTTTGTCCTGTACTGCTCGTCGATGTCGGCATTGTTCGGCGGCGCGGGGCACCTGGACTACGCGGCGGCCAGCGGGGTACTCGATGGCTTCACCCACTATCGCCCGAACCCGACCGACACGTGCCTGCGTTTGGGGATCAACTGGGACATCTGGCGCGACATCGGCATGGCCACCACCAGCAACGGTGGCGACGCCGCGCATCTGGAGCATCTGACCGTCGGTCTGTCGGCGGAAGAGGGCTGTCGGGTGTTCGATCTGGCGATGGCGACGCAGTTGCCGCAGCTGCTGATCTCCACCACCGGCATCGACACGGCGCGGCGGTTTTATCCGGTTCGCCATGGTGCCGTGGCCGCAACGGTCGAGGCACCGAAGGGCGTGGATCTGTCGGCGCGCTTGCGTGAGTGCCTGTGCAAGTGGCTCGGTGTGGCCGAGCTGGAAGATGACGATTCGCTGTACGACCTGGGCGCGGATTCGCTGACGCTGCTCGACCTGATCGACGAACTGCAAGCGGCCACCGGTGAGGTGTTCCAGCTGTCGCAATTCAGCCACAAGGTCAGCCTGAACGAGGTGCTGGGGCTGGTATCGACCGCCACCGTTGAAGACACGCCCAGCGCTACGCCGCTCGGCTGGCACGACGCGGTGCGGATCGATCAATGGCATGCCGGTGCCGGCCGCGACTGGCTGTACCTGATCCACCCGGTGGGTGGCGATGTTCAGGCCTATCGGGAGCTGGTCTCGGCGCTGCCGGCGGAGCTGGGCGTTTGCGTGATCGCCGACCCGGCGCTGCGCCTGCCGCAGTTGCCGAACATCAGCGTGGAGGAACGTGCACGCTGGTATCTGGCGGCGATCAAGGTCCATCTTCCGCAAGGCAGCACTTGGCGTCTGGCCGGTTGGTCGTTTGGTGCATGGGTGGCGCAGGCGCTGTGTCATCAGGCCCAGGTCGACGGTTTCCGGCAACCGTTGTTGTACCTGATCGACCCGCCCGCGCCGGATGCCGGTAGCGAACTGGCCGACATCGACGAGCAGACCATCGAGCAGGTGTTTCAGCGCGAGTTCGCCCAGCGCTGGCCGGAGGGCGAAGGGCAGGGCATGGCCGAAGAACGCCAGGCGTATCTGCAACGGCTGACGGTGTGCTGCCGCAACAACATGATCAGCATGATCGACTTCCAGCCGCCGGCGCTGGCGACCACAGCAGTGCGGCTGTTCAGCGCCGGGCACGCCAATCCTTACGGGCTGGGCAATGCCTGGAACCCGGACGACCTGCAACGCAACTGGCAGGCCTTGCTGCCGCAGTTGCGCAGCTGGCAAACCCTGGACACCGATCATTACGGCATCGTGGCAGGCCGCTGGGCGCGGTTGCTGGCCGAAATCATCGGTACGGATGAGCCATCGCCATGAGTGAACCGATCTCGATGCCGCGATGGCTGCTGAATTTAGTGCAAGTGCTGTGCGAAACCGGACAGGCCGACGACCTGCGCAAGCGGATAGACAATGGCGAGGGTCCCGTGCCGCTGCGGCTGTTTCATCTCTGGCAGGCCGATGTGGTCCTGCCGATGCTCGGCGAAGCCTTGCCGGAGCATCGGCAGGCGCTGCTCGCGTTGCAAAGCCTGCATCAGCGGGCGGCGCTCGGTGTGCTCGGGCGTCAGGGCGAGTGGCGGGCCAGGCTCAAACCGGTGCTGCTGGCGCTGTATCGCAAGGCCTACGCCTACGACGCGGCGTACGCCAAGGCCCACGCCTGTGCGCTGACTTACGGCCTGGCACCGGCCAACAGCGCCATGATTGCGTCGCACTTTGGCGACGCCGAGGCGTTCGCCGAGTATTACGCGCAATTGAATACCGAAGCCGCCGCCACGGCGTTTGCCCAGGCCCATGCCAGCGCCAACGCCGAAGTGTCGGCCCGGGCCTTCGCGGACGACGATGCAGACACCTGCGCGCAGGTCTGCGGGGCGTCCGTGCGGGTGTACGTCGGGGCCTGCGCTTCAAGCGACGAACAGCGACATGCCGTATTCAACCATCTCGCCGCCGGGCTCGACCGGAGTCTGGCCACGCTGCAATCCCGTTCAACAGGAGAACGACATGAATGACGCACAACTGCAATTCGATGTGGTGATCAACGCCCAGGGCCAGTATTCCCTGTGGCCGGCGGGCAAGCCGATGGCCAGCGGCTGGAGCGAGGCAGGGATGCGCGGTGAACGCCAGGTCTGTCTGGATTACATCAACGAGCACTGGATCGACATGCGCCCGCGTTCGCTGCGTGAGCAGTCATCGGTGTCGTTCCAATAAAAAAGGTGAGGGAACATGGATCAGTTGGCACTCAAGGCAATCGAGCGCATCGCCGCCGAACGGCGTGCGTCGTATCAGCACATCACGGTCGAGCGGATCACGCCGATCATCGGCGCCGAGATTGGTGGCGTCGATCTTTCACGGCCGCTGAGCGACGAGCAGCTCGCGGAAATCCGTCGGGCCTTTCTGGAGAACCACGTGGTGGTGTTCCGCGATCAGCACCTGACGGTGGACGAGCACAAGGCGTTTGGCCGGCTGTTCGGTGAGCTGCGGGCGTTGCCGGTGGAAGACATCGACGGCGATGACCCGGAGCTGGTGGTGATCCGCGCCAATGCGCAATCGCGCTACGTGGCCGGCGAAACCTGGCACACCGACGGCACCGCCGACCTGGCGCCGTCCATGGGTTCGATGCTGTACGTCAAGGAAACTCCCGCCATCGGCACGGGCGGCGACACGCTGTTCGCCAACATGCACCTGGCGCTGGAAATGCTCTCGCCGACGATGCAGCAGTTTCTCGGTGAACTGACCGCGATCCACGACGGCGCTATTCCGTGGAAGGGTTATGAGGCGCCGGCCAACCTGCCGAAAACCGAACACCCGGTGGTGGTTCGCCACCCGGAAACCGGGCGCAAATCGCTGTTCGTCAATTCCGGGTTTACGTCGCACATCGTCCAGTTGTCCCGCGGTGAAAGCCAGGTGCTGTTGAACATGCTGTTCGATCTGGTGGCCCGTGAGCCGGTCCTCAGCTGTCGCGTGCGCTGGACGCCGAACAGCCTGGTGTTCTGGGATAACCGCTGCACCCAGCACCATGCGGTCTGGGATTATTTCCCGCACTCGCGGTATGGCGAGCGGGTGACGATTCTGGGGACGCAGCCCAAGGCTTGAATCTAAGAAAATCAGTGGGAGCGGCGATGCCATTCCCACCGGTCATTCACAGACCTTGTTTGAGCAGTTGCTCGACGATCAGCTCGCCGAACGCCAGATTCCCGTGCAGCGGGTCATCCACTTCGCAGTACGCCGAACGCTGAAAACCCTGCTCATCATTCGCCGCCGCGCGCACGTCGATCAGCTCGATGCCGAGCCCTTGCAGGCGCTCGATCAGCAGCGCCTGCGCGGCCATGAACACCCGCGAATCGGACAGCTCCGGTACCCGTTGCGGCGGCAGCACGGCGAACACCTTGGGGTTCATTGCCCGGGCCTGTTCATAGAACGCCAGCGCCGGCCGGGACAGGGTTTCGACAATGGATTCGAACAGGGGACCTGCGAGAAAACCTTCATCGAATTCGCCGTCGGGTGACTGGTAGCAGGTCCAGTTCGGCGCGGTCGCGAGGTAGTGCAGGCTCAGGCCAATGGTGCTCACCAGCGGCACGCCGACCTTCGCCAGTTCCGGCACTTCGAACGGCTCAAGGGCCTGGCGGTACAGACGCTCCATTTCGGCGTCCCGAAACAGCACGTCATGGCGGGTCAGGCTGAAAAAATCCACCGCGAAATCCCGGCCGGTGCCCAGCGGGCCACCGCTGAACGGCAACTCGCGGGCCTGCGCTGCCTTGCCGATGACGCCAGCATGGGAGTCGCCCAGCAGCAGGAACCTAGGCGTAGTAGTCGAGCACGGCGTCTTCACAGACAAGCTCCTCGCTGGACACGCAGGTGGGGGGAACGCTGGCCGGCGCCAGCAGCGGTTGAACCGCATCGAGCCCGGCGAAAAACTGCTGCATGACGAACGCTACGCCTTCGGGCGTGACCTCGCGCTGGTTGGGCTGGTAGAACGCGCCCTTGAGCGGTGTACCGGTGATGATTTCGTAAGAGGGGAAATAGTCGACGTCGTGCAGGTCTTCACACAGCTGCCCGGCGACGGCGCGCAGGACCGATTTGGAATAGGTGGTGGCGCTCAGCACATGTTCGCCCGTGGCTGTCGCCGTCAGGGGCACCGGTGACACGGTCAGCAGGAGGCGCAGTTGCGGGTTGATCGAACGCATCAACTCCAGCGCCCGAACCATGTCGCCATAGGTGTCCATGAAGCCGAAGTTACAGAAGCGGTGCAGCTGCGGATCGAAAGTGCCACGCACGGTGCCGGGGCACACGGGATACACCAGACCGGTCTGGCGGTTTTGCCAGGCTTCGGTCAGGCCGAGGGTAAACACAAACACTTTGGCCCGAAGCAGGGCGGTGCGAATGGCGTCGAGGGTGGCTTCGCGCGAGGCGAGCAGCGCGTCCTCGCTGGCAAAGCCGTCGGGCTCCACGGCGGGGCGGAACGGGTCGAAGAAACGCCCGTCATGGGCCCAGGTTTCGTCGGGTGGCAGGCTCACACCCAACGCCCATTCCAGCCACTGGCACAACATCGCCGGGGTGTACAGGTTGCCGGTGCGGAACGAAAACACCCCGTAGTTGTGGGCCTTCCAGTCGGCTTCGGGCAATTCGGCCGGGGCCGGTTCCGCGTCCAGCCAGTTCATGCCGCGCTCCACCAGCGCCCGACCGATGTGCTGGGCGAAACACGAGCCAGCGGTGACGATGGCGTCCTTGTTGCCGATCTCGAATTGCGGTGTCCACAGTTGATCGATGTCCAGCGCGGGCTTGTCGGCCACGGCGGTGCGCCAGAAAGCGCGGGGTGGCAGGCATTGATAAGGATTCACGACGAGGGCCTCCTTGGCGGTCGCTGATAAAACGGGGTCAGCTGATTTGATAGCGGTAGATCAGGTCGTCAAACCACCGATCTCCAATCTGATAGGCCTGCGGCACGCGGCGCTCGAATACAAAACCGCATTTCTCCAAGACCTTGCAGGAGGCGATATTACCGTCGGTCACGGTCGACTCCAGCGAGTCCAGTCCGATGGCGGCGGCGTAGTCGATGATCGCCCGCCGCGACTCGGTGCCAAAGCCTTTGCCCTGATGCTCGGGCAACAGCAGGCAACCCACCTCGGCATGCCCCGGCGACAGGATGCGGAATCCGGTCACGCCCAGTTCCTGCCCACTGGCCCTGTCGGTCACCACCAGACACAACCAGTGATCCGACTGCGGCCCCCAGGCCGGAAGCCTGTGTTCGAAGCCTTTGCGCACCTGTTCCTCGGCGATTTCACCGAACACGTACTGCATGGTTTGCGGCTCGGAATGCAGCCGGAGGAACAGCGGCCAGTCGGATTCGACCATCGTGCGCAGGTCCAGGCGTTGCGTGGTGAGTTCGAGCATCCGCTGCTCCTTGCAAGGGTGGGAAGGGGAGACGGTTTTTTACTGGGTGTGGGGCGAAAGATCAATGCTTTGATCGGGCATGTTTTGCAGCGCCGACCTTGAACGCCCCTCGTCGCGGTACTCTCCGGCAGCCGGGCTGCCGGAGGTCGATCGGCGAATGGATCGGTTACGGCTTGACGGGTTTGACCAGGACGGTCTCGTTGCTATCGAGCACGAATACCGCCAGCAGACGGGACGGTTCGGTGCTGCTGGCATTAGCGCTCACCGCGTGGAAATCACCCGGTTGTTCGACGAAGTTTTCCCCGGCCTTGTAGACCTTCTCCGGCCCGTCGCCGACCTTGCTGCGCACGGCGCCCTCAAGCACCGTGGCGTAGATGAACGCGGACTTCGGATGAAAGTGCGCCGGCGAAGAACCACCGGGTGCGTATTCCACCAGCACGCCCTTCATGGATTTACCCGGAACGTTCGGCAGGGCGCGGTCGAACACCACGGTGACCTTGCCTGCCTGCGGCTCGGCGGCCGAGGCGGATGAAATCGAAACGGCCGCAAACGTGGCGGCCAGCAGGATTCGGCTGAACATGGCGATACTCCTTTAAATGGGTGGTGTGTTTCAGCGCTGGACCGATTTCGCCAGCCAGTCTTCAAAGCGCGTTGGACCCAGGCGCGGGTTGCTGCCGCCGGGGGTGAGCGACTGGTCGTCGAGCACATCGCCGAAGTAACGGGCGTGGACGTCCGGGATCACTTTGCGGGTGTCGCCGGTAGCGCGGAAAAAACGCCGGACCAACTCGTCGAGGGGCATGGCTTCGGGACCGACAATTTCCTGCGTGCCGTTGATCGGCGCGGCCAGTGCCGCGTCGGTGAGTGCAGCGGCCACATCGTCAGAGGCCATGGGCTGGATCAATGCCGGCGACAGGCGCACTTCGTCGCCGACGGTAGCGGATTGGGCAATGCCGCCGACGAATTCGAAGAACTGCGTGGCCCGCAGCAGGCTGTACGGAATGCCCGATGCCTTGATCAGGTTCTCCTGCGCGACCTTGGCGCGGAAATAACCGTTGGCGGGCAGGCGCTCACTGCCGACGATCGACAGCGCCACGTGATGGCGAACCCCGGCGGCGGCTTCGGCGGCAAGCAGGTTACGGGTGGAGGTCTCGAAGAAGTCGAGCACGGCCTGATCTTCCCACGACGGCGCGTTGGACACATCGACCACCACCTGGGCACCGTCCATTGCTTCGGCCAGGCCTTCGCGGGTGATGCTGTTGACGCCGGTGTTAGGCGAGGCGGCGAGTGCATCGTGGCCGCGTTCGCGCAGATTGTTCACAAGTTTCGATCCGATGAGGCCGGTGCCTCCGATAACGACGATCTTCATGGCATCTCTCCACTGGCCGACGGCAACCATTGCTGTCGATGTGCGTTGAGCATGCTTGTGACGCTCGGGCAAATCCTTGTGATGGCCTTGGATTTGCCTTGGTTTTTTGTCCAGACAGGCCAATCCGTCGGCAGATGCGTAGACCAGTGTGCAGACCGGTGCGACGGCCCGAGGTCTGCCGTATGATCGAGCGCAAAACAATCGCCTGCCCGGACACGGCGTCGGGGGGGCCAGACCAGAGAACAGCCACCGTGCAATTCGTGTTTGAAGACTACGTGCTCGACCAGCAGCGCCGGGAACTGACCTGGCGCGGGCAAGTCGTGACTGTCGGGCCGCAGGTCTTCGACTTGCTGCTGCTATTGGTCAGCAACCGCGAGCGGGTGGTGAGCAAGGACGAACTGTTGAGCGCCGTATGGAGTGGCCGGATCGTTTCCGAATCGACCATCACCAGCCACATCAACGCCGTGCGCAAGGCCATCGGCGACACCGGTGAGCAGCAGCGCCTGGTGCGTACGGTGCCGCGCAAGGGCTATCGCTTCGTCGGCGAAATCAGCCCGTGCGACAGCCCCGTCAATGCACCGGAAGCGCCTGCGAAACCCGAAGTGGCCACGACACTTGTCCTGCCGGAAAAACCTTCGATCACCGTCCTGCCCTTCCAGAATCTCAGTGGAGACGCCGAGCAGGACTATTTCGCCGACGGCATCGTCGAAGACATCATCACCGCGTTGTCGCGCCTGCGCTGGCTGTTCGTCATCGCCCGCAACTCCAGTTTCACCTACAAGGGCAGGGCGGTGGATGCGCGAGGCGTCGGTCAGGAACTGGGTGTGCGTTACGTGCTGGAAGGCAGCGTGCGCAAGAGCGGCAACAAGATCCGCATCACCGGCCAGTTGATTGATGCGTGCAGCGGCACGCACCTGTGGGCCGAGCGCTTCGAAGGCCTGCTCGACGATATTTTCGAACTCCAGGATCAAGTGGCCGAAAGCGTCGTAGGCGCCATCGCGCCGCAGCTCGAGCGCGCGGAAATCGAGCGGGCCAAACGCAAACCCACCGACAGCCTCGATGCCTACGATTACTACCTGCGGGGCACTGCCAAACTGCACATCGGCACCCGTGAGGCAATCGAACAGGCGCTGGCGCTGTTCTACCGGGCAATCGAGCTGGATCCGGAATTCGCCTCGGCATACGGCATGGCCGCGTGGTGCCATTTCTGGCGCAAGCTCAACGGCTGGATGACCGACCGGCCCCGGGACATCGCCGAAGGTGCGCGGCTGGCGCGTATGGGCGTGGAACTGGGGCGCGATGACGCCGTGGCGCTGACCCGCTGCGGTCATGCCCTGGCCCACCTGACCGGGGATGTCGAGGGTGGCATTGCTTTGCTGGATCGGGCTCGATTGCTCAACCCCAATCTGGCGCCGGCCTGGTATCTCGGCGGTATCCTGCGCGCCTTGGGTGGCGAAACCGAAGCCGCCATTGCCAACCTTGAACATGCCGTGCGACTGAGCCCGCTGGATCCGGAAATGTTCCGCATGCAGGTCGGGATGGCGCTGGCGCACTTCTTCGCCGGTCGCTTCGAATGTTCGGTTTCCTGGGCCGAGAAAGCGCAGGGAAATCTGCCCAGTCTGCTGGTAGCGGCGGCCCTGATCGCCGCCAGCCACGCGCTCAATGGACGAGCCGACAAAGCCGGGCAGGCCATGGAACGGGTGCGCCGGCTGGACCCGACATTGCGGGTGTCCAGCCTGAGCGCGTGGCTGCCCATTCAACGGCCTGAAGACGTTGCCCGGTTTGCCGAAGGTTTGCGGTTGGCGGGGTTGCCGGAGTAAGGGCTCAGCCGGCCAATCAATCCATCGAAAAATGCATTTGCATGTTCATTGCGGCATCGTACTGATTGCTGGCTACCCGGCGTTCGATCATGCGATCTGAGCCGCCTTCGGCCACGCGGCGTTCGATCAGGCGATCAGAGCCGCCTTCGGCCACGCGGCGTTCGAGCAGGCGATCTGAGCCGCCTTCGGCAACACGGCGTTCGATCAGGCGATCGGATCCGCCTTCGGCAACGCGACGCTCCATCAAACGATCGGATCCGCCTTCGGCTACACGACGCTCCATCAGCCGATCCGAACCCCCTTCGGCAATCTGGGTCGGCGCCTTTCTGGCCCGGTGCTGTTGCACTGATGAAGTTTCTGAATCCGGAGCACTGGTTTCCTGCCTGTTCGCCACCGGCATATCGGGCAGGCAACTTGCGCCGAATGCATGAGTGGCAACTATCCAGGTGGCTGAAACAATGGCGACGGGTAATACCAATCCAATAGTTTTCATCGTGATCATCCTGAGTCGTGGTGGGATTTCGTTAATGAACTTCCGGTTGCAACCATACAGGTTTGAATTCAATCGAATACTTCTAGTGGGAAACTCCATGTTCCTGTGCTGCCAGGCGAATACGGTTGTACGCAATCAAGCGCATGACGTAGCCCAGCTTGATCGCGGTCGGCCCGAGGATCGTCATCCCGTGCGCGCCGACCAGCGTGGGCAAGTTCAAGTGAGCGTCAAACACATAAGCCAGGAAAATCCCCACCATCAACATGCCCAGGCCACCGACCAGTAACACGTGGGACAACTTCAGCACACGGTACGAGTCTTCAAAAAAGTCATACATGTTGATCAGTCATCCCTGAGTCAATGAGTGGATCGACAAGTGTCGGCGCGTGAGGAAACCGCGAAATCAATAACTTTGCCGGCCGTCGCATTTGATGGAGGGATTTTACTGTTGGCGGTAGGGATCAACCATGTTGCATAAGTTTGGTTTTATCCTGCCAGCGTATGGAGAAGTCATACCAACGTATATAAGCAACTCTATGCGCGCCGCATAAGGGCGATACATCTAATGGTTAATGCCCAGACTTTCGGCCATTCGAACCAGATCGGCAAACGACTGCGCGCGCATCTTGCGCATGGCCTGGCTGCGGTGAATTTTCACGGTGATCTCGCTCAGGCCGATGGCACTGGCGATCTGCTTGTTTATCAGACCCGAGACGGCTAGCGCCATCACCGCTTGCTCTCTGGCCGTGAGTGTCCCATGGCGTGTACGCAATTCATTTTGGCGGCGCTGGCAGTCGCGGCGCGACCTGTCCCGCGTATGCGCGGCGACCACGGCGTCGATCATGGCCTGCTCGCGAAACGGTTTTTCCAGGAAATCGACGGCACCGGCTTTCATGGCGCGAACGGTCATGGCGATGTCGCCGTACCCGGTCATGAAAATGATCGGCAGATGGATGTTGGCGTCGGCGAGCGCCTGCTGAAAGACCAGCCCGCTGGTGCCTTGCAATCGCACATCCAGCACCAGGCAACTGGGCAGGTCAGGTCGCTGGTATTGCATGAAGTCGGCGACCGATCCGAACAGCTCGACGCGCAGGCCGATGGAGCGCAGCAGGCTGCCAAGCGACTCGCGCAGAGAGGCGTCATCATCGATGATGAAAACGATGGATTCGGGGTTTCGCTCGGGTGCAGGTTCTACATCCATACGCTGGATGGCTTCGCGGCGATCGGGTTGCGCAGGATGCTGAACAATCCAATGGAAAGCTTTGCCCGAGCCTCCGGTTTTCATTGGATTTTGCTTGGGTAAGCGTCCAGAGGCCATCGACCGGGAGTTTGATCAATCGATGGCCTCGGTGGGTCAGTTTCCTGCCCGGGCGACTATCGCAAAATTCCCCGGCGCCTTTTCCAGCAGCCCCAGAAACCTCACGAGATCGACCTTGCTGCCATCCACCTTCAGATCATCGGAAGTGAGCGTTTCCTTCAGCCCGGCGGTGCCGCCCAGCAGCTGGACGAACAGGTCCTTGGTGACAGTCAGCGTTGCGTTGGCGTTCGCCGCCGTCGGGCCTTTTCGATAGTGCAGCACGGCGTTCTCGATCCACAGTACGAACGATTCGCGGGTATCGGTCAGCACCAGATTGAACGTCCAGTGCTTGCCATCCGCCGCCGGCCCGTCGAGGCTCGCAGCCATGGCTTCGAGGAAGCGTTCGGTGGGTGTCTGCTTCATCAGTTCGATCAGATCGGAGCGTTTGACGCCCTTGGCTGGCGGGCCGTTGCGCAGCTCCATGGCTGCGGTCAGGTAGCTGTTGCGCCAGGTCGCCGATTCCGCCTGATAGCCCATCTGTTCGTACGCGCGGGCCAGCAGTTCCTTGGCGGCCGTGTCGTCGGGTTTGGCCAGCACGGCCTGGTTCAGCAGCTCGGCGACCCAGCGGTATTCGCCCTTGTCATAGGCCACGCGAGCGGCCTCGACCACCTTGGCGTTGCCTCCCATCAATTCGATGTAGCGCTTTGCGGATTCTCTGGGCACCAGCGGATTCAAGTGGGCTGGGTTGCCATCGTAGGCGCCCAGGTACAGCTGGTAGATCGCCTTGACGTTGTGGCGCAGGTCGCCGTAATAGCCACGGGTGCCGAAGTACGAGGCCAGCGAATCCGGCAGCTGGATCTTCTCGGCGATCTCGTTGGGGGTGTAGCCGGCGTTCATCAGGCGCACGGTCTGGTCGTGCAGGTATTTGTAGACGTCGCGGTGTTTGGTGATGAATTCGCGGATCCGCTCGTTGCCCCAGATCGGCCAGTTGTGCTGACCGAAATAGACCTCGGTGTCGCCCAATTCGTCGAGGGCGATTTGCGTGTATTCGGACCAGCGCAGCGCATCGCGTACTTTGGCGCCACGGATCGGCAACAGGTTGTGCATGGTCTGCGCCAGCAGCTCCGCACCGCCGTAGGCCTTGAGCGCGGGGATCGAAAAGGTCAGCTCGGCCGGGGCTTCCGCGCCGGGCATGTTGTGGAACACGAAGCTGACGCCGTCGAGCACCAGCGGCTGGACCGGCTGGTCGATGATCTGCGTCGGCGGCAGGATGCCCATGCTGCCGTAAGCGACGTTTTTGCCCAGCCCGGTGTCGACGATGCCGGTGGCGCCCGGCGTCAGGTTCTTGCCGAACTGATACATCGAACGCCGCGCCATCGCCGGCCCCGCCAGAATGTTTTCGCTGGTGGCTTCCTCCATGAACCCGGCGGGCGCGACGATGGGGATATTGCGCTGGGCCACTTCGCTGCTTGAGGTGATGCCCAGCACACCGCCGAAATGGTCGGCATGGTCGTGGGTGAAAATGATCGCGGTGACAGGCTTGTTGCCCAGATGCTCGCGGGCGAAGGCCAGCGCTGCGGCGGCAGATTCACGGGAGGTCAGCGGGTCGACCACGATCCAGCCGGTCTGCCCGTCGATCAGCGTCATGTTGGCGATGTCGAAACCGCGCAACTGGTAAATCCCGTCGGTGACCTTGAACAGGCCGATCTGTGCGTTGAGCATCGCGTGCCGCCACAGGCTCGGGTTGACGGTGGCCGGCGCCTGGCCTTCGACGAAGCGGTAGGCATCGAAATCGATCAGGACATTGCCATCAGCGCCGAAGATCTTGCCGGTGGGCCGGGCGATGAAACCGCGCTGGGCATCTTCCATGTCGCGGTTGTCGCTGAGGTCCAGGCCCTTGATCGATGCCTGGATCACCGCTGCTGTGGCGGGCGTGGCGTCGCCGGCTGCGACGCTGGGCTTGTTGTCGCAGCCGGCGAGGGACACCAGCGTCAGGGCGATGATCGTGTAGAGGGTCGGTTTCATTCTTGTTGTTCTCCGAGGGGCGAGTGCGCTCCAGCCTAGGGGGAGGGCGGCGATGTATCCAATGCATTGTTTACATCTGGATAATGCGTCGCTAGCATCGGGCGAATGGACCTCAAACGACTGTCACACCTTCTCGCGCTGGCCGATGAACGCCATTTCGGTCGCGCCGCCGAACGCGTTCACCTCAGCCAGCCGGCCCTGAGCCGCAGCATTCAGGCGCTGGAAAGCGAAACCGGGCAGCGCCTGTTCGATCGCGACACCGGCGATGTTCGTCCGACGCCGGCGGGGGAGTTTCTGATCGAGCGGGCGCGGCGACTGCTGTTCGATGCCCGGTCGCTGGAGCGGGACATGGCGCTTTACAGCGACCGCCAACTGGGCAGCCTCGCCTTTGGCGTCGGCCCGTTCCCGGCGGCCATGTTGATGCATCAGGTGGTGCCGCGACTGCGCCTGGATCACCCGGCGGTCACCCTGCGTGTCGAGGTGAACAACTGGCAGATTCTCGAAGCGCGATTGCGTGCGGAGGCGATCGAATTCTTCGTTGCCGACATTCGCAACTTCACGGCGGAATCCGATCTGCTGATCCGTTCGCTGGGCCAGGCCTCGGCAGGCTTTTTCGTACGGCCGGAGCACCCGCTGGCCGGGCATAAAGTGACGATGGGAGAGCTGGAAGGCTACGGCATCGCCACGACGCGCCTGCCGGAAGTGGTGAAGCTCGAGACCGCCCGAACCCTCGGCATCTCGACCCGCCAGGCGCTGCCCATTGTGCTGGAGTGTGATGATGTGGCATTGCTCAAGACCGTCGCAGGTTCAACCGACACCATCCTCGGCGTCATCCATGGCGCCGTGGCTGAAGACATTCGGGCGGGGCGTTTGATTGAACTTCATGTTGTCGACAGGCCGGGGTTTCATTCGGAAATTGGCGTGGTGAGTTTGCAGGGTAGAAGCCTGTCGCCGACGGCTCTGTGTGTGATTGAGGCGGTCGTTGCCGAGATGCAATCCGTTCACGTCGAACAATCCCCACGTCTTTAAAGACGCGTCCTACAGCCACGATTTTCCTGCTTCGTTAACGTCGTGCAGCCCTTGCGAGGGGCTGTCGATGCATGAACGAAAGGACAATCAGTGGCTGGTCAAAAGGACATTCCCCGAGTTCCCAACCCACCGGCGGGCGACGGGCATCATGTTACCTACCGTTATATGACGGCCACCGAACTGGCCGATCAGCAAGAACGACAAAACAAATACGACGCCATGCTGGCGAGACAGGACGCCTTCGAACGCAGCCGTGAGGTCGCGGCGAACAAGCCTGAGCCGGTACGCGCGGGCTGCGTGTTTGCCAAATCCTGCAAGTTGCCGGACGCGATCATCGATTACTCGAATCCTTCGGGGATGGTGCCGACTGACAGCCTGAAGGATTACGGCGAGCTGATTTTGCTCGGTGGCCGTGAGGCCGATGACAGCGGTGGCGTTGCACTCAAAAAAATCAGCGGCACGGCCATTCCTGCGGGGCTGGGCACTTTCGCCCTTGCCGGTGAGGCGTTCAAGGCATTGCCCGCGATGGCCTCTGCTGCCGTCATCAGCCCGTTGCTCGGTTTGGTGGCGATGTTCATGCCATCGAACCTGGGCGATAGCGCGCTCTATACCGAAGATCAGTTGCTCACCCTCAAACAGGCCCGAACCCGCGTGCGCTTGCGCGTTGAACAGCAGGCCGATGGCAGCCTTAAGGGCTACGGCTTCTATACCGGCAAGAATCGCGACTGGGAGATGGTTGATGTCGTGCAGTTCGCTGCACGCGATAGCCGGTTTGTTGCAGACCTCGGTGACGGTGTTGAGCTGATCTGGACGCCTGCCGTGGATGGTTCCGACATCCTCGGTATTCCTGCACTGGAGGCTGCTCCGCAAGCGCCGCACATCTGGGTGTACCCGCCGACGAAAGCGGCGGACGGGATTCTGGTGAATCCGGTTTATCCGCCGGAGTATCGGGATTTCATATTGGTTTTTCCGGCGGATTCCGGGGTTCGGCCGCTGTACATTGTTCTCAGCCGCCCACCCGACCATGCTTATTACGGTCATCCAAAGACGCTACCAGCATTCCCCGATGCAATCAGGGTGAAGTCGAAATCATCGGTACAAGGTGGAGGAAAGCGGCGAGCACGCTGGGTAGACCGTAAAGGCCGAATTTATGAGTGGGACTACAAAAGTAATGCTGTAGAAAAATACGACAAACTAGGAACCACACATCTGGGTGAGTTCAATCACCTGACGGGTGAGCAAACCGGGCCAGCAGAGCCTGATAGAAGAACCACCAAAAATTAAGGATGAAACCATGCTCTTCCTTTCAATAACCGGCTTTTATCCCGATGACGTCCAAGACGACACGCTGCAATTCGAGTTGGATATCGACGGTAGCGAAATGAATGAAAAAGTTGCGCAACTCATTGAATCCAAGCCCCTGAGTGAACTGGAACCAGGTGAGTTGTTACTGCGCGAGGATCAGGTAGCGGCACTGGGAGCCCTGCTGAATGTCAGCTTCCCGAGCGGTCTGGAGTATTTCATGGGCACCTGTGCGAAGTACTGATACTGCGGAGAGCAAAGGGGACGGGGCCACCGTCCCTTTTTTCGTCAAAAAAGATATTTGTGAGAAAGAGATGGGACTGGAGCTGAGACTTGAGTGGTACGACACAGCAACCCTGCAATTCCAGGGCGAGGAGTCGTCAAGAAATCTGGGGGATGATGAGTCAGTATTGAATGCCTTAGGCATTCCAGTAGAGGGCAACATCAATAATGGCAGCTTCAACGTCGTCGAGAAGTGGGTCGCGACCATTCAGCCGTACTTTCAACATCAGATCGCTCTGAGTACCAACGACTATCAAATTTCGTTTGACTACAGCTAACACCGACAGACGGCTGATTGACAGTAAATGGGACGCCCATCAGCTCGCTTCCCGCGTTTTTGCCAGCGCGCGGCTTTCAGCGGATTGTTTTCCATCGCCTGATCCGCTTCACTGTGGCTCTTTTGCCTGAGCGGAAATCAATCATGGAACGATGCGAAGCACTGGTCATCGGCCTCGGCGCCATGGGCGCGGCCACGGTGTATCAACTGGCGAAGGCGGGGGTCAACGTGGTCGGCATCGACCGTCACCATCCGCCGCACGCGTTCGGCTCCAGCCATGGCGATACCCGCATCACCCGGCTGTCCGTGGGCGAGGGCGCGCAATACGTGCCCATCGTGCGCAACTCCCACCGCATCTGGCGCGAACTGGAAGCGCTGTCGGGCGAGTCCCTGTTCGAACAGTCCGGCCTGCTGGTGCTGACCTCCAGCCCCGACTTCGATCCCACCGACGAAACCGACTTCACCCTGCGCACCATCGCCCTGGCGCAGACCTACGGCATCGAACACGAAGTCCTCGACGCCGGCCAGATCCGCCAACGCTTTCCGCAGTTTGCCCAGGTGCGCGACGACGCCATTGGCTACTTCGAGCCCGAAGGCGGTTTCGTAAGGCCCGAACGCTGCATCGACGTACAACTGAGATTGTCCGAACAACACGGCGCCACGCTGTACAAGGGCGAGACCGTGACCCACATCAGCTCGGACGTAGAGGGCGTCACCGTCACCACCGACCAGCGCACCGTACGGGCGAACAAACTGGTGGTCACCGCCGGCAACTGGGCGGGCGGCCTGCTGGGCGCACCGTTCGACAGATTGCTCAGCGTCTATCGGCAAAAACTGTTCTGGTTCGAAACCGAGCCTGGTGCGGGACTGGTCGGCCACTCACCCACGTTTATCTTCACTCACGGCCCGGACGACAATTTCTATGGCTTTCCTGCATTGCCGGGGGAGGGCAGTTTGAAGGTGGCGACGGCGCAATATCACAGCACATCCACGCCCGAGACTCTGAATCGCATAGTCTCGGCCGAGGAAGAGCGCGAGATGTACGAACAGCAGGTGCTGGGGCGCATTGCCGGGCTGACGGATCGGGTGCTGAAGTCAGCGGTTTGTGCCTACACCGTTACGCCGGATCGGCATTTCATCATTGATGAGCATCCGCGGTTGCAGCACACGTTGGTGGTGTCGGCGTGCTCGGGGCACGGGTTCAAACACTCGGCGGCGCTGGGGGAAGCGTTTGCGCAGTGGTGTTTGCGGGGGAAGAGTGAGCTGGATCTTTCGTTGTTTTCGGTGGGGCGGTTTTAGAGGGAGTGAAGTAATTGCGAGTGACTGCTATCGGCCACAAGCAGACGCTCACCGGAGGGTTAGACCGACTGGCTTTAGACTACTGACGTGGTAATTTTCCATTTCACCAGCTAGAGTCCGGAAATGCCGTTAACAACACCTACGTCAGGGATGAAAATGCAGCCAGCTATCAAAACATTATCCATTCGCATGCTTCATCACTACCTAGATATCGACCTTGAATTTTCGGAAGGTCTAAACGTTATCTACGGCAAAAATGGTAAGGGTAAAACAACAGTTCTTCATATTATTGCCAACATACTAGAGCTGGATTTTTCCCGCTTCATGCACATAAAATTCAACTCCATCTCTGTTGCAAGTTTCAATGGAGATACTTTGGATCTAGTTCAAAGCGATCAGGGCTTGATATATGCGTCATTCAACAATTCGCTTATTGGCTTCTCAGAAGACGCGCAACACCCAGTATTGAGTTCCTCTGAAGAGGAGAAAATAAAAAATGCGTTTGGGGGGAGGCCCGTTTATCTTCCTGCATACAGATCCATTCTTGAAAAAGTAAAAGGTACTAATAATCCTTATGAAAACCCGCGAGCCGTTGACTACGACACTATCAAAAGAAAAGAGTTAAGCGAGATTACAAAGGAAAACCCATCCTTTGTACGGCACCGCGATGAACAACGCGCAAATATGGTTGCTTTCAAAACTTCGCAATGCCGCGATTGGTTCGGTCCGTTCGTCCCTATTATTCGCTACCCAGGCCTGGCTGAAGTACTTGATATTATTACTGAGGAGTTTAATGAAGCACAGATGAGTTCGACTCAAGCTCAAAGCCAGATGTTAAACTCTATTTTTATTGGTGTTTTCAATTCTATAACTTCAAAAGACGCGACGCCTAGTGACGGTGAGGTAGAACCGCTTCTCGAGCGTGTTAAGACAGCCCTTGACGATACTCAAACCAATTTCAGCCTCCAGTCTGTCACAGCTTCGCAACAATTGGCGCATGCAGTACGTCAAGCGAAGTTTGCCGGCGATCAAGATAACGATGCAACGAAGCGCGTTTTGAAGCTCTATGCAGATATGCTTGAGCGTTTGAAGGAAGAAAATCAACGAGCATTTAAGAGACTTCGAACTTTTGAAACCGCAGTGAACAAATTTCTTGATGGAAAACATCTAGAAATATCGCCTCATTATGCTAGAAACCACAATAGATGGCGCGAGTATGCTTTCGTTCGGACTAGCAATGACAGTGTTTACCCACTATCAACGTTGTCGTCCGGTGAAAGGCAAATATTGACGATGCTTTTCACTGCCAGCCGTATGAGCACAGCGTCCACTGGCATTTTTTTGATCGACGAGCCAGAACTATCGCTGCATATTGACTGGCAACGAATCATCCTGGCCAACCTCGAGCAGCAAGCGGCTAATCGTCAAATCATCGCCTGCACCCACTCACCCGAGGTAGGAGCCGACCATCCCGACGCAGTCCAGATTTTCGCGCCTACGATTAACAATACTCGTGAGCATCCGGAGGATGATGAATCCTATCTGGAAGATCTCTCATGAGCAGTTACTCCAGCGTTTCCTCGTATCTACTTGCAGTCAGGCTGCGAACAAATAAAACCCTTTTGGTGGAAGGTGTAAGCGACAAGAAAGTTTTGTCTCATTTCATATTGAAGAAGAATCATAAAGATAACGTGCTCGCGAATTATTGTATTGATGACGCCTCTCTAGTTGATGACAAAACTCTCGGTGTTATTGGTGCCCGTGAAAAAATAAAAAACATCGCAAGCAGGCAACCCTCTGGGAATTTTCGATGCCTAATTGATCGCGAGTGGGACGGTTTAAACACCGTCAATTTCGAGTACGAACCAACACTTTTCCCTGAAAACACTTTTGTTACCCGCGGACACTCCATTGAAAATTATTGGTTTACTCCAAGCTCTTTTATTGACTTCATCATATATACGCATCACGCAGCTGTTACCGAACAATATCTGAGAAAAATCGAATCTCACTACGTTTCCATACTGCAATTCTCTGCCGCCTATTCTCTAGCGTGCAGAAGCTTGTCCGTCGTGACGCGCGCAAATGAAATGCTCTCCTATGAAAATGTTACGCTGGAAAACTCAATTTTCACCGCTAGCGCTGGCGTGGATAATAAAATCTTAGCGCGCGGACAGCATTGTAATATGTTTGAGACTATTAATTCCTTTTTGGCTACCACTCAGCAGTTCGACCAAAATAGGCTCCAGTGGATATGCCATGGGCACTTAGGAGAACAGGCAATTCGAGCCTGCATTGCAAGGCTTGCACAAATTGAAGGCTATGACGCGGCAACAATTGAATCGATTGAGTACGGCTTCAAGATAGAAAAACTTAAGCTTGATTCAGAGCATGTAGCTTCACTTCCTGAGGGTGTAGCTACCCCACTGAATCAGGTCCTTCATTGGATTCGTCATATGGAAGAATAACACTCGACATACGCTAGCCGATTGAGCGAAAAGGGGACTGATTTGAATGGCACTTACTTAACATGTTTAGCATGCCCGTTTTTCCTGACCTCAG
>NZ_JASCAF010000038.1:0-83867 GCF_029967985.1 Pseudomonas sp. V88_4
CGATACCTACATCGTCGACAACGTCGGCGACGTGGTCAGAGAAACCAGCACCCTGACCAGCGAGATCGACACTGTTAAAGCGTCGGTGGACTACATCCTTGGCGCCAACCTGGAAAACCTCACGCTCACCGGCAATGCCAATATCTACGGCATCGGCAACGCCCTGAACAACGTCATCATCGGCAACGACGGCGACAACCAGCTCAATGGCGGCGCCGGGCTCGATACCCTGGTCGGTGGTAAAGGCAACGATGCCTACTTCCTCGATCAGGCCGGTGAACTGGCACTGGTGCAGGAAAACGCCAACGAGGGTAACGACACCCTCAATGTCGTTTACTCGGCTACGCCGCTGACCAACCTGATCGACCTGAGCCTGAGCAATCTGCAGAACGTCGAGAACGTCTCGCTGCTGGGCAGCGGTGCGTTCAACATTACCGGCAACAGCCTGAACAACACCCTGACCGGCAACAGCGCCAACAACGTTCTGAATGGAGGCGCCGGCGCTGACACGCTCATCGGCGGCGCAGGCGCGGACACCTTTGTTTTCAGCGCTGTCAACGAAATGGGGATCGGAGCCAATCGTGATGTCATCAGCGACTTCAGCAGCCTGCAGGGTGACAAGATCGATCTGAGCCACTTCGATGCCAATCTGCTGGCGGCAGGCCTCAATGGCTTCACCTTCATTGGCGCAGGTGAATTCACTGGAGCCGGGCAACTGCGATTCGTCGATCACATTCTGTCGGGCAACGTCAGCGGCAACGCCACGGCAGACTTCGAAATCCAGTTGGTGGGGGTCAATACATTCAGCGCCAACGATCTGGTGGCCTGATGGTTTTACCGTAAAGCTGCAATCCGGCCTGGCTCACAGGCCGGATAAAAAAACGCCCCGATCGTATCGGGGCGTTTTTTATTGGCCGTGACCGTTGAATATCCGCTAACACAACACGCCCAGCTCCTTGGCCCGCGCCACGGCCTGCGTGCGCCGCTCCACCCCCAGCTTGCTGTTGATATGGCTGGCATGGGTTTTCACGGTATGTAACGAAATGAACAGTTGCTCGCTGATTTCCTGATTCGAACAGCCTTGGGCGATCAACCGCAGGACTGCCAGTTCCCGGCTGCTCAGTTGTTCCGCTGTCGGAAGCTCTTGAACGTTGCGCGATACCACGGGAGGGAAATGCTCCAGCAATTGCTGACTGGCGAAACCCGGCAACATCAGCAACAGCTGCCCGCGCAACCACTCGGCATGTTGTTTGACCAGAGCATCAAAGGGCTGCAACACCCCGCCGCTGGCCGCTTCAATCGCCTGAGCCAATGCTTTTCGGGCTTCAGGTTCACGACTGCTCGCCAACAGTAACGCCACTTTTTGCGTCAATGCCATCACGCTCAACAGCTGACGCCCGGTTTGCTGGCCGTTTTCCAGCAGCACGTTCAGCCGACCCTCAGCAAGCATCGGCTGCCCCTGAATGACATCCAGCAGCGCCTGCTGCAACTCGACATGCAACGGCAACTGCGGATGAAACTCCGGTGGTGCCGCGGCGCGCTCGCCGGTGTAGGTCTGCCCCAGTCGCGCCAGCCAGGCCTCGGCCAGATCAATGCGCCCCTGCGCCAGCCACAACTCGCATTTGACCAGAGTAATCATCGCCAGATAGTAGATCGGTGGCACATCCCAGATGTGCATCAGACGCTCGGCTTCTGCCAGTTCGGCGAAAGCCCGGGCGTAATCACCGCGGCTGCCGTCGAGCCGGGCAATCACGCAGTGACCAATCAACACGCTGATATCACGACAGGCCCGCGCTTCACTGAGGCCGGCCTGCAATCGCGCGCGCGCCGCTTCGGGCTGCAACCGCATGGCCAGCAGAAAACCCTCATACAGTGTCAGTCGCGCACGCACGGCGTACAACCGTTGTGCGGACAAGCCGCGCAAGCGCTCCAGCCCTTGGCGCACTTCATCGAGCGCGCGCAGGATTTCGCCCCGTGCTTGCAGGACGCGGGCACGATCGTAATGCGCCAGCGCCTCGAACAATGGATTGCCGACCCGCTGCGCCAGTTCAAGCGACTCGCGGTTCAGGCCCCGTGCACGCCACAGATCACCGTCGGCGATCGCGAGGTTGGACAAGGTGGACAGGCACATCAGGCGCTGGCCGTAGCGCTTGGCCGGCAGGCTTTCCAGTGCCTCGCTGCAATATTCGATGGTCTGCTCGCGATGGCCCCGCCCACGGGCGATGATGCCCTTGAGCGCCAGCCATTGGGCCAACATCGATTTCTGTGCAGTGGCAGAAGGTGCCGGCAGAAACCGGCTCAGGTGACTGGCGAGTTCTTCGGCCGCGTCGAGCTGACAGGCCAGTCCCAACGCCCAGCTATACAAAACGATCAAACGCGGTGTGCTGATCAACAGGCTGTCAGGCAAGTCCATTTTCCAGCGCAGCAGCATGCCGACATTCTGCTCGGCGAGCAGTTGTTCTTCGGACAGGTTCTGTACCAGATTCGCCGCAACGTCCAGATGCCCTGCCCGCAACGCCTGCTCGACAGCTTCGTCCAGTAACCCCTGGGCATTGAACCAGCGACAGGCGCGCAAGTGCAGCGTGGCGACAGGCACGATCGCCCGGGTAATCGGTCGACTGCGCAACAGGTCGGAAAACAGATGGTGATAGCGATACCAGTGCCCATGCTCGTCCAACGGCACCAGGAATACCTGATGTGCCAGGAGAAAACGCAGGATCTCGGCACTGTCATGGGATTCGCGCACCGCGTCGCACAGCTCGCTGCAAAAGCGCTCCTGCGGTGCGGTGTCATAAAGGAACGCCTGCACCACGGCGGGCAGGCAGTCGATGACTTCCTCCAGCAGGTATTCACGGATCAGCCCTTCCCCGCCGTTCAACGCTTGAGGCAAGGCCGATTCGGTGCCGGCTTCAGAAATCGCCAGCAGCCAGAAGCGCAACCCGGCCACCCAGCCTTCGCTGCGCTGGATCAGGTTTTCCAGCGCCTCGCCACGCAGTGAGCTGCTGTGACGATCGAGCAGTGCCAGGGCCTCATCGTGGGTCAGGCGCAGATCCTGCTCGTGCAGTTCCAGCAACTGGCGCGACAGGCGCAGACGGGCCAGGTGCCAGTCCGGGCGCTGCCGACTGGTGACCATGACCAGCAGACCATCGGGCAAATGGTTGAGGAAAAACTGCAGGCAACGATCAAGCACCGGCCCTTGCGCGAGGTGGTAATCGTCGAGTACGAGCAGCAACGGCGAGGTCGGTAGCAGGTGCAGGGCCAGCTCATCGAGCAAGCCGTCGAGCCATTCCTCGAAGGCGAATGGCTGATGACGCTGGCGCATTTTCAATAAACCGAGTGCGCGGCTGCCGAGTTCGGGAAAGTAGTCTTGCAGACCCTCGAGCAAGCGCTCGAGGAAGCGTCCCGGGTCACTGTCGCGAGCGCTCAGGCCCAGCCACAGACTTTGCCAGTGCGCCGGCAAACTCTGGCAGAACTCCACCGCCAGCGAACTCTTGCCAAAACCGGCCGGTGCGCTGACCAGCAACAGGCGCCCTCCGAGCCCCGCACTCAGGCGCTCGCACAAACGGGGTCGCAGCACGTAGCCATCGGGTAACGGCGGGCGAAAAAAACGCCCGTCCAGTGCCGCGACGGCAACGCTTGCGGGACCCGGAAGTGGGGACAGATCAGTCATGGCCGGCTCTTGTTCGTATGGCTGTTGGCGGCGTAGCAGATGTCCGCAGACTAGCCTTAAACGGAGCGGTTATGAAGGTCGTTGCTACAAATGGCTACAAAAAGCCTACGGAAAAACTGATAGCAAAAAAAACGCCCCGAACCAGTCGGGGCGTATTCACGAGGATGCGGCCTCGGTTTACAGCTGCTTAGCGAACACCATCCTGACGCAGGGCAGCCGGGGTGAAGTCGCTGGTGGTGGCGGTGAAGCCGAAGTCATACGCCTGCTTCTCTTCGTTCTTCATGCCCAGCGCCAGATAACGACCGGATTGCAGATCGTAGAGGGTTTCCAGGGCATACCACGGCACTTGCTTGTCGTAGTAGTTCTCGGCGTGCGCTTCGGCGACGCGCCACAGTTGGCCACGACCGTCGTAGTGGTCGATGACAGCGGCTTGCCAGGTGTCTTCGTCGATGAAGAAGTCACGCTTGGCGTAGATGTGACGCTGACCTTCCTTCAGGGTCGCGGTCACGTGCCAGACGCGACGCAGTTCATAACGCGCCAGATCCTGGTTGATGTGCCCGGCCTTGATGATGTCGGTGTACTTGAGTTTCGGATCGTCGAGCTTGTAGCTGTCGGAGGCGATGTACATCTCCTGCTTGCCGACCAGTTTCCAGTCGTAGCGATCCGGTGCGCCGTTGAACATGTCCAGGTTGTCGGAGGTACGCAGGCCGTCCGCCGCGGTACCCGGGCCGTCATAGGACACTTGCGGTGCGCGGCGCACACGACGCTGACCGGCGTTGTAGACCCACGCCGAACGCGGTTCCTTCACCTGGTCGAGGGTTTCGTGCACCAGCAGCACGCCACCGGCCAGACGTGCCGGCGCGGTCACTTTCTGCTTGAAGTAGAACAGGATGTTGCCCGGGTTCGCCGGATCGTAATCCTTCATCTTGTCGCGGAACACGAACTGGTCCTGGAAGTACACCAGGCTGAACGAGCCGTTCGGTTGCGGCGTGGCCTGGGTCACCAGACGCGTCACGCTGCCGCCGCGATAGCGGGTGATGTGGTTCCAGATGACTTCCACACCGGTTTTCGGAATCGGGAACGGCACGGCGGTATCGAAGTTTTCCAGACCGTTGCCACCCGACACCAGGGTCGTGGTGGTGGCGTTCTTCTTGATGGCGGCGAATACGTCATCCGGTACGGTGGCACCGCGATGGGACGGGTAGACCGGCATCTTGAAGGTGTCAGGGTAGCGCTGGAACATCGCGTACTGACCCGGCGCGAGCTTGGCCTTGTACTGATCGACGTTCTGCTTGGTGATGGTGAACAGCGGTTTTTCGCTGGCATAGGGGTCTGACAGGAAGCCTTTGCTGTCGACGGTGCCGGCATTCTTCGGCATCGGTTTCCAGGCCGGGATCGAGCCGTCGGCGTTACCGGCCATTTCGGCGCCCATCGGGGTCAGGCTCTTGCCCAGCTTGTCCGCTTCGGCGGCAGGCACCGCCGCCATGACGCCGGTCGCCAGCAGCGACAGGCCCAGAACACCGGCGTGGAACAGACTTTTTGTTATTTTCATAAATTCGTTCGTCCTGAAATGCAGTGCTTAGAAGTTCACGCCGAGGCTGAGCGCCACGAAGTCGCGGTCATCCACGGTGCTGTACTTGCCGTCGAAGAAGTTGGTGTACGCCAGGCTCGCGGTGTAGGTGTTCTGGTACTCGGCGTCGACGCCCAGGCTGACGGCCTTGCGACCTTCCTCGAAGTTGCCGCCAGGGCCCGGCGAGTAGCCGCTGACGTCGTGGGACCAGGCCACGTTCGGCTTGAGGTTCACACCGGCGAACACATCGTTGTATTCCCAGATCGCACGGCCACGGTAGCCCCAGGACATCGACGTGGTGAAACCGTCGTTGTCGCAATTGCGGCTGCGGTTGTTCTGCGGCGAACCTGGTCCGGCGCCATTGATGGTGCCGTTGTTGAGGATGTTGACGCAGGTGTTGGTGGTACCGGTGGCTGGCAGTTCGCCCGGGCCGAAGACCGGATCGCGGCCATAGCGCTTGTCGGATCGGCTCTCCAGGCCGCCCACGTAAGTCATGCCCACTTCACCCACCAGGGTCAGACGGCTGGCGCCCATGACCTGATCGAAGAAGTGCGTGAAGGTGGTTTGCAGTTGAGTGATTTCCTTGCGCTCGTAGCCATGCAGATCCTGGCCCGGCACGCCATTGAGCAGCGATGCGTTGGCGTAAGGGCCACCCAGCGGACGCACACCGGCGAACAGGATGTCGGTGGAGTTCAGTTGCACCGGTGCATTCGGGCGATAGCTGATCTCACCGCTCCACGCCGTACCGGTAGGCAAAGTGGTGGAGAAGCTCAGACCATAGAGGCGGATGTCTTCAGGGTATTCGACGAAGTATTTCGAGTTGCCCGCGACCAGCAGCGGCCCGAGTGCCTGAAACGGACCTGGCAATGCGGCTACGCCGTTGTAGACCGATTGCGGCGCGCCAGTGGCACTGAAGATCGGCGCACGGCTGTGGTAATTCATGAAGTAGGCACCGAATTCGGTGTCCAGCGGTTCGAACATGTACTTGAGGGACGCGCCCCACTGGCCGCTGTCGCGCGCATCGCGATCGGCGCCGCGCGGCACCAGCACGCCTTCTTCATTGACGTTGACACCGTTGGCCGCCAATGGCCCCAGGGCAATGGCCGGGATCTGCGAGCGCTTGTTGAGTACGCGCAAGTTATCGGTGCAGCCGTCGGCAATAATGTCCGGCTGGGAGAAGAACGTGCCGCAGTTGTCGACGACGGTCTGGTCCCACTCCAGCTGATAGAAGGCTTCGGCCGACAGGTTGTCGGTCAGGCTCTGGGACACGTAGAACATGTTGACCGGGATCAGGCCTTCCTTGATCTCGGCGCCTGGACGACGGAACGCGGACACGTCGATCGGGTTGATCGAGTTGATGCCGCCACCGATGAAGGTACTTTCACCCCAGCTCACCACCTGTTTGCCCAGACGCACGGAGCCCGGCTGATCGGCGATCGAATAGTTGTGGTAGACGAAGGCATCGAGGATCTGGCCGCCGGCGGACTTGGCGCCTTCCTTGCGGTTGTGGTCGCTGATGTCCTTGAACTCGCGGCTCTCGTCTTTCAGTTCGAAGTCGTACCAGTACTTGCCACGGACGAACACGCCGGTGTCGCCGTATTTCAGTTCAAGGTCATGGATGCCCTTGAAGATCTTCGAGAAGGTTTCGCCGCTCTTGAAGTTGGCGTGGCCGTCGTCGGAAGTCTGGGACAGACCGTGACCGCCATTGTTGACGCCGATGAGGTTCTTGTTCGGGCTCTGGGTGGACCAACTGGCACCGATCGACAGGGAGGAGTCGAACTGGCCTTCGATTTCACCGACGTTGAAACTGACGCCGAATGCGGGCCCGGCGAGCGAAGAAGCAAGACTGACGGCCAGAGGCAGCTTTGCCCGGCGCCAGAACTGGTTTACTGAGGTCATCGACGCTACTCCATGTGCATTATTGTTATGGCAGTGAGTACTTTTAAAAACGCCTGAAGGACCGGGTGCCAGAGACTTCCCGAAATCGCTTCAATGTTGCATCGCCCCGTTTGTGCGTGTGCCCCGTTCTTAAAAATCCTTGAGCGGACTATAGCCAGCAGGTGGTACTGCTTGATCCCTCTAAAGTGTGATTTGCAGCTGCCGGCCACTCTGGAACAGTCCTTTCGCCAGTCCGACACATGTCGGCACGGCAAGGATGGCTGAAAATTCGGATTTCACAAGCCAAGCGCTTGCTTGGTGGGTCTGGGGCGCCGTTTTGGGGGGGCCAGCGGACGCTCAGAGCGTCGAGAGGAAGGTACTGTTGTTGGCCTGCCATTCAGTGATGTCGAGGCGGATGCGCTTCTTGTCGAGCTTGCCGACACTGGTCTTGGGAATTTCAGTAACAAGCGCGATCTGACTTGGTATCGCCCACTTGCTCAAGTGCCCCAACTCAACGAACGGCTTGAGGTGTTCCTTGAGCTCGCGCGCCCCGATAACGTGCCCTTCGCGCACCACCAGCAAGGCAAACGGACGCTCGCCCCACTGCGGATCGGCGATCCCCACCACTGCTACTTCACGTACCGCGACGTGCCGGCTGATCAGGTCTTCGAGGTCCAGCGAAGAGATCCACTCGCCACCGGTCTTGATCACGTCCTTGATCCGGTCGCGGATGTCGATCACACCCATGGCGTCGAGCGTCGCCACGTCGCCGGTGTGCAGCCAGCCGCCGGCCCACAGCTCGGCGCCCTTCTGCGGTTCGTTGAAGTAGCCCTCGGTCAGCCACGGTGCGCGCAGCACCAGTTCGCCCTGGGTCTCGCCGTCCGCCGGGAGGAAATTGCCCTCGGTGTCGACGATGGCTGCTTCGACCAATGGCCCCGGCACGCCGGCCTTGATCCGGTAAGTGGTGCGCTCGTCCTCGGTGCCCGCCATCAACTCATCGTTAAGGTGCGCGCACGAGACCAGCGGCCCGGTTTCCGACATGCCGTAAGCGGCCGTCAGTTGAATGCCCTTGCTCTTGGCCGTTTCGTACAGCGTGCGATTGAGCGCACTGCCGCCAATGACGATTTTCCAGCCGCCGAAATCGGTGCCCTGCGCGCCTTTGGCGTTGAGCACCATCTGCAGGATGGTCGGCACGCAATGGGAGAACGTGACCTTTTCCTTGCGCCACAGCTCGACCAGGAATTCCGGGTCGTAACGCCCCGGATAGACCTGCTTGAGCCCGAGCATGGTCGCCACATACGGCAGGCCCCACGCATGCACGTGGAACATCGGGGTGATCGGCATGTACACATCGTTGGTGCCCAGCAGCCGCACACTGTCGATGGCGCCCATGATGGTCGACACGCCCATGGTGTGCAGCACCAGTTGCCGATGGGTGAAGTACACGCCTTTCGGATTGCCGGTGGTGCCCGTGGTGTAGAACGTGGTGGCGACCGAGTTCTCGTCGAAATCCTGGAAGTCGTACTGGGGACTGGCGGCCGCCAGCAGTTGCTCGTACTCGCCGACCAGATTCGGCAGATCGGCGGTTTTTTCCGGCAGATCGGTCAGCAGCAGGGTTTTCTCCACCGTGGTCAGGTGCGGCGCGATGGCCTGATACAGCCCGACGAACTCGCTGTTGACCAGCACGAAGCGGTCCTCGGCGTGGTTCATGGTGTAGAGGATCTGCTCCGGCGACAGACGCACGTTGATGGTGTGGATCACCGCGCCGATCATCGGGATCGCAAACATGCACTCCAGGTAGCGATGGCTGTCCCAGTCCATTACCGCCACGGTGTCACCCGCTTTTACGCCGGCCGCCGTCAGCACGTTAGCCAGCCGCGCCACGCGCTCGATCAGGGTCGGGTAGCTGTAGCGCAGCTGGTCACGGTAGATGATCTCGCGGGTTTTCTCGTAACGGGCACCGGACATCAGCAGCCGTTTAATCAGCAGTGGATACTGGTACGCCCCTTCGGCGGGCGGAATAACGCGAGTCTGCAACATAAGAATCCCTTTTCTGACTGCACGGTGTTGGCGTTGGAGTTTCGTACTCTAGAACCGTTATACGTCAGCCAAATCAGCCAAAGGAATGATTTGCAGAGCCGTACAAATGCTAGCTTTGCGCCAGCATTTGCCGGAATCCGTTACGTCACCGCAGGATCAATGCATCTCGGTGAACGCGAGTTTCACGCCGATGGCGATCAGCACCGCGCCCATGGTGCGGTCGAACCAGTGGCCCATACGGGCGAAACCGGCGCGCACGCGCTGCTGGCTGAACAACATGGCCACCAGGCAGAACCAGGTCGCGGTCGCGACAGCCAGATAGATCCCGTAACCGGCCTGCACCGTCAGCGGTGTGTGCGGGTTGATCACCACAGTGAACAACGACAGGAAGAACAGCGTGGCTTTCGGGTTCAGACCGTTGGTCACGAAGCCCGAAGTGAACGCGCCACGAGCGGTGCGCTCGCCGGCCTCTTTGTGCAGATCATCGGCGACGGTTTTCGCCGGTTGCGCGCGCAGGGCCTTGAAGCCGATGTACAGCAGGTACGCGGCGGCGGCCCATTTCAAGGCGTTGAACAGCACGATCGATTGGGAAACGATCAACCCGATCCCCAGCAAGGAATAACCGACGTGCAGGAAAATCGCCGTGCCCACGCCCAACGCGGTCCAGGTTCCGGCGCGTCGACCATGGGTCACGCTTTCGCGCACCACCACGGCGAAATCAGGACCGGGACTGGCGACGGCCAGCAGGTGGATCAGGGCAACGGTCAAGAATTCGGTCCAGTACATGGGGGCTCCTTTCGGCCAAGCGTAACGAGTTGTTTCATCTGGTAGGCTCGGCAGATTACGCCTTCCCTTCAAAGCACGACAGGTACAGTTGATGACGAACGCCCACCGCGCCGTATTCCTCGATCACCCTTCGCTGGATCTTGGCGATCTTGATCTGAGCCCTTTGCGTGACTGCTTCAGCGATCTGCAACTGTTCGCCCAGACGTTGCCTGCGCAGGTTGCCGAACGCCTGCAAGGTGCGACCGTGGCGATCAGCAACAAGGTCCCGATCGACGCCGCCGCCATGGCCGCCAACCCACAGCTGAAGCTGATCCTGATCACCGCCACCGGTACCAACAACGTCGATCTGGCCGCCGCCCGCGCCCACGGCATCACCGTGTGCAACTGTCAGGGTTACGGCACGCCGTCGGTGGCGCAGCACACGATCATGCTGTTGCTCAACCTCGCCACACGTCTGGCCGATTATCAAAAAGCCGTCAGCCAAGGCCGCTGGCAGCAAGCAAAACAGTTCTGCCTGCTGGATTACCCGATCGTCGAGCTGGAAGGCAAAACCCTGGGTCTGCTCGGCCATGGTGAACTGGGCGGTGCGGTCGCGCGATTGGCCGAAGCCTTCGGCATGCGCGTGTTGCTGGGACAGATTCCGGGGCGCCCGGCCCGGCCGGATCGCCTGCCGCTGGAGGAATTGCTGCCACAGATCGACGCCCTCACCCTGCACTGCCCGCTCAACGAACACACCCGGCACTTCATCGGAGCCCGCGAACTCGCTTCGATGAAACCCGGCGCCTTCGTGGTCAACACCGCCCGCGGCGGGCTGATTGACGAACAGGCCTTGGCCGACGCCTTGCGCAGTGGTCATCTGGGCGGCGCGGCCACCGATGTGTTGAGCGTCGAACCACCGACCAACGGCAATCCGCTGCTGGCCGCCGACATCCCGCGCCTGATCGTCACCCCGCACAATGCCTGGGGCAGTCGTGAAGCGCGGCAGCGAATCGTCGGCCAACTGGTGGAAAACACCCGGGCGTTCTACAGCGGTAAGGCGCTGCGGGTCGTCAGTTGATAAACTGCGGCACTTTTTTTCACAGGAGCAGTTATGGATCCGCGCAGTGAAGTACTGCTTCGTCAGGCCGAGTTATTCCAGGGTTCGGTGTTGTTGGCCGGTTTGCCTGCCGATGATCTGCTGGGGCGCCTGCCCGAGGCGTTTGGCTGGTGCTGGCACGCCGGCGATCAGGCTGCGCTCGAAGCGCGCTTCGAAGGGCGTAGCCATTTTGGCGTGAACGTGCCGGAGCGCGAATTCACCAATGCCGTGGTGTTCCTGCCCAAGGCCAAGGACCTGACCGATTACATCCTCAATGCCGTGGCTTCGCGTCTGGCCGGGCGTGAGGTGTATCTGGTCGGGGAGAAACGCAGCGGTATCGAAGGCGCCTCCAAACAGCTCAACCCGTTCGGCAAACCGCGCAAGCTCGACAGCGCGCGTCACTGCCAACTCTGGCAAGTGACGGTGGCCAACGCCCCTGAAGCCAAATCGCTGGAAAGTCTGGCGCAGACTTATGAGCTTCCACTGGCCGAAGGGCCACTGAAAGTGATCAGCCTGCCGGGCGTGTTCAGCCATGGCCGACTGGATCGCGGCAGCGCCCTGCTGCTGGAACACCTGGACAAACTGCCGAGCGGTCATTTGCTGGACTTCGGTTGCGGCGCCGGCGTGCTTGGCGCGGCGGTCAAGCGCCGTTACCCGCACAATCAGGTCACGTTGCTCGACGTTGATGCCTTCGCTGCCGCCAGCAGCCGGCTGACCCTGGCCGCCAATGGCCTGGAAGCCGAGGTGCTGACCGGTGACGGCATCGACGCCGCGCCGATGGGTTTGAACGCGATTCTGAGCAATCCACCGTTCCATGTCGGCGTGCACACCGATTATTTCGCTACCGAGAACTTGCTGCGAAAAGCGGCCAAACATCTGAAAAACGGCGGAGAACTTCGTCTGGTTGCCAACAGTTTCCTGAAGTACCAGCCGCTGATCGAGGAGCATCTCGGAGTCTGCGCGATCAAGGCCGAAGGTAATGGTTTCCGGATTTACCGGGCCAAGCGCGGCTGAAAATTAGCACTTGCCGAATGGATTCCGCCTAGGCAGAATCCGCTCCGTCCTAGGGGAGTAGTCTCCCACGAGCGCCATGCTCGTCCGGCATACGTCAACATACTTGATCCTCAGATCATGGCGTATGCGACCCAAGCGTCCGCAGCAGACGGATCGCAGGGTTTGACAAGACCTATGACACGCACACCTTACCCGGGGCGGGAAGGCTGTACGTGTCATAGCCGTGTCGACCCGCCCCTTAGGAAATCCTGATGCTGGACTCGTTACTCGTTCCCACCGCAATCGTTGCCTTGGCCGAAATCGGCGACAAGACGCAACTGCTCGCGCTGATTCTCGCCGCTCGCTTCCGCAAACCCTGGCCGATCATCGCCGGTATCGTGGCTGCGACCCTGGCCAACCACGCGGCAGCCGGTGCGGTCGGCGCCTGGTTCGGCAGCTTCTTCTCCGATTCCGTCCTGCACTGGATTCTCGCCGCAAGTTTCGCCGCCACCGCCCTGTGGACGCTGGTGCCGGACAAGATGGATGACGATGAAGCCAGCACCGCCCGCAAGTTCGGGCCATTCCTGACCACGCTGATTGCGTTCTTCCTCGCGGAAATCGGTGACAAGACCCAGATCGCTACCGTGATGCTGGCGGCGCAATACCCGGAGCTGTGGCTGGTGATCATCGGCACCACGGCGGGCATGCTGATCGCCAACGTGCCGGTGGTACTGGCGGGGAATTTTGCGGCGGAGAAACTGCCGCTGACCCTGATCCGTCGACTGGCCGCTTCGGCGTTCCTGATCCTGGCGATCGTCGCGGTCTACAAGGCGATGCAGAGCAGCGGCTGGGTTTGATCCGGCAGATCGCTCCCCCACTCAGTGTGGGAGCGATCATTGTTTCAGGACTTGGGCGCTTTCTCGTAAAGCGGCATGACCTTCGGAATCGCCGCCTGCAAGGCAGCAGTGCGACTGCTGGAGGACGGGTGAGTGCTCATGAACTCCGGCGGCGCGCCTTCAGAGGCCTTGCTCATCTTGTTCCACAGGGTAATGGCGGCATTCGGGTTGTACCCGGCACGCGCGGCCAGTTCCAGACCGATCAGGTCAGCCTCGTTCTCGTTGGCGCGGCTGTTGGGCAGCGTCATGCCGTAGTTGGCCACGGTGTCGGCCAGCGCCAGGCTGTCCTGCCCCAGGCCGAGCAACGCACCGGCGCCCTGCTTGGCCATTTCGATGCCATAAGCCTTGGACATGGCTTCACGCCCATGCTCGCGCAGGGCGTGGGCGATTTCATGGCCCATGACCGCGGCGATTTCATCGTCGGTGAGTTTCAGGCTGTCGATCAGCCCGGTGTAGAAAATGATCTTGCCGCCAGGACCACAGTTGGCGTTGAGTTCGTCGCTCTTGATCAGGTTCACTTCCCACTGCCATTGCGCCGCATCCGGACGGAAGTTCGGCGCCTGAGCGATCAAGCGGTTGGCAATCGCCTGAACACGTTTGGCATCGTTGCTGGTCTTGTCCAGCACGCCTTTGCTGGACGCTTCGCCCACGGTCTTCTGATAGGACTGGGCATACATCTGGTCGACCTCTTGCGAGGACAGCATGCTGAACATGTACTGCTTGCGCTCAACGCCCACGGCACCGCCGCTGGTGGTGTTGACCGACTGACAACCGGCCAGCAACAGCGCTGCGCTCAGTGCACTTACAACCAATGTCTTGTTCATTCAAAAGCTCCCTGAAAACCTGCCGCGTATCCTAGGCGGGTAATGGTATCGACGCCAGAGACAACGGACGTGTTGCACCTGATTTCAGAAGACCTCCTTCTGACCTGTAGGAAAAAATTCATATCCACCGACAAGCCCGCTGCAACTGCGTCGTTCACTGATCCATTTGCGACATTGCGCTGCAATTACTCTCTCTATCCCTCACGGCTCAATAGTGGCTGCCGATACAACAGCGCAGACGTCCTCTCGCGTGCGGAGCTCCCATGAAGTTCAAGTCGATCCAGTTTTCCGTGGCTGCCCTGGCCGGCGCCATCGTGCTCAGCGTAGTCGCTGCGCTGGTGCTGTATGCGCTGTTCTCCGGTGCTCGCACCCAGGAAATGGTCCAGCAACGGACTCAGGCCCAGTTTGAGCAAGTCATCGAACAGCGCCTGACCTCGCTGGCGCAGACCCAGGTCAGCCAGATCCAGCGCGAACTGGAAGCGCCGCTGCTGATTGCCGGCGGACTGGTGCGCGTCAACGCCCTGCTCGGCACACCGGGCGCCGACGGCCAGCCACGCCTGAACGTCAGCCGCGAGCAACTGATCAGCCTGATCAAGGAAAACGTCGAGAAGAATCCGAAGATTCTCGGCACCTACATCGGCTGGGAAAAGAACGCACTGGACCACAATGACGCGGCCTACGTCGGCACCCAGGTTGTCGGGATCGATCCCGCCAACGGGCGCTTCCTGCCGTGGTGGTTCCGCAACGACGATGGCACCCTGGGCCTGGACAAACTGGTGGACGTCGACGACCAGAAAGTCCTGTCCACCGGCGTGCGCGCCAGCGAGTATTACCTGTGCTCGAAAGAAACCAGGAAATCCTGCGTGATCGATCCGGCCCCGTACAAGGTCGGTGACAAGATCGTCATGCTCGCCTCCTTCATCGAACCGATCATGCTCAACGGCGCGTTCCAGGGCATCGTCGGGGCCGACCTGTCGGTGAACTTCATCCAGGAAATGCTCCTGGGCGCGAACCAGAAACTCTACAGCGGCGCCGGGCAAATGGCCCTGATCGGCAGCAACGGCCGGATCGTCGCCTATACCAAGGACCCGAGCAAATTCGGCGAGAAGGTCAGCGACATTCTCGACGCCCAGCAGATTGCCAACATGGCCAATCTCAAGCGCGGCGAAGTGACGTACACCGTCAATAAAGAGCAAGGCCGGATCGAGTTGTATCTGCCGTTCGGCATCGGCCAGACCGACGCGCGCTGGACACTGATGCTGCAACTGCCGCTCGACGCCGTGATGGCTGATCTGCAAAAGCTGCAAGGCGACCTCGATGCCCAGCGCAAGTCCGACACCTTCGGCATGGCCATGGTCGGTCTGATCATCGCCGGCCTCGGCTTGCTGGTGATCTGGCTGGTGGGTCACGGCATCGCTCGCCCGCTCAAACAAATGGTGACCATGCTCGATGACATCGCTCAGGGCGAAGGCGACCTGACCCGCCGCTTGAGCAGTGATCGCAATGATGAACTTGGCTCAATCGCCAAGGGCTTCAATACCTTCCTAGCGAAATTGCAGGGGATGATCACGCAGGTGGTGTCGTCGGTGCAGAGCGTCAGCGATTCCTCGGAGCACACCGCGGACATCGCGATCCGTACCAATATCGGCATACAGAAACAGATGGCCGAGATCGATCAGGTGGCCACCGCCGTGCAGGAAATGACCGCCACCGCGCAGGATGTGGCGCGCAATGCGACCCAGGCTGCACAAGCCGCCAGCCATGCCGATCAGGCCGCCAGCCAGGGCATGCAGATCGTGCGCGACACCTCCAATTCGATTGGCGTGCTGGCCGTGGAAATCGGTAAGGCCGTGGACGTGGTACAGACGCTGGCCAAGGACAGCGAAAACATCAACGCGATCCTGATCGCCATTCGCGGGATCGCCGAGCAGACCAACCTGCTGGCCCTCAACGCGGCGATTGAAGCGGCCCGTGCCGGTGAGCAGGGACGCGGTTTTGCGGTGGTGGCCGATGAAGTGCGCAACCTGGCGCAGAAAACCCAGCAGGCCACCGAAGAAATCCAGAGCATGATCCAGCAACTGCAACAGGGTACCCGCGATGTGGTACGGGTCATGGAAGACAGCCAGAACCGCACCGACGAAAGCGTGCAGCACGCGGCGAAGGCGGCCGAAGCACTGGAAACCATCACCCAGGCAGTGTCGGTGATCAACGACATGAACACCCAGATCGCCAGCGCTGCCGAAGAACAGAGCGCGGTGGCCGACGACATCAACCGCAACGTGATCAATATCGGTCAGGTGGCTAATGAAGTGGCGGGTGGGGCAGATGAGTCGAGTTCGGCGAGTGCGGGCCTGACCAAACTGGCGGAGCAGCAGCGGCGGTTGATCAACCAGTTCAAGGTCTGACCGATCAAGCCGGAGTCAGGCACTCCGGCCCATTGAGCTTCGGATCATTGACCAGATTCGCCAGCACCCGCTCGCGCAAGGCGGCGGGTTCGCTGGCGAGCAACCCCTGCAGGACATGCAGTGGCGTCTCGGGATCAAGCCATGCCGCCTGCCCCGCCTCATCGAGAATCAACGGTCGGCGCTGACTGGCCGCCGGCTGGGTGATCACCGCCGTGCTCAGCCAAACCTGCTCCTGCACCGGATACGCCTCCCAGATCGCCGCAAAATACAGCGAAGCCCCCTCCCCCGGTGTCAGCCAGTACGGCCGTTTGCGCACGTTGCCGCGCCATTCGTAGAAACCGTTGGCCGGCAGCAGGCAGCGCCGCAGCCGCAGGGCCTCGCGGAACATCGGTTGTTCGGCGACGGTTTCGGCCCGGGCATGGGCCGGCGTACGTGACAGGTCGGTCAGCCACGGCGGCGTCAGGCCCCAACGGGCACGGGCCAGCGTGCGCTGGCCGTCAGGTTCGGCGCGCAGCATCAACACCGAATCGTTGGGGGAAATGTTCCACTGCGCCTGCTGATCGGCAGGAAAACCGGGCAGGCTCGCGAAATCGCGGTTCCAGCGAAACAGGGCATAACGTCCACACATGGGGCAGCACGACTCACAAACAAAACGAACGCCAGCCTAACAGACCAGCGTCCCGGGATAACTGTCCGGTTCATCGCCGGGCAGCGGCAGCGCGGCATTGTACGCACGGATCAGCTCGCGGGCGTATTCGGCCTGGTCGTTATCGACCGACAGGCCCAGCAAACCGAAGATCGGCAACTCCCCCGTGCCGCCCAGCAGATCGCGCCCGACCAGATGCGCCTCGATGCCCTCGCTGGCGAGCATGCCCTTGAGCATCTCGCCTTCCATCAGGTTTTCCGGCTCGTAGATTCGCTGCATGGCCGCGCCTCACTCGTTTTCGCTGAAGACTTCCAGAAACCAGTCCTCTCCATGGACCTGCAATACAAAGGTGATCGGCCGACAACACACCTGACAGTCTTCAATATAGGTCTGGTCGCCAGCGGAGAGATCCACGGTCGTCTCGACCTCTTCACCACAATACGGACATTCATATACTGCGCTTTCCAGCATCGCGGTCTCCCGGGTGACTTGTGCGTATAATCGCCGGTCTATTTGCAGGGCTATTTTTGTCTGGCTACTTTTTCAGACCGTGCCCCGTTGGTTTTCGATCAAAACCTTTACTTACCCTAGCCGTTTCCAACAAGAGAGCATGATGGGCGAATTCGATGCCATCCGACCTTACGACGACAGCGAAGTACCCGCGGTACTGGCGCGACTGCTCGGCGACAAGGCGTTTCTAGATATCCTCACCCACTTCCGCTTCCCGCGTTTTGCCGGTGCCTTCGGCTGGATGCTCAAACCACTTATAGCCCATCGGCTGCGTCGTGAGTTCGCCGACGTGACCTCCGTGGCCACTTTGCAGGACAAGGTCGAGTTCTACGTCGACCACACCATCGAGCGCGCCACCGATGGCGTGACCTACACCGGTGTCGAGCAATTCAAGTCCGGCAGCGCCTATCTTTTCATCGCCAACCACCGCGACATCGTGATGGACCCGGCCTTCGTCAACTACGCCGTGTACCACGCCGGCCTGCCGACCCCACGCATCGCAATTGGCGACAACCTGCTGCAAAAGCCGTTCGTCAGCGATCTGATGCGCTTGAACAAGAGCTTCATCGTGCACCGTTCGATCACCGGGCGCCGCGAGAAAATGGCGGCGTATCAGCTGCTGTCGGCGTACATCAACCACTCGATCCGCAATGACTGCGCCTCGATCTGGATCGCCCAGGCCGAAGGCCGCGCGAAGGACGGCGACGACCGTACCGAATCGGCGATCCTCAAGATGTTCCACATGAGCCGCAAGGACGAGCCGTTCGGCGAAGTCATTCAGTCGCTGAACCTGACCCCGGTGTCGATCAGCTACGAATACGACCCCTGCGACCAGGCCAAGGCCCGCGAGCTGTACATCCGCGCCACCACCGGCACCTACAGCAAGGCACCGGGCGAGGATGACGTGAGCATCGCCAAGGGCATCACCGGCTACAAGGGCCGGGTGCACGTGAATTTCGCTGCGCCGATCACCGAACTGTTCGAAGACACCAAGCAATTGGCGGTCGAGATGGACAAGCAGATTCTCGGCGGCTACCGGTTGTTCCCGGTGCATTACCTGGCGTACGCGCAGTGGGCTGATGCCGATCCGCAGTTGAACGTACCGAAGGCTGCCGAAGTGTTCGGTGCCGAGGAGCTGGCCAAGGCCCAGGAAGAATGGCAAAGCCGTCTGGACGCTTGCCCGCAAGAGCATCGTCCGTATCTGGTGCTGCAATATGCGACGCCGGTGCGCAATCAGTACCGGGTCAAGGCTGGCCTGCCGCTGTAAGCGGTTTCGGCAAGAGACAAAAACGGCGCCTTCGGGCGCCGTTCTTCGTTCAGAAGCGGGTACTGATCCAGGACACCAGCAACGCCAGGCCCAGGCAGGCAAAACCGAAGCGGTAGAAGAAGCGGTTCATGCGCAGGGTCGCCCAATCGAGCACCGGTTCCTGATCCGGCTGACTCTGACGCTGGGCCGCGATACTGGCCATCGCCCGTTGTTCACGGCGGCGGGTCGCGTGCAGCAGCCAACTGCCGGGAAAGGCCAGCAGCAGGGCCAACAGGTTGATCAGCTTGGCGGGATGGGCGGTAAACAGCGTCATCAAGTGCAGCGACATCACAGACCTCAATCTAGACCGGTATGGCGAGCGCCAGACCGACGACCGCGGCGCGGATTCTACCGAAACCCTCCCCGACTGCCCTACCCTTTACGACAAATAACCCGTCAATCGACCGATGGCTGTCCTGTGTCACGGCATCGTCATTTGTTTCAGTCACCCTGCGCGCCTCGAAACCGACACGGAACGCGACATGCTTCACGCTGAAAACCAGGATCGCCTGTACCTCATCTCCCCGTCCGACGAGCAGCAAACCCTCGTCGGCAGCCTGGCCTTCAATGTCCAGGATCGCCACTGGCTGGTGTATTGCGCCCTCGGCGGGCACCAGCATGCGGACTTGCCCGAGACCGACCTGCTGACCGGCGTCAGCATTCTCGACTTCTATTCACAAGCCGCCTGAACGAAAAAGCCCGGAGCCATCACTGGCTCCGGGCTTTTTCACGTCAACCGAACACTTACTCGGCGAGGACCTGACCCACGGTCGGATCCTTGAACAGACGGGTCAGCGCATCACTGAGCACATCGCTGACCAGCTTGGTGTTGGTTTCCTGGTTCGGCGCCATGCCGAAACGCTGGTCCAGCGAGGCACCGTAACGGCCGCTGTAACGACGGTTGGCGTTCTGCACGTCGGAGCGGAAGGTCGCGCCGATGGTGGCTTCGGTCACGTACATGCCTTCTTTGGGCGACTGGTATTTCAGTTCCGCCAGGGTCACGGTCAATTGCGGTGCATTGGGCGCGTTGTTGGTCGGGGTGAACCCGAGCAGACGCACGGCGGCTTCAGCCTGGGCCTGCAACTTCGGCAGGATCTGCTCGCGCTGCACGGTGATGGCGCTGGTTTCCGGGTACAGGCCGCCACGGGTGCCGAGGGTTGGCGACGGACGACCGTCGACCACACGGACCACGACAGGCTGGCCATGGCCGACCGGTGCCAGCTGAGTGGTCAGCTTCGGTTCCGGGCTCAGTTGTTGCGGGCTGTGGGCGCAGCCAACCAGGGTCAAACTGGTCACAGTGATCAAACCGAACAACAGGCGTTGCAACATGCTCTTCTCTCCAGAATCAGGCACAGACAGGCCGGCAGTATAGCGGTGGGCCACTGTGGGTCACCAGCACTGAAATCTCAGACAAAACCCGCTGCCAGCGGTTCCTGTCACAGATTCTTCACCCCCCATACACGTGCGCGTCACGGCCCTTTGCCAATCTTCCTCACAGATCCCCAAAAGGAACACTGCCATGCGCTATCTGATCTCGTTGTTCGCCCCACGCCCGCTGCATCGCAGTTTTGCCCTGCTCGACCGCAACGGCCATTGCCAGGCCTTCAAGCAATGCAGCCTGCAACCGATGGGTGATGGCTGGGTGGAAATCGAGGAAATCCGTCTCAACTGGCTGCACCAGCCACTGCCCGCCAGCGCCCGCGTCGAACAGCAGCGCCCACGCGCACGGGCTCAAGCGATGTTGAGCATCTGACCGGATGCCTAATAAAAGTCATTAAACTCGACCAACTCCGCGCATTTCTTCGATACAATCTCCCCCCGATTATAAGGACGTCTCCTGATCGGGCCCCGCAACAGCGTCAATGCGCTTGCATTGGCATCCAAATCGCCCACAGAGAGCCGCCCACACAGATCGAGTGAAGCTGGCGTGCTTGCTGTTTCCCTGGCAAATCCCGCTTTTCGCGAATCTGCAGAGCTGTCATGACGCTCGGCCACTGAGTTGTTTGCCCCTCCGGGCACGGTGCCAGCCCCGGACAGCCCTTTTTGAGGTTCACGTCTTCAAAAGAGCGTGAAAAAAACGGGTTTTCACAACTTCACAAGAGTGTGGCGAGCAAATGAATAGTTTTGCGTCTGAACATGCACCATTAGCGTCTGAAACAGCCCAACGACACAGGAACGGGAACGCCTCGACTACCGGAGCCTGAAGCCTGTCCGCTACGGATTTGGTTGCACAAACGGATGTCTCGACCATAAGTCGAATTGCCAGCCCCGTGCCGAAATGAGTTCATATGACTCTTTAAGCCAGGCCGCACGCATCCGTCGAAGTTGCGAAAAATTGCGAAGATTCGGACATGGCACACCTGACCAAGGATACCCGGGGCTCAACTGACCTGCCCTGGACGCCTGGCAGCCATGCCGACAATTTGGTGCTGCAGATTTTGGAGACGCGTTAAATGGCGCATAACGAAGCAGTCGACGTAGTTCTGGTTGGGGCCGGCATCATGAGTGCCACCCTCGCAGTACTGCTCAAGGAACTCGACCCGGCGCTCAAGCTGGAAGTCGTCGAGCTGATGGATTCCGGTGCCGCAGAGAGTTCCAACCCATGGAACAACGCCGGCACCGGCCACGCCGGCCTGTGCGAGCTGAACTACACGCCACAGACTGCCGACGGCACCGTCGACATCAAGAAAGCCGTGCACATCAACACCCAGTTCGAGGTGTCGAAGCAGTTCTGGTCGTATCTGACCAGGAAAGGCACATTCGGCTCGTGCAAGTCCTTCATCAGCCCGGTGCCACACCTGAGCTATGTCGAGGGCGAGAAAGGCGTGTCGTTCCTCAAGGAACGTTTCAATACGCTGCGCAAGCACCACGCCTTCGCCGACATGGAATACACCGAAGACAAGGCGAAGATGGCCGAGTGGATGCCGCTGATGATGCCGGGGCGTCCGAAAGACCAGGTGCTCGCCGCCACCCGCGTGATCAACGGCACCGACGTCAACTTTGGCGCCCTGACCAATCAGCTGCTCAAGCACCTGACCAGCGCACCCGATGCCCAGGTCAAGTACTGCAAGCGCGTGACCGGCCTCAAGCGTAACGCCAACGGCTGGACCGTCAGCATCAAGGACGTCAACAGCGGCAGCAGCCGTGAAGTCGACGCCAAGTTCGTATTCCTCGGCGCCGGTGGCGCGGCTCTGCCGCTGCTGCAAGCCTCGGGCATCGAAGAGAGCAAAGGCTTCGGCGGCTTCCCGATCAGCGGCCAGTGGCTGCGTTGCGACAACCCGGAAGTGGTCAAGCATCACCAGGCCAAGGTTTACAGCCAGGCCGCCGTGGGTTCGCCACCGATGTCCGTGCCGCACCTGGACACCCGCGTGGTCGATGGCAAGAAATCCCTGCTGTTCGGGCCATACGCCGGTTTCACCACCAAGTTCCTCAAGCACGGTTCCTTCATGGACCTGCCAATGTCGGTTCGCGCCGGCAACATCGGGCCGATGCTGGCCGTGGCGAAAAACAACATGGACCTGACCAAGTACCTGGTCAGCGAAGTGATGCAGTCGATGGAACAGCGCCTGGAATCCCTGCGTCGTTTCTACCCCGAGGCGAAAGCCGAAGACTGGCGCCTGGAAGTGGCCGGCCAACGGGTGCAGATCATCAAGAAAGACCCGAAAAAAGGCGGCATCCTGCAGTTCGGTACCGAACTGGTGGCTGCGAAGGACGGCTCCCTCGCCGCCCTGCTCGGTGCTTCGCCAGGCGCTTCGGTGACCGTTTCGATCATGCTGGAACTGATCGAGAAGTGCTTCCCGGCCAAGGCCAAGGGTGAATGGGCTGCCAAACTGGCGGAAATCTTCCCGGCCCGCGAAAAGGTCCTGGAAACCGACGCTGCGCTGTATCGCAAGATCAACACGCAGAACAACGTCGCGCTGGAACTGGTTGAAGCCAGCAACGAGACCGAAAGCTACGCCTGATTCGGCTCCATGAAAAACGCCCCGCACTCGATGAGTGCGGGGCGTTTTTTTATGCCTGTGGAAAACTTCGGGCGATCAGCCGCGGGCTTTCTCGATCAGCTCGATGTATTCCGCCGCGTTGCGTTGATCGCGGATCTGGTTGACGAAGGTCTGGCCGTGCTCGTCCTTGCCGTCCAGGTCATAACCGGCGGCAACGAAGAATGTCAGGAAACGCTCGAAATCGTCGATCCGCAGGCCACGGTAAGCCTTGACCAGTTTGTGCAGCGACGGCGAAGTGGCGTCGACCGGCTCAAAATCGAGGAACAGCTTGATCTGCTCATCGCCGATCTCGTCACCAATCACTTGCTTCTTATCTTTACGCATTGCCGACTCCAGCTCGCAGACATTTCACGGGGCGGGCAGTTTACCCCTGCGCAGGCACAAGGCTCAACGCGCGCGCGTGCTGCCGGTGTGCAAATCGGCCCAGATGTGGCCGTTGGCGTAACTGAGAAATTGCACGTAGACCGTGTCGTTGCGCAACAGATCGATCACCACCCGGTACTGGGCCAGCGGGTAGTAGAGCGTCAGAGTCTTGCTCTTGGCGTCATACGCCGGCTTTTTCAGGCTTTTACTTTCGCCATCGAAGTTGACCAGCACCTGATTGATCGTCGCTCCCTTGTTCAAGGATTTGCCTTTGAGGCGGATCATCAAGGACGAGGTGACCGGAATCGGCTGCTGATTGGACTGGCGCTGGGCCCCCACCACCACAGAATAGTCGGTGACCTGCAACAATTGCTGCTGCTCGGGCTCGGCATCACGCAGAGTCAGGTCGTCGGGCGGCAGGAATTGGCTGTGCAGCGGGGCGGCGGCCAGGGGCAGGCTGAGGGTCAGCAACAGGGCGGCGCAGCTGCGGATCAAGAGGCTCATGACAGACTCCGGGAGGCGGGGCAGAGCACTCTAGCATGGGTATCGCGGATGGATCAGCACACACAAAACAACTGTGGGAGCGTGGCTTGCCCGCGATAGCGTCGGCATATCCGACATCAATGTGTCAGACAGTCCGCCATCGCGGGCAAGCCCGCTCCCAAAGGGATCGGGGTTACCCGGAATTACATGCCTTTGACGGCGAAGATCCCGTTGGCGTTGCGCCAGTAGCCTTTGTAGTCCATGCCGTAACCGAAGATGTAACGGTCGATACACGGCAGGCCGACGAAGTCGGCTTTCAGGTCAGGACGGGCCTTGCGGTCGTGGTCCTTGTCGATCAGCACGGCAGTGTGCACTTTGCGCGCGCCGGCGTGACGGCAGAAGTCGATGATCGCGCCCAGGGTGTGACCTTCGTCGAGGATGTCGTCGATGATCAGCACGTCACGGTCGATGAACGAGACTTCCGGCTTGGCTTTCCAGAACAGGTCGCCGCCGCTGGTTTCGTTGCGGTAACGGGTGGCGTGCAGGTAGGACGCTTCCAGCGGGAACTGCAGATGCGTCAGCAGTTTGCCGGAGAAGATCAGGCCGCCGTTCATCACGCAGAACACCACCGGGTTGCTGTCGGCCAGTTGTTCGTTGATTTGTGCACCGACGCGGGCAATGGCAGCCTCGACTTCAGCTTCGGTGTACAGGCAGTCAGCCTCTCGCATGATTTGACGGATATGCTCGAGATCAGCGGACATGGCGCTCTCCAGGGGGACGGATTTCGGAAAAGCGGGCAAAGGTACGCATCAACCGGGGCCGAATCAAGCATTTGTGGACTAACGTACTGTATGTCCTATAGGACATCACCCTCGGATAGATTAATCTAGGCCGGTTTTTTTGCCCGCCGCCGGAGCCTTTCCCCATGTCCATCCAAGAGATCCGCCATCCGCTGATCCGTCACAAACTTGGCCTTATGCGCCGTGCAGACATCAGCACCAAGAATTTCCGCGAGCTCGCTCAGGAAGTCGGTGCCCTGTTGACCTATGAAGCGACCAAAGACCTGCCGCTGGAAACCTACGATATCGAAGGTTGGTGCGGCACCGTGTCGGTCGAGAAAATCGCCGGCAAGAAGATTACCGTCGTGCCGATCCTGCGTGCCGGCATCGGCATGCTCGAAGGCGTGCTGAGCCTGATCCCGGGTGCGAAAGTCAGCGCCGTCGGCGTCGCCCGTAACGAAGAAACCCTGCAGGCCCACACCTATCTGGAAAAACTGGTTCCGGAAATCGACGAACGCCTGGCGATGATCATCGACCCGATGCTCGCCACCGGCAGCTCCATGGTCGCAACCATCGACCTGCTGAAGAAAGCCGGTTGCAAGGACATCCGCGCGATGGTGCTGGTTGCCGCGCCGGAAGGCATTGCCGCTGTCGAGAAAGCTCATCCGGACGTGATCATCTACACCGCGTCCATCGACCAGAAACTCAACGAGCACGGTTACATCATTCCTGGGCTTGGCGACGCCGGTGACAAGATCTTCGGCACCAAGCAGAAGGACGCGTAAGCATGCAGCAAGAGTTCAACGATCCGCTCTGGCGCACGGTGCTGTCCGGCGCACAGATGCTGTTCGTGGCTTTCGGCGCCCTGGTGCTGATGCCACTGATCACGGGCCTGGACCCGAACGTGGCACTGTTTACCGCAGGTTTAGGCACGATTCTGTTCCAGATCGTCACCGGGCGTCAGGTGCCGGTGTTCCTGGCATCGAGCTTCGCCTTCATCACCCCGATCATTCTCGCCAAGGGCCAGTTCGGCCTCGCCGCGACCATGGGCGGCGTGATGGCGGCCGGTTTCGTTTACACCTTCCTCGGCCTGGCGGTGAAGATCAAAGGCACCGGGTTCATTGACCGTCTGCTGCCGCCAGTCGTAATTGGCCCGGTGATCATCTCCATTGGCCTGGCCATGGCACCGATTGCCGCGAACATGGCGATGGGCAAGGCTGGCGACGGCTCGGAGCTGATCCATTACCAGACCGCAATGATGATCTCGATGCCGGCGCTGCTGACCACGTTGATCGTGGCGGTGTTCGGCAAAGGCATTTTCCGTCTGGTGCCGATTATTTCCGGGGTGCTGGTGGGCTTTGCCCTGTCCTTCTACTTCGGCGTGGTCGACACCGCGAAAATTGCCGCAGCACCATGGTTCGCCCTGCCGGCCTTTACCGCGCCGGAGTTCAACTGGCAGGCAATCCTGTTCATCGTCCCGGTAGCGCTGGCCCCGGCCATCGAGCATATCGGCGGCGTGATTGCGGTCGGCAGCGTGACCGGTCGCGATTACCTGAAGAAGCCGGGCCTGCATCGCACTCTGCTTGGTGACGGCATCGCCACCACGGCAGCCGGCCTGTTCGGCGGTCCGCCCAACACGACTTACGCGGAAGTGACCGGCGCGGTGATGCTGACCAAGAACTACAACCCGAAAATCATGACCTGGGCGGCGATCTTCGCCATCAGCCTGGCGTTCATCGGCAAGTTCGGCGCCCTGCTGCAAAGCATTCCGGTGCCGGTGATGGGCGGGATTCTGTGCCTGCTGTTCGGTTCGATCGCGGCGGTGGGAATGAACACTCTGATCCGCCACAAGATCGACCTGGGCGAGGCGCGCAATCTGGTGATCGTTTCGGTAACCCTGGTGTTCGGTATCGGTGGTGTGCTGGTCGGCACCGGCACCGGTCCGGATGATTTCGGGCTCAAAGGCATCGCGCTGTGCGCGGTGGTGGCGATTGCGCTGAACCTGCTGCTGCCGGGCAACGACAGCTGGAAACAGAAGAAGGCGGATGAGCCGCTGATCTAAACTTTCAGATCTTCATCGCCTGACAGTCAGCCTTCGCGAGCAAGCCCGCTCCCACATTGAAATGCAATCAAATGTGGGAGCGGGCTTGCTCGCGAAGCTTTTGACTCCTGCTACAGGGCCAGTGGCGCCCGTTCACACAGTGTTGCCAGCGCCTTCGCCCATTGCGAGTCGTCATTCAGGCACGGCACCAGCACCAACTCCTCGCCCCCCGCCTCGCGGAACTGCTCCTTGCCGCGATCGCCGATCTCTTCCAGGGTCTCGATGCAATCGGCGACAAACGCCGGGCACATCACCAGAATCTTCTTCACGCCACTTTTGGCCAGCTCATCCAGCCGCGCTTCGGTGTAGGGTTCGATCCATTTCGCCCGGCCCAGCCGCGACTGAAACGACACCGACCATTTGCCGTCCGGCAGTCCCATGCGTTCTGCGAACAGCGCCGCTGTGCGCAGGCACTGGGCGCGATAACAGGTGGCCAATACGGCAGCCGAAGCATTCTTGCAGCAATCTTCATTCTTGAAGCAATGGTTGCCGGTCGGGTCAAGCTTGGTCAGGTGCCGCTCCGGCAAACCATGGAAGCTCAGCAACAGGTGATCGTAATCCTGCTGCAAGTGCGGTCTGGCGCTCGCCACCAGCGCGTCGAGGTATTCCGGCTGATCGTAGAACGGCTGCAACACCGACAGCTGCACATCGAGCTTCTTCTCACGCACCACCCGCTTGGCTTCTTCAATCACGGTGGTCGTGGTGCTGTCGGCGAACTGCGGATAAAGCGGCGCGAGGGTGATGCGTTTGTGCCCCGCCGCTACCAGCTTCATCAGACTTGTCTCAATCGACGGCTCGCCGTAACGCATGGCCAGTTCCACCGGGCCGTGGGTCCACTGTGCCTTCATCTGCTGTTGCAGACGACGACTGAGGACCACCAGCGGCGAGCCTTCGTCCCACCAGATCGAAGCGTAGGCGTGGGCCGACTGCTCGGGGCGCTTGATCAGGATCAGCGACACCAGCAGACGCCGCACCGGCCACGGCAGGTCGATTACGTAAGGATCCATCAGGAATTGATTGAGATAGCGGCGCACGTCGGCCACCGAAGTGGAGGCCGGCGAACCCAGGTTGACCAGAAGCAAGGCGTGATCGGTCATGCAACGTCCTATTTCAGAGGCGGCTGGAAAGATCGTCCAGGGCCGCGCGTAAATCCGTGAACCGGAAAGTGAATCCCGCTTCCAGCAAGCGCTTGGGCATGGCCCGTTGGCCACCCAGCAACAGCAATGACATCTCGCCGAGCCCGACCTTCAAGGCGAGGGCCGGCATCGGCATGAACGCCGGGCGGTGCAGCACACTGCCCAGCGTCTTGGCGAATTCGCGATTGCGCACCGGTTTCGGCGCGCACGCATTATAAGGACCGCTCGCCTGATTGCAGTGCAGAAGAAAATCAATCAGGGCGATTTGATCGTCGATATGAATCCACGGCATCCACTGCCGACCGTTACCCAAAGGCCCGCCCAGCCCGAGCTTGAACGGCAGCAGCAGGCGCGACAAAAAGCCGCCCTCGGCCGACAGCACCAGCCCGGTACGCACCAGCACCACGCGAATACCCATCGCCTCGGCACGTTGCGCGGTTTCCTCCCAAGCGATGCACAACTGGCTGGCGAAATCGTCGATCACCGGCGGCGAGTCCTCGGTCAACTCGCGCTCGCCGCCGTCACCGTACCAACCCACGGCCGAACCCGAGATCAGCAGCGACGGTTTTTGCCCGCGTTTTTCCAGCCACGCCAGCAACGATTCGGTCAGCGAGATCCGGCTGCTCCACAACAGCGCCTTGCGTCGATGGGTCCACGGACGGTCGGCAATCGGCGCGCCGGCGAGGTTGACGATCACGTCGACCGGCTCGTCGCCAAGGTCCTCCAGACGCGCAATGCCACGCACCTGGTCGCCACAGATGTTCGCGACTTTTTCCGGACGACGATTCCAGACCGTCAGGCGATGCCCCTGCCCGGACCAGTGCCGGCAAAGCTGGCGTCCGATCAATCCAGTACCGCCGGTCAGCAATATGTGCATGACTTCTTCCTCGCGTGGCGTTTTACCCCGATCACTAGTCTATTTTTATAAACAGGGATCTTTTCTATCGGGCAGGCTCTATTGTTTAACCATAGGCCAAGCTGTCAGAACCAGAACGCTGGAAGTTATACCAAAAAACAGAATTGTACAGGTTTCATCCACGGCGTAGTCTGTACAGAAAGGTAAACGAGGCCCCTATGACTGTACCTATCGCAATCATTGGCACCGGCATCGCCGGACTCTCCGCCGCCCAGGCCCTTACGGATGCCGGGCATACCGTCCAGTTGTTCGATAAAAGCCGCGGCAGCGGCGGGCGCATGTCGAGCAAACGCAGTGACGCCGGCTCGCTGGACATGGGCGCACAGTATTTCACTGCCCGTGACCGACGCTTCGTGACCGAAGTCCAGCGCTGGCAAAGCAAAGGCTGGGTTACCGAATGGGCGCCACAGCTCTACACCTTTCATGGCGGGCAGTTGAACCTGTCGCCGGACGAGCAGACCCGCTGGGTCGGCACGCCGCGCATGAGTGCCATCACCCGAGGCCTGCTCGATGGTCTGGAAGTGCATTTCGCCTGCCGCATCACCGAGGTCTATCGCGGTGAACAACACTGGCACCTGCAGGACGCCGAAGGCTTCACCCACGGGCCGTTCAGCCACGTCGTGATCGCCACGCCGGCGCCCCAGGCCACTGCCCTGCTGGCCGCCGCGCCGAAACTCGCCGGAGCCGCCGCCGGGGTGAAAATGGATCCGACCTGGGCCGTCGCCCTCGCCTTCGACACACCGCTGGATACACCCATCGAAGGCTGCTTCGTCCAGGACAGCCCGCTCGACTGGCTGGCCCGCAACCGCAGCAAACCGGGACGCGACACCACGTGCGACACCTGGGTTCTGCACGCCACCAGTGCCTGGAGCCGGCAGCACATCGACCTGCCCAAGGAAGCGGTGATCGAACAATTGCACGGCGCCTTCGCCGAGTTGCTGCACAGCGCCATGCCGGCCCCGACCTTCAGCCTCGCCCACCGCTGGCTCTATGCCCGGCCTGCCAGCAGTCATGAATGGGGCACTCTGGCCGACGCCGACCTGGGTCTGTACGCCTGTGGCGACTGGTGCCTGTCGGGTCGGGTCGAAGGGGCATGGCTCAGTGGTCAGGAGGCGGCAAGACGCTTGCACGAACACTTGCAGTGAACCGTATCAATCCGCGCAAATTGCTGCTGTCGAAATGGACAGCAGCCCACCCGCAAAACCGTGAAAAGCATTTTCTGGTGACCGAACTGTTCCGTGACGAGGACGGCACGGTGCTGGAAATCGAATTGCAGGCTGTGCTCACCCGGCGTACCGAGCAATGCGACTGGCGCGCTTTGCAGGATGATTCACACTGGAAAATGGGCTGGCGCTAAAAACCTCAAAAAACTTATACAAAAAGTTTGACTTGTACACCCATGAATCTATGCTGAGAGAATGTTGTACAGATCTATTCTGTCTGTACAGGATCAGATTCGAGGTTGTTGCATGTCCGACTTATCGACGTCCCTGCCAAAAATCGCCATCAGCGCCTGCCTGATGGGGGCCGAAGTTCGCTACAACGGCGGCCACAAGGAATCGCGTTTGTGCAGCCGCACCCTGGCCGAGCATTTTGAGTTCGTTCCCGTCTGTCCTGAGGTAGCGATTGGTCTCGGGATACCCCGCGAGCCGATTCGTCTGGTCGGCGACCCGCAAAAGCCTGATGCGGTCGGCACCGTCAATCCATCGATCAATGTTACCCAGCCACTGGCCGCTTACGGCGAGAAAATGGCCGGGGAACTCAGTGACATCTGCGGCTACATCTTCATGCAGCAATCTCCGTCCTGCGGACTGGAGCGGGTCAAGGTCTACCACGCCAACGGCGCACCGGTGAATGGTGGCGGGCGCGGCATTTACGCCGACGCGTTCTGTGCACGGCATCCAGACCTGCCGGTGGAAGAAGCCGGGCGTCTTAACGATCCGGTGCTGCGGGAAAATTTCATCACCCGCGTACTCGCCTACCGCGAATGGCAGCAAGTGCTCAAGCAAGGCTTGAGCCGCCGCGCGCTCACCGACTTCCATTCGCGCTACAAATACCTGCTGATGGCTCACAATCCGGTGCAATACAAGGCGCTGGGCAATCTGCTGGGCAACATGGGCCGGACCGACCCGGTCGAACTGGGCCCACGCTATTTCAGTGAACTGATGGCGGCACTCAAGAAATGCGCCACCCGCCGCACCCACAGCAATGTCCTGCAGCACATCAGTGGCTACCTGAAACAGGCCATCAGCCCCGAAGACAAACAGGAAGTGCAGCACATCATCGGCCAATACCGACACGGCATCGTGCCGCTGGTGGTGCCGCTGACGCTGCTCAAACATCACTTTCGCCTCCACCCGGATCCCTACATTGCGCAGCAGGTGTACCTGCAGCCGCATCCGGAAAACCTCAGCCTGCGAAACGCCATTTGATGAACGACTCACCCGACACCAGCGCCCGGGAAGACCTCGGCGCCGACTTCAAGAAAGCCCTCGACGAAGGCTGGCTGCCGATCCGCGAAGTCGCGCGTCAGACCGGCGTCAATGCCGTCACCCTGCGCGCCTGGGAACGGCGCTACGGACTGATCGTGCCGCAACGCACCCCCAAGGGCCATCGCCTGTACAACGCCGATCATGTGCTGCGTATCCAGAATATTCTCACCTGGCTCAACCGTGGCGTAGCGGTCAGCCAGGTCAAACCGCTGCTCGACACGGCGCAGGCCTTGAACGAACCGGTGGAAGACGAATGGCATCCCCTGCGTCAGGCCGCCCTGTTGGCGGTCACTCAACTGAACGAGCGCAGCCTCGACGACAGCGTCAATCAGGCGATGGCGCTGTATCCGCCACGCACCCTGTGCGAGCAATTGTTGCTGCCGCTGCTGAGCGATCTCGAACAGCGTTGGCAGGGCCAGTTCGGCGCGCAGATGGAGCGCGTGTTCTTTTATGCCTGGTTGCGCAGCAAATTCGGCGCACGCATCTACCATAACAACCGTCAGTTGCGCACCGCGCCGCTGCTGCTGGTCAATCAGTCGGATCTGCCGCTGGAGCCACACCTGTGGCTCTGCGCCTGGCTGATCAGCAGCGCCGATTGCCCGGTGCAGGTGTTCGACTGGCCGCTGCCGGCCGGAGAGCTGGCGCTGGCAACCGATACCCTGCAAGCCCGTGGCGTACTGCTGTATTCCAGCAAAGCCCTGAACCTTGCCCAACTGCCGAAACTGTTGAATGGCATCAGCTGCCCGAAACTGATTGCCGGACCAACGGTGTGCATTCACCACGCCGAGTTGTCCGCCAGAACTTCCGATATCGCAGATCTGCTGCTGGCCGAAGATCCTCTTTCGGCGCATCGGGCACTCGTTCAGCGTGGGTTGATTTAATGATTCAGACAGAAACCGACATGCAATTGATCTGGCTGCGCAGCGACTTGCGCCAACATGACAACACTGCCCTCGCAGCCGCCGCCGAGCGTGGCCCGACCGTGGCTGTGTACCTGTTGAGCCCGCAGCAATGGCAGGAACATGACGACGCGCCGTGCAAGATCGATTTCTGGCTGCGCAATCTGCACGAGCTGAGCAAAAGCCTCGGCGATCTGAACATCCCGCTCCTGATCCGCACCGCGTCTCACTGGGATCAGGCACCGGCGGTGCTGCTCGAGCTGTGTCGGCAACTGAAGATCAAGGCAGTGCACGTCAACGAGGAATACGGCATCAACGAAAGCCGTCGCGACGCAGCCGTTGCCAAGGCGCTGCAAGCCGAAGGCATAACGTTCCATACCTACCTCGACCAATTGCTGTTCAAGCCCGGCAGCGTGCTGACCCGCACCGGCACTTACTTTCAGGTGTTCAGTCAGTTCCGCAAAGTCTGCTACGAGCACCTGCACTGTTCGATGCCTTCGCTGAAACAGGCACCGGGCAAACAGTCAGCGCTGAACATCGCCAGCGACCCCGTTCCAGAAGCCATCGAAGGATTCCCGACACCCGGCGCATCCCTGCGCGCCCTGTGGCCCGCCGGTGAAGCCGAGGCCCGGCGACGCCTCGACACGTTCGCCGATGCACAGATCGACTATTACAAGAGCGAACGCGACTTCCCGGCCAAACCCGGCACCAGCCAGCTCTCGCCTTATCTGGCCGCGGGTGTGATCTCGCCGCGCCAGTGCCTGCACGCTGCCCTGCAAAGCAATCAGGGCGAATTCGAAAGCGGCAAGGTCGGGGCCATCACCTGGATCAACGAACTGCTGTGGCGTGAGTTTTACAAGCACATCCTCGTCGGTTACCCACGGGTTTCGCGGCACCGCGCATTCCGCCCGGAAACCGAAGCCCTGGCCTGGCGCGATGCGCCTGCGGATCTGGCCGCCTGGCAGGAAGCCCGCACCGGCCTGCCGATCATCGATGCAGCCATGCGCCAACTGCTGGAAACCGGCTGGATGCACAACCGGCTGCGAATGGTGGTGGCGATGTTTCTGACCAAGAACCTGTTGATCGACTGGCGCGAAGGCGAGCGTTTCTTCATGCGCCACCTGATCGACGGCGACCTGGCCGCGAACAACGGCGGCTGGCAGTGGAGTTCCTCGACCGGCACCGACTCGGCGCCGTACTTTCGCATCTTCAATCCGGTCAGCCAGTCGGAAAAATTCGACAGCGAAGGCATGTTCATCAAGCACTGGCTGCCGGAGCTGGCCGGACTGAACAAAAAAGACGTACACAACCCGGCCAGTGCCGGCGGGCTGTTCGGCGTCGCGGACTATCCGCCGCCGATCGTCAATCTGAGCACATCGCGGGAGCGGGCGCTGGCAGCCTTCAAGAACCTGCCGTCGCGGTCGTCTCAAGGAGAGAGCGATGAGTGATTTTCTGCGCGGTTTTGCCCAGCGGTTCGCACAGTTGAATAAAGACAACTTGCGCAAACTGGACGAACTGTACAGCGAGGACATTCATTTCACCGATCCGCTGCACGAAGTGCAGGGACTGACGCAATTGCGTGGTTACTTCAGCGAGTTGTACGCCAACGTCAACGAACTGCGCTTCGATTTCCACGGTTTCGACCAGATCGGCGACGGCGAAGGCTATTTGCGCTGGGTCATGAGCTACCGCCACCCGCGCCTGGCCAGCGGGCAACTGATTCGAGTCTCCGGCTGCTCGCACCTGCTGTGGCGCGACAAGGTCTACCGTCATCGGGATTACTTCGATGCCGGAGCACTGCTTTATGAACATCTACCCATATTGGGTCGGGTGATCGCCTGGCTGAAAAGGAGATTGGGATGAGTCGTACAGCTCCACGGCGTTATTGGCTGACCGGTGCCAGCAGTGGCATCGGCGCGGCACTCGCGGAAGACATTCTGAAGAGCGGCGCACATCTGGCGGTCAGTTCCCGTCAGGTCGCACCGCTCAAAGTGTTGGCACAGCGCTATCCGGGCCAGGTGCTGGTAGTGCCGGGAGACCTGACCAACAGCCAGACTGTCCGGGAAATCGGCGAGAAGATCGCCATGGACTGGGGCGCGCTGGATACGGTGATCCTCAACGCCGGCACCTGTGAGTACGTCGATGCCCGGCAGTTCGACGCCTCGATCATCGAGCACGTGGTGCGCACCAACCTGCTCGCCAGCAGCTATTGCATCGAAGCCGCGCTGCCCTTGCTGCGCAAAGGGACGGCACCGCATCTGGTGGGCATGGCCAGCTCGGTGACCTATGTGCCGCTGCCCCGCGCCGAAGCCTATGGCGCATCGAAGGCCGGGCTGCGTTATCTGTTCGAGTCCCTGCGTATCGATCTGGCGGACGAAGGCATTGAAGTGACCGTGATCAGCCCCGGTTTCGTCGAGACACCGCTGACCGCCAAAAATGATTTCCCGATGCCTCTCAGTTGGCCTGTGGATAAAGCCGCACGGCACATCTTCGCCAAACTGAAAGATCGACCGCTTGAAATCGCCTTTCCGGCACTGTTCATGGCGGTTCTGTGGCCACTGTCGAAAATGCCTGCGCGGGTACAACTGGCAATTGGCAAACGCATGGTGCGCAGCAACCCTCCGCTCAAGGACGCAACATGAAGATCGCCATTGTCGGCAGCGGTATCGCCGGTTTGACCTGTGCCTATCTGCTCGCTCGTCGGCATGACATTACGGTGTTCGAAGCCGACGCCCGGATCGGCGGCCACACGCACACCGTGCCTGTGACCGTGGACGGGCGCGAGTATGCGGTGGACACCGGCTTCATCGTGTTCAACGACTGGACGTATCCCAACTTCATCCGTTTGCTTGGCCAACTGGGTGTGACGTTCAAACCCACCGAGATGAGCTTTTCGGTCAACGATCCGGACACCGGTCTGGAATACAACGGCAACAACCTGAACAGCCTGTTCGCCCAGCGCAGCAATCTGCTGTCGCCCGGATTCTGGGGCATGTTGCGCGACATCCTGCGATTCAATAAAGAAGCCCGGCGCGACCTTGCCGAACAGCGGATCACCGCGGACACCACACTCGACGATTACCTCAAGGCCGGCGCTTACGGCGAGCGCTTCATCCTGCATTACATCGTGCCGATGGGCGCGGCGATCTGGTCGATGCCGATGGCCGAAATGCTCAATTTTCCGTTGCAGTTCTTCGTGCGTTTTTTTGAGAACCACGGGTTGCTGTCGGTCAGCAACCGTCCGCAATGGCAAGTCATCGAGGGTGGTTCCAGCGCTTACGTTGCGCCGTTGAGCGCATCGTTCAAGGAGCGTATCCGCCTGAATTGCCCGGTGGGCCGGATCGATCGTGATGCGCACGGCGTGGTTATCCACAGCCCGGCCGGCATCGAACGTTTCGACAAAGTGGTGCTGGCCTGCCACAGCGACCAGGCCCTGCGACTGCTGGGAAGTCCTGACGATAAAGAAAGGCAAATCCTCGGCGCCCTGCCCTACGCCGACAACGAGGTGGTGCTGCACACCGACACCCGCCTGCTGCCCACGCGCAAGCGGGCCTGGGCCAGCTGGAACTATCGCCTCGGCGGAGCCGGTCATACCCGGGCGGCCGTGACCTACGACATGAACATTCTGCAAGGCATCCAGAGCGACACCACGTTCTGCGTCAGCCTCAACCAGAGCGCTGGTATCACGCCGTCCAAGGTGCTGGCGCGCTTCACCTATGCCCACCCGCAATTCAGCCTCGCGGCCGTGGCGGCACAGCAGCGCTGGGCTGAAATCGACGGCGCGCAACACACGCATTATTGCGGCGCCTATTGGGCCAACGGTTTCCATGAGGACGGTGTGGTCAGCGCCCTGCGCGTGGCCGCAGCCTTCGGAGAAGGTCTGTGAACAGCGCGCTCTACAGTGGCTGGATTGCCCATCGGCGATTCGCACCGCGCCGTCATCAATTCCGTTACCGGATCGGCATGCTGTATCTCGATCTGGCTGAACAGGAAGCGGTGCTGGGCCTGTCCCGATTGGCGGGGTCCAGCCGCTTTGCGCCGTTTTCATTTCGCGAAACCGATTACCTGAAAACCTTCACCGACCGGGGCGTGCGCCTGAGCGATGCGGTGCGGCAGCTTGTCGGCGAAGCCCTGGGCCATGCGCCGCAAGGTTCGATCTGCCTGCTGACCCAGCCGCGCAGCTGGGGCCTGTCGTTCAACCCGGTGAGCTTTTTCTATTGCCACGAGGCCGACGGCCAACTGGCGGCGATTCTCTGCGAAGTCCGCAACACGCCGTGGCGCGAGCGTTATCACTACGTGCTGCCGGCTCGAGCGCCGACTCAGCTGCAGGACTTTCATCAGCACTTTGCCGTGACCAAGGCCTTTCACGTGTCGCCGTTCCTGCCGCCGGACCTGGAATACCGCATGAGCTTCAGCCCGGCCGCGCAGACCCTGGGCGTACACATGGCCGACTGGCAGGGTGAGCAAAAGCTGTTCGACGCCACCCTCGACCTGCAACGCGAACCCCTTGATCGAAGCCACTTGCACCGACACCTGTGGCGCTTTCCCTGGATGACTGCCAAGACCGCGCTGGCGATCTATTGGCAGGCGCTGCGCCTGTTGCTCAAGCGCACCCCGGTGTATGACCACCAGCGCGCCGACGACCTTTTTCGAACCGCCACTATACCGACCGAGGAACGCCACCATGAAATCCACTAGCGTCTCGGCCAAAGCCAGCCTGTTCAGCCCTCACGGCCTGAGCGGTTCGCTGCTGCGCCGGGGAGTACTGCGCCAGCTGGAGCAGCTCAAGCAGGGTCAACTGATCGTCATCGAGGACGGCGAGCGCCACGTCTTCGGCACGCCGGGCAGCGCCCTGGTGGGCGAGATTCAAGTTCTGGATCCGGCCGTCTGGGGCCTGGTCGCCGGCAATGGTTCGATCGGTGCGGGTGAAGCTTTCATCCATGGCTACTGGCGCTCGCCGGACCTGACGGCCGTGGTGCGGGTCTTCGTCAGCAACCTTGAAGTGCTCGACGCAATGGAAGGTGGCCTGGCCCGGCTCGGTCGCCCGCTGGTGCGCGGGCTGCACTGGCTCAACCGCAATACGCGCAAGGGCTCGCAGAAAAACATCGCCGCTCATTACGATCTGGGCAATGACCTGTTCGAGCAGTTTCTCGACCCGACCATGATGTATTCGGCCGCGCAGTTCCTCAGCCCTGACGACAGCCTGGAGCAGGCGCAACTGAACAAGCTGGAGCGGATCTGCCAGAAACTCGCGCTCAAGCCCGGCGACCATCTGCTGGAAATCGGCACCGGTTGGGGCAGCATGGCGCTCTACGCGGCGCAGCACTATGGCTGCAGAGTCACCACTACCACGCTGTCGAAAGAGCAGTTCGCCTTCACTGCCGCGCGCATCGAACGCCTCGGTTTGCAGGATCAGGTGACGCTGTTGCTCAAGGACTACCGCGACCTCACCGGCCAGTACGACAAACTGGTGTCGATCGAGATGATCGAAGCAGTCGGCCACCGCTTTCTGCCGACCTACTTCAAGCAATGCGCGCAGCTGCTCAAGAGCAACGGCCTGATGCTGCTGCAAGCGATCACCATCCGCGAACAGCGCTACGAACAGGCGCGCCGTGGCGTGGACTTCATCCAGCGCTACATTTTCCCCGGCGGTGCCCTGCCCTGCGTGCAGAAAATGCTCGAAATCGTCGGCCGCGACACCGATATGAACCTGTTGCACATGGAAGATTTCGGCCTGCATTACGCCCGCACCCTGCGCCTGTGGCACGAGAACTTTCGCCATGCTCACGGCCGTCTGACCGAACTGGGCTATGACGATTACTTCCTCAGGTTGTGGGAGTTCTACCTGTGTTACTGCGAGGGCGGATTCCTCGAACGCACCATCGGCACTGCACAGCTGGTGCTGGCCAAACCGGCGGCGATGACCGCGCCTTTGCTGGGCCGGTTCGATGCTTGAGCGGTTGGCCAACGCGGTGCTGTTCCAGATCGGCTGGCTGGCCTGCGTGCTCGGTGGCGACAGCCTTTGGCTGCTGCTGGCGCTGGCGGTGCTGGTGATTCACCTGGGCTGGATCAGCAGCTGGGCGCAGGAAGGTCGCCTGTTGCTCTGCGTAGTGATTATCGGCACGGCGGTGGACAGTACGCTGCGTGGTCTCGGGGTCTTCGAGTTCAAGGATCTGTCGCCGCTGATCCCGCTGTGGCTGATGTTGCTCTGGGCGTTGTTTGCCACGACGTTGCGCCATTGCCTGCAATGGAGCGCCAGCCCGTGGTGGCTCGCCAGCCTGCTTGGCGCAGTCGGGGGCGCACTGTCCTACGGCGCCGGCGGACGAATGGCCGGCGTGCAGTTTCCTCACGGTGAGCTTGCGACCCTGATCGGCGTGGCGCTGCTGTGGGCGATGCTGTTTCCGTTGCTGCATCAATTGTCCCGACGGCTGCCGCGCTAAACGCCTGTCAGGCCCTTCACACGGTCATCGGCCACTGCCGTACACTGGCGCCATGAAAACCATTCCCCATCGGCAGATCGCCGAACCCGTTGTCACCTGCTCGACCTGTGCAGCCTGCTGCTGTCAGCTCGAAGTGATGCTGATCACCGACACTGGCGTGCCCGAGCGTTTTATCGATACCGACGATTGGGGTGGAGAAGTGATGCTGCGTCTGGATGACGGCTGGTGCGCGGCGCTGGATCGCGACACGATGATGTGCACGATCTACGAGAAGCGTCCGCTGATCTGCCGCGAGTTCGAAATGGGTGCACCGGAATGCATCGACGAACGCCAGGGGATTGCTACGGCGTACCGCTGAGCACAAAAAAAGGAGCGCCTGGCGCTCCTTTTTCTTGAACTGACTTTCCGGGTGCTTACAGCGGCATCGTGTAATGCAATGCGTAGCTTTCCACACCGTCGTTGTCGCTGCTCAGACCGGCGTTGGAATAGTGCGTCGCACGGATCCCCACCTCATGCCCGCCATTGAAGCGCAGGCCGAAACCGATACGGTCTTCGAACTGGAAGGAACCGCCGAGCTTGTTGTCTTCATATTCGGTGTTGGAGAACAGCGCCACGCCGATCCCCGCCTCGACATACGGTTTGACCGACTGACCGGCGAACTCGTAAACAAACACCGGCGAGAACGACAGGCTGTTGTTGCTCGACGTCTTGTCGCCTTCCCAATAAGTGTAGGCGCCGCTCCAGTAACCGGTCAGACGACCAACGTCACTTTGCAGCCAACTCTTGTCCCAGTCGAAATTCATGCCCAGGCGATAAGTCATGGTCGAATCGCTGGTAGCACCCACTGCAAACTCGACGCCAGCAGCCTGTGCGGTAAAACTTTGCCCCATCAGTGCAGCCGCAATCGCGGCCAAGCAGAATAGTCGCTTCACTTTGAAACTTCCTTTTCCGGAACGATCGTTTGGTTTTCTAGGTCACTCTGCGCTATAGAAATCTGCGCTTGGTCAGAAGTTCAGCTGACTTTTTAGATATTTCACATTTTTTTTACAAGTTGAATTTCTCGACTTCGCCGGCGACTTGACCCAGCAGGGCCAGGGTCTTGCGTAAAGACGCGGGATCAGCGCTGGTCCAGAATCTGACCGGTCGGTTCGGACCTTCGGCAAGCAAATCACGCTGGGCCAACAACCGCTGCAACTGCCGTGCTACCGCCGCGCCCGTATCGATCAGGCTGATGGTCTCGGGAATCATCGACTTGAGCATCGGCTTGAGAAACGGGTAGTGGGTGCAGCCGAGGATGATCGTGTCGCAACCATTGGCCAGAAGCGGATCGACATAGTGCTTGAGCAATGCACGCAACTCGGGGCTGTGCAGATCGCCGCTTTCAATGCGCTCGACCAGTCCGGGACACGGCTGAGTGATGACCCGCACATCGGTGGCGAAACGATCGAGCAGCGCGGCGAACTTGGCGCTCTGCAACGTACCGGTGGTGGCGAGTACGCCCACAACACCGCTGCGGGTGGCGGCGGCGGCCGGTTTGACCGCCGGCTCCATGCCGACGATCGGCCAGTCAGGGAAGTCCCGGCGCAGATCGGCGACACCGGCCACGGTCGCGGTGTTGCAGGCGATCACCAGCGCCTTGGCGCCCTGCTCGCGGAAAAAACCGGCCATCACGCTGCAACGCTGACGAATGAATTCCGGGGTTTTCTCGCCATAAGGAATGTGGCCGCAATCGCCCAGGTACAGCAGCGATTCATTCGGCAGCAGGTGCTGGATTTCCGCCAGCACCGACAGACCGCCGACGCCGGAATCGAAGACGGCAATCGGCGCTTCACGCATGCTGCGAACCACAGACGCTGCACCCTGGATCACGCTTGACCCGCAGTTCACGGAAGCGCGAGCCCAGTGCATCGATCAACAGCAGACGACCCACCAGTGGCTCGCCAAAACCTGCCAGCAACTTCAGGGCTTCCAGCGCTTGCAGGCTGCCGACCAGGCCGACCAGCGGCCCGACCACGCCGGCTTCACTGCAAGTCAGTTCGGCTTCGCTGCCGTGACCGTACAGGCAGTGGTAGCACGGGCTCTCGGCACGGCGCGGGTCGAATACCGAAAGCTGTCCTTCGAGGCGAATCGCGGCGCCGCTGACCAACGGCTTGCGCGCCGCCACGCACGCGGCGTTGACCGCTTCGCGGGTGGAAAAGTTATCCGAGCAGTCGAGCACCAGATCCACCGCCGTCACAGCTGCCGCAAGGGAATCCTCGTCAAGCGCCTGACGATGGGGCACCAGTCGGATTTCAGGGTTGATCGCGCTCAGGCGCTTGAGCGCCGAGTCGACCTTGGGCATGCCGACGCTATCGGTGTCGTGGATGATCTGGCGTTGCAGGTTGGTCAGGTCGACCGTGTCGAAATCCGCCAGATGCAATTCACCGACACCCGCCGCCGCCAGGTACAAGGCAACCGGCGCACCGAGACCGCCGAGGCCGACGATCAGGACACGGCTGTCCTTGAGCTTCAACTGGCCATCGATGTCGATGTGTTGGAGCAGGATCTGCCGACTGTAGCGCAACAATTCCTGATCATTCAGCACGGCAGGCGCCCCAGGCTGATCCGTTGATGGCCGCCCAGATCGGTGCGGCTGTGGACTTCTTCGAAACCTTGCGTCAGCAGCAGATCGCGCACGGCTTCGGCTTGATCATAGCCGTGTTCGAGCATCAACCAGCCACCAGCTTCCAGATGCGCCGGCGCCTGGGCGATGATCAGACGCAGATCGTCGAGCCCGTCGATGCCCGCCACCAAGGCGCTTTCCGGCTCGAAACGCACATCGCCTTCCACCAGATGCGGATCGGCGGCGCGGATGTATGGCGGATTGCTGATGATCAGCTCGAAACGCTTGCCTTCGAGGGCGCTGAACCAGTGGCTGCTCAGCACCGTGGCGTTGTTCAGGTGCAGGCGCTGCCGATTGCGCTCGGCCAGGGCCACGGCTTCCAGCACGCGATCCACGGCAGTGACCTGCCACGCCGGGCGCTCGCTGGCCAGGGCCAGGGCAATCGCCCCGCTGCCGGTGCCCAGATCAAGCACTTTGGCCGGGGTTGCCGGCAACAATTCCAGCGCGGCTTCCACCAGCAGTTCGGTGTCCGGACGCGGGATCAGCGTGTGCGGTGCGACTTCCAGATCGAGCTTCCAGAAACCCTGCTGGCCCAGAATGTAGGCGACCGGCTCGCCGCTGCGACGACGTTGCAGATACTCGGCGAAGACCAGTGCAGCTTCGCTGGGCACGATGCGCTCGGGCCAGGTGTGGAGAAAACTGCGCGACTTGCCCAGCGCGGCGGCCAGAAGCAATTCGGCATCCAGACGCGCGGTGGGCGAATCCGGCAGTTCGGCGGCGCGCAACAGGCTGGCGATGATGGTCATTTACTCACCTATCGCTGCGAGCTGGTCGGCCTGGTATTCGGCCAGCAACGGCTCGATCACCGCTTCGACGCCACCGGCGAGGATTTCGTCGAGGGAATACAGGGTCAGGTTGACGCGATGGTCGGTAACCCGGCCCTGGGCAAAGTTGTAGGTACGGATACGCTCGGAGCGGTCACCGGAGCCCACCAGCAACTTACGTTCGCTGGCGATGGCATTGGCCGCCGCAGCGGTCTGCTGGTCGTTGAGCTTGGCCGACAGCCAGGCCATCGCCCGGGCGCGGTTCTTGTGCTGGGAACGTTCTTCCTGACACTCGACCACGATACCGGTCGGCAAGTGGGTGATACGGATCGCCGAGTCGGTCTTGTTGACGTGCTGACCACCGGCCCCGGAGGAACGGTAGGTGTCGACGCGCAAGTCCGCCGGGTTGATCTCGATCGCTTCCTGCTCGTCCGGTTCCGGCAACACCGCCACCGTGCAGGCCGAGGTGTGGATCCGGCCCTGGGATTCAGTGGCTGGCACGCGCTGGACGCGGTGGGCGCCGGATTCGAACTTGAGTTTGCCGTAGACGTTGTCGCCTTCGACCCGGGCAATGACTTCTTTATAGCCGCCGTGTTCGCCTTCATTCTCCGAAAGGATTTCCACGCGCCAGCCACGCCGTTCGGCGTAACGCGAGTACATGCGGAACAGGTCGCCGGAGAAAATCGCCGCCTCGTCGCCACCGGTGCCGGCGCGGATTTCGAGGAACACGTTACGCCCGTCGTTGGGATCCTTGGGCAGCAGCATGCGTTGCAGGTCGGATTCCAGGGTGATCAACAATTCCTTGGCTTCGCGGACTTCTTCCACGGCCATTTCACGCATGTCCGGGTCGCTGTCCTTGAGCAGCGCCTGTGCGCCTTCCAGATCGTTTTGTACGCTGAGCAGCTTTTTATAGGCTTCGACCACCGGCTCGACTTCGGCGTATTCCTTGGAATAGGCGCGGAATTTGGCCTGGTCGGAAATGACTTCGGCGTCGCCGAGCAGCGCGGTCAGTTCCTCGAAACGGTCCTGGAGGATGTCCAGCTTATTGAGCAGTGACGCTTTCATTGCGGTTTTTTATCCGAAAAGCTATCCGGTGAGCCCTCGAGGGCAAAGAGTTCCTGAGCCATGGCCAGCGCATCGAGGCGGCCTTCGGCAGAAAGCTTTTTCAACTGCACACTCGGGGCATGCAGGAGTTTGTTGGTCAGGCCACGGGCCAGTTGCCCGAGGACGTCTTCGGCGTTGCCGCCATTGGCCAGCAGGCGCAGGGCCTTTTGCAGTTCTTCGTCGCGCAGGCGTTCGCTCTGTTGACGATAGGCCTTGAGCACATCGACCGCCGCCAGCTCGCGCAGGCGCACCATGAAATCGTCGGCGCCGACCGAAACCATCTCTTCGGCAGCCTGGGCCGCGCCCTGACGGCTCTTGAGGTTTTCGGCGACCACTTCGTGCAGATCGTCGACGCTATAGAGGTAAACGTCGTCGAGTTCGCCGACTTCCGGCTCGATGTCACGGGGAACGGCGATGTCGACCATGAAGATCGGCTTGTGCTTGCGCAGCTTCAGCGCACTTTCCACCGCACCTTTACCAAGGATCGGCAACTGACTGGCGGTGGAGCTGATCACGATATCGCTGCGCACCAGTTCGGCCGGGATGTCCGACAGCAACACCGCGTGCGCGCCGAACTGTTCGGCCAGCAGACTGGCACGTTCCAGGGTCCGGTTGGCGACCACGATGCGCTTGACCCCCAGCTCATGCAGATGGCGGGCGACCAGGGTGATGGTCTCGCCGGCGCCGATCAGCAGGGCCTGGCTGCGTTGCAGGTCGCTGAAAATCTGTTTGGCCAGGCTGACGGCGGCAAACGCCACGGACACCGGGTTTTCGCCGATGGCAGTATCGGTACGCACCTGCTTGGCGGCGTTGAAGGTTGCCTGGAACAGTCGCCCGAGCAGCGGGCCGATGGTGCCGGCCTCGCGGGCCACGGCGTAGGCTGACTTCATCTGGCCGAGAATCTGCGGTTCGCCCAGCACCAGCGAGTCGAGCCCGGAGGCGACGCGCATCATGTGACGAACGGCCGCATCGTCTTCATGTACATAAGCGCTCGCGCGCAGCTCATCGAGGCTTAAATGGTGATAGTCGGCCAGCCAGCGCAGCACGATATCGGCCGACAGCTGATCCTGTTCTATATACAGCTCACTGCGATTGCAGGTGGAGAGGATCGCAGCTTCGCGGCTGTCGGTGAGTCGGCAGAGCTGCTGCAAGGCCTCCACCAGCTGCTCAGGGGTAAAGGCCACGCGCTCGCGGACGTCTACTGAAGCAGTCTTGTGGTTGATACCGAGTGCAAGGAAGGCCATTCAAGGTCGCTGATGGTGACGTGAAGCCGGCAATTGTCCTACTTCGTCAGATTCAGAACAACTACCGCTGACTATTGTCCCAATTGCCGGCCCCTATAATGGCCACAATCGAGACTCGGTTATGTTTGGCCGAAGGCTTGTGTCATGATGATCCGACCGCAGGTTAGTCGTCCTCTTCCTATATGAATAGATCTTCCGCGTTGCTCCTCGCTTTTGTCTTCCTCAGCGGCTGCCAGGCCTTGGCCCCCGTTTCGCAGGACGGTGCCTCACCGGTCGAAGACACCACGCCGGCCCCTGAAAAGCCCAAGGTTTACAGCTCGTTCAGCCAGGAAACGGTGTTCAGCCTGCTGAGTGCCGAACTCGCCGGCCAGCGCAATCGTTTCGACATTGCCCTGGACAACTACGTGACCCAGGCCATCAACACCCAGGATCCGGGCGTTTCCGAGCGTGCCTTCCGCATCGCCGAGTACCTGGGCGCCGACCAGCCGGCCCTCGATACCGCGCTGATCTGGGCGAAAAATGCCCCGGACGACCTCGAAGCGCAACGCGCCGCCGCTGTGCAACTGGCTCGTGCAGGGCGTTATGACGACTCGATGGTCTACATGGAGAAAGTCCTTCAGGGCAAGGGCGACACCCATTTCGACTTCCTCGCGCTGTCGGCTGCCGACACCGATCAGGAAACCCGCAACGGCCTGATGAAAAGTTTCGACCGCCTGTTGCAGCGTCACCCGAACAACAATCAGTTGATTTTCGGCAAGGCCCTGCTGATGCAGCAGGATGGCGACACCAAAGGTGCGCTGACCCTGCTCGAAGACAATCCGCCGGAAGACGGCGAGATCGCCCCGATCCTGCTGCGCGCACGCCTGCTGCAAGGGCTAAATCGCGGCGACGAAGCCTTGCCGCTGCTGCAAAAGAGCATCAAGAAGTATCCGGACGACAAGCGCCTGCGCCTGACCTACGCGCGGATGCTGGTGGAACAGGACCGGATGGACGATGCCAAGGTCGAGTTCTCCACCCTGGTTCAGCAATACCCGGAAGACGACGAACTGCGTTATTCGCTGGCACTGGTCTGCCTGGAAGCCAAGGCCTGGGACGAGGCCAAGGGTTATCTGGAAGACCTGATCGCCCGGGAAAGCCACGTCGATTCCGCGCACCTGAACCTGGGGCGTATCGCCGAAGAACGCAACGACCCGCAAGGCGCGCTTATCGAATACGCCCAGGTCGGCCCCGGCAACGACTATCTGCCGGCGCAACTGCGTCAGGCCGATATCCTGATGAACAACGGCAAGACCGCCGAAGCCCAGAGCAAACTCTCTGCCGAGCGTGACGAACAACCGGACTACGCGATCCAGCTGTACCTGATCGAAGCCGAAACCCTGTCCGCCAACAATCAGGGCGACAAGGCCTGGAAAGTCCTGCAACAAGCGTTGCAGCAGTACCCGGACGATCTGAACCTGCTTTACACCCGCGCCATGCAGGCGGAAAAGCGCAATGACCTGGCGCAAATGGAAAAAGACCTGCGCCTGATCATCAAGCGCGATCCGGACAACGCCATGGCCCTCAACGCCCTCGGCTACACCCTGTCCGACCGCACCACCCGCTACGCTGAAGCCAAGGCGCTGATCGAACAGGCCCACCAGATCAACCCGGAAGACCCGGCGGTTCTCGACAGCCTCGGCTGGGTAAACTTCCGCATGGGAAATCTGGAGGACGCCGAGAAGTATCTGCGTCAGGCCCTCGAGCGCTTCCCCGATCACGAAGTCGCCGCGCATCTGGGCGAAGTGCTGTGGGCCAAGGGCAAACAGCGCGAAGCGAAACAAATCTGGGGCAAGTTCCTCAAGGACCAGCCTGACAGCACCATCCTGCGCAGCACCATCAAGCGCCTGACCGGATCCGAGACTCTTTAACTCATGTTTTTGCGCCACGTCATCGTTTTCAGCTTCATCGCCCTCCTCGCCGGTTGCGCGGGCTTCGGCGCCCGTGAATCGGTCGAGGGCCAAGGCAGCCCTGCACAATGGGCCGCGAACAAACAGCAACTGACCGGCCTCGACGGCTGGCAGATCGACGGCAAGATCGGTATCCGCGCCCCGAAAGACTCGGGCAGCGGCACACTGTTCTGGCTGCAACGTCAGGACTACTACGACATTCGCCTGTCCGGCCCGCTGGGGCGTGGCGCAGCGCGACTGACCGGCCGCCCGGGTGCGGTGTCGCTGGAAGTGGCGAATCAGGGCCGTTATGAAGCGCCGACTCCGGAAGCACTGGTCGAAGATCAACTGGGCTGGAAACTGCCGGTCTCGCATCTGGCCTGGTGGGTTCGCGGCCTTCCGGCACCGGACAGCAAAAGCCGTCTGACCCTGGACGGCAACAGTCGCCTGGCCAATCTGGATCAGGATGGCTGGCAGGTCGAATACCTCAGCTATGCCGAACAGAACGGTTACTGGCTGCCCGAGCGGATCAAGCTGCACGGCAGCGATCTGGACGTGACGCTGGTGATCAAGACCTGGCAACCGCGCAAACTGGGGCAATAAAGCATGACCGCACCACGCCTCACGCTGCCATCGCCAGCCAAACTCAACCTGATGCTGCACATTCTCGGTCGTCGTGAAGACGGTTATCACGAGTTGCAGACGCTTTTTCAGTTCCTCGACTACGGCGACGAAATCACCTTCGCCGTCCGTGACGATGGCGTGATTTGCCTGCACACCGAATTCGACGGCGTGCCCCATGACAGCAACCTGATCGTGCGCGCGGCGAAGAAACTGCAGGAACAATCCGGCTGCTCGCTCGGCATCGATATCTGGATCGACAAGATCCTGCCAATGGGCGGCGGCATCGGTGGCGGCAGCTCGAATGCGGCCACCACCCTGCTCGGCCTCAATCATTTATGGCAACTGGATTGGGATGAAGATCGCCTGGCCGCACTGGGCCTGACGCTGGGCGCCGACGTGCCGGTGTTCGTGCGTGGTCATGCGGCTTTTGCCGAAGGTGTCGGTGAGAAACTCACCCCGGTCGAGCCCGCCGAACCTTGGTACGTCGTGCTCGTTCCGCAAGTCTCTGTAAGTACGGCAGAAATTTTTTCAGATCCTTTGTTGACACGTAACACGCCGCCCATTAAAGTGCGCCCCGTTCCCGAGGGAAACAGTCGAAATGACTGCTTGCCGGTGGTTTCAAGGCGTTATCCAGAAGTACGTAACGCATTGAATTTGTTAGGTAATTTTACCGAAGCAAAACTTACCGGAACTGGAAGTTGTGTGTTTGGGGGCTTCCCAAGCAAAGCTGAAGCTGATAAAGTCTCGGCCCTTCTGACAGAGACCCTTACAGGGTTTGTAGCAAAAGGAAGCAACGTTTCGATGTTGCATCGCAAGCTGCAAAGTCTGCTCTAAAGGAATCAAGTGCCCGGCACTTGAAAGCAACAGATACAGGGGCGTCGCCAAGCGGTAAGGCAGCAGGTTTTGATCCTGCCATGCGTTGGTTCGAATCCAGCCGCCCCTGCCATTTTCCTATACTCATCCAGGTATACCCTCAGCCTTCAGGTACTGCGCGTGTCCAAGATGATGGTCTTTACGGGGAACGCTAACCCCGATCTGGCTCGGCGTGTCGTACGTCAGCTGCATATCCCTCTCGGTGACATCTCTGTCGGTAAATTCTCCGACGGCGAAATTACAGCCGAGATCAATGAAAACGTTCGTGGTAAAGACGTCTTCATTATTCAGCCGACTTGCGCTCCGACCAACGATAACCTGATGGAACTGGTAGTGATGGCTGATGCCTTCCGCCGCTCCTCGGCTACTCGTATCACTGCTGTTATTCCTTATTTTGGTTATGCCCGTCAGGATCGCCGTCCGCGTTCCGCACGTGTGGCTATCAGCGCAAAAGTCGTTGCTGACATGCTTACCGTAGTCGGCATCGACCGTGTTCTCACGGTTGATCTGCATGCTGACCAGATTCAGGGTTTCTTCGATATTCCGGTAGATAACATCTACGGCTCCCCGGTTCTGGTGGATGACATCGAAGATCAGCGCTTCGAGAACCTGATGATCGTGTCCCCGGACATTGGTGGCGTCGTGCGTGCACGTGCCGTTGCCAAATCCCTGGGCGTGGATCTCGGGATCATCGACAAACGCCGTGAGAAAGCCAATCACTCTGAAGTGATGCATATCATCGGCGATGTCGAAGGGCGTACCTGCATTCTGGTCGATGACATGGTCGATACCGCCGGCACTCTGTGCCACGCGGCCAAGGCCCTGAAAGAGCATGGCGCAGCCAAGGTCTTTGCCTACTGCACACACCCTGTGCTGTCGGGTCGGGCCATCGAGAATATCGAAAATTCCGTGCTGGACGAGCTGGTGGTCACTAACACCATCCCGCTGTCCGCTGCAGCACAAGCCTGTGCACGTATCCGTCAACTGGATATCGCACCGGTTGTTGCCGAAGCGGTTCGCCGCATCAGCAATGAAGAATCGATCAGCGCGATGTTCCGTTAAGGGCCCTGCCCTTCGCGAAATGTCTCGTTGACGAAAAGCGCCCCGCCCCGGCATTCCTGCCGGGGCGGGGCTTTTTTGCCCATACCGTGTTCGGCGCTGGTCGCAAACGCCACTCGGTCATGGCTATTTTGGAGATACAAAATGAACGATTTTACTTTGAATGCTGAACTGCGTTCCGACCTGGGGAAAGGTGCGAGCCGCCGCCTGCGTCGTCTCGCTGCCCTGGTTCCAGCTGTTGTTTACGGTGGCGACAAAGCCCCTGAATCCATCAGCATGCTGGCCAAAGAAGTTGCCAAACTGCTCGAAAACGAAGCGGCCTACAGCCACGTTATCGAACTGAACGTTGGTGGCACCAAGCAGAACGTGATCATCAAGGCTCTGCAACGTCACCCGGCCAAAGGCCACGTGATGCACGCTGACTTCGTACGCGTTGTAGCTGGCCAGAAACTGACCGCTATCGTGCCAGTTCACTTCGTCGGTGAAGAAGCTCCGGTCAAGAAAGGCGGCGAAATCTCGCACGTTCTGAACGAAATCGAAGTGACCTGCCTGCCGAAAGATCTGCCTGAGTTCATCGAAGTCGACCTGTCGGCTCTGGAAATCGGCGCAATCGTTCACCTGTCGGACCTCAAGGCTCCTAAAGGCGTTGAGTTCGTTGCTCTGGCACACGGCGATGACAAGGCTGTTGCCAACGTCCACGCTCCACGTGTTGCTCCAGAAGCTACTGAAGAAGGCGCAGCAGAGTAATTCACTCTGCCATGCCTGAGTGAACAGGTAACATCGCGGACTGGAACGTAGCGAGAAAGCGGGCGGGAACGCGAAGTTTACATCCATGGTAAATGAGCATTTTTCGTCCACTTTCGCCGCCTTCACGGATCGCGGCGGTGTTATCCACCACTCAAAGGAAGGGCCCCTATCGTGACTGCCATCAAACTGATCGTTGGCCTGGGAAATCCAGGCGCTGAATACGAACAGACCCGGCATAACGCAGGGGCCCTTTTTGTTGAGCGCATCGCCCACGCACAGAACGTGAATCTCGTGGCCGATCGCAAGTATTTCGGCCTGACCGGGCGTTTTTCGCATCAGGGTCAGGATGTTCGTCTGCTGATTCCCACCACCTACATGAACCGCAGCGGCCAGGCCGTGGCGGCACTCGCCGGTTTCTTCCGCATCAAGCCCGAAGAAATCCTGGTGGCACATGACGAACTCGATCTGCCTCCGGGCGTCGCCAAACTCAAAGTCGGCGGCGGCCATGGCGGTCACAACGGGTTGCGCGACATCATTGCGCAATTGGGCAATCAGAATACGTTCCACCGCCTGCGGCTTGGCATCGGCCACCCGGGCGTCGCCAGTATGGTTTCAAATTTCGTCCTGGGTCGTGCGCCACGCGCCGAACAGGAAAAACTCGATGCCAGCATCGACTTTGCCCTCGGCGTGCTGCCGGATATCCTCGCCGGTGAATGGAACCGTGCGATGAAAAACCTGCACAGCCAGAAGGCCTGACTCTTATCCGAGGGGAAACACCATGGGATTCAATTGCGGCATCGTCGGCCTGCCTAACGTCGGCAAGTCCACCCTGTTCAACGCCCTGACCAAATCCGGTATCGCGGCCGAGAACTTCCCCTTCTGCACCATCGAGCCGAACAGCGGCATCGTGCCGATGCCGGATCCGCGTCTGGACGCTCTGGCGGCCATCGTCAATCCGAAGCGCATCCTGCCGACCACCATGGAATTCGTCGACATCGCGGGTCTGGTGGCCGGCGCCTCGAAAGGTGAAGGCCTGGGCAACAAGTTCCTGGCCAACATCCGCGAAACCGACGCGATCGCCCACGTCGTGCGCTGCTTCGAAGACGAAAACGTGATCCACGTTTCCAACAGCGTCGACCCGAAGCGCGACATCGAAATCATCGACCTGGAACTGATCTTCGCCGACCTCGACAGCTGCGAGAAGCAACTGCAGAAGGTTTCGCGCAACGCCAAGGGCGGTGACAAGGACGCGGTGGCCCAGAAGGCCCTGCTTGAGCAGTTGATCCCGCACTTCACCGAAGGCAAGCCTGCGCGCAGCCTGATGAAGAACATGAGCGCCGACGAAAAAGCGATCATCAAGGGCTTCCACCTGCTGACCACCAAGCCGGTCATGTACATCGCCAACGTCGCTGAAGACGGTTTCGAGAACAACCCGCACCTGGACGTGGTCAAGGCCATCGCCGAAGAAGAAGGCGCCATGGTCGTTCCGGTCTGCAACAAGATCGAAGCGGAAATCGCCGAGCTGGATGACGGCGAAGAGAAAGACATGTTCCTCGAAGCCCTGGGCCTGGAAGAGCCTGGCCTGAACCGCGTAATCCGTGCCGGCTACGAGATGCTGCACCTGCAGACCTACTTCACCGCCGGTGTAGAGGAAGTCCGCGCCTGGACCGTCCGCGTCGGTGCCACCGCACCGCAAGCCGCTGGCGTGATCCACACCGACTTCGAGAAAGGCTTCATCCGCGCCGAAGTGATCGCCTACAACGACTTCATCCAGTACAAGGGCGAAGCCGGTACCAAGGAAGCCGGTAAATGGCGCCTGGAAGGCAAGGACTACATCGTCAAGGACGGCGACGTCATGCACTTCCGCTTCAACGTGTAAAAGCTGCACCCAAGAAAAAGCCGCGTTCGATACGCGGCTTTTTCATGCCTGAAATTCAGCCTGTCAGGCCTTTTTGGTTCTCGGCAGGAAGATCGCCAACACACCGAACAGCGGCAGGAACGAGCACAGGAAATACACGTATTCGATGCCGTGAATGTCCGCCAGATGGCCGAGCAACGCAGCACCAATCCCGCCAAAACCAAACATCAGACCGAAGAACACCCCGGCAATCATTCCGACGTTGCCCGGCACCAGCTCCTGCGCGTACACCACGATCGCCGAGAACGCTGAAGCGAGTATGAAACCGATCACCACGCTCAGGACGCTGGTCCAGAACAGGTCGACATGTGGCATCAGCAGCGTGAACGGCGCCACGCCAAGGATCGAGAACCAGATCACCGCCTTACGCCCGATCTTGTCGCCAATCGGCCCGCCAAAGAACGTACCCGCCGCCACCGCGCCGAGGAACAGGAACAGATGCAGCTGGGAACTGGCCACCGACAGGTCGAACTTCTCGATCAGGTAGAAGGTGAAGTAACTGGTCAGGCTGGCCATGTAGAAATACTTGGAGAACACCAGCAGACCCAGCACCACCAACGCACTGACCACCCTGCCCTTCGACAGTCCATGAGTGGCGGCCTGGCCGGCCTTGAGCTTGAACAGGTTCAGGTGATGGGCGTACCAGCGACTGATGCGGTAAAGCACAAACAACGCAAACACCGCGAACAGCCCGAACCACGCCACGTTGCCCTGCCCGAAAGGAATGATGATCGCCGCTGCGAGCAACGGGCCGAAGGCCGAACCCGCGTTACCGCCCACCTGAAAGGTCGATTGCGCCAAACCGAAACGCCCACCCGACGCCAGCCGCGCGATACGAGAAGCTTCAGGATGGAAGGTCGAAGAGCCGATGCCGATCAGCGCCGCCGCCAGCAAGATAAGCGGAAAACTGCCAACCATCGACATCATCACAATGCCGATCAGCGTGCACACGGAACCGGCCGGCAGCAGCCACGGTTTCGGATGCCGGTCGGTGTGATAACCGACCCACGGCTGCAACAGTGACGCGGTCAATTGGAACGTCAGGGTAATCAGGCCGACCTGGGTGAAACTCAAACCGTAGTTGGCCTTTAGCATCGGATAGATCGACGGCAGCACTGACTGGATCAGGTCATTGATCAAATGCGCCAGCGCCACCGCGCCGATGATGCGCATCACCAGTGGACTGCTCTGGGGAGGAGCGGACGCCGAGGCAGCGGCGGTCTGAACGTTGCTGATAGCCATGGGAGTTTCCGGACTGCAGATGGGTGCACGCGGGCAGGTGCGTCAATGTGCCATTTTTCGGTGCGTCAGCGCCATCCCCTTAGCCAGCTAACGAACTATTCAGTCGTCGCGCCGCAAGTGATAGCGCAACGCCATGGTCTGAATCTTGCCTTGCTTATCGGCTTGAACGCGGCGCCCTTACAAAGGGCATCGAGAATGGGAAGTTTCGCTACAGAGCCGGCCTACAGAGCGGGCAAGGGTGAACTTTCGAGGCCTTTTAGCAGGGCACCAATCCCGGTCGCAATGACCGCGATGCACGCCGATGGTGCGTGGTGTCCAGAGGAGTCATGGGGCATGCAGGTTTTTTTATCACCGGGGATCAGGTTGCTGGGGCGGTTTGGCTTCGCGCGTAAATTCCAGTTGTTGTTTCTGCTGTTTATCCTGCCATTGGCCGGTAGCCTGTTGATGATCGGCCAGGACTATCGCGACAAACTCAACCTGATCGCCGGCGAACGTGCCGGTGTGCGGCAGTTGCTCGCCCTCGATGCACTCGACAACCTGCTCGCCGCTCAGCGTGACCGTGCCGCCCGCTGGCGCGCCACGGAAACCAACCGCCAGCCGACGCCCGCTACTCTGGCCGCCGTGGCCGCATTCGATGGCGTGCAACCTGCCGTGGCCCAGGCCACGCTGGAGCTGGGCAACGCCTTGCAAGCCGAAGGCGCGGAAAGCGAAACCCTGACCCGCTATCAGGCTCTGCAAGCCGCGCTCAATGGTCTGGACTCGAAAAGCCTTTCCGGTGTCGGCTGGTGGCCGGATGGTTACGACCGTTTCACCAATGCGCTCAGCGCCCTGCAAGCGTTGCGCGAACAAATCGCGATGGACAATCGCCTGATCCTCGCGCCGTGGCTGGAAACCTATCTGCTGACACAGATTTCCACCCAGCACGCACCGGACCTGATCGAGCGGGTCGGCCGACTGGCAGCCGTCGGCCAGGCGTCCGTGGTTTCCGGCCAGTTCACCCTGCAAAGCCGTCTGCAACTGCGTGACCTGCGCAGCCGCATCGGCGATGCCCGCGAGCAGCTTGTAAAAACTGCCGGCCTGCTCGAAGCGCGTCTACCGAGCGCTCTGCAAGGCTGGGCCGGGCAATATCACGACAGCCTCAAGCAACTGGATGCCGGTCTCAAAGTGCTGGATGACGGCGTGTTCGGCGGCAGCATCAACCTCAAGCCGGAAGAGTTCGAGCGCACTCTCGACGCCCTGCTCGGCAACCTCGCCACGTTGCGCCAGCAATCGCTGGTGTCGCTGGATCAGAGGCTGGATGACTACCATGGGTCGGCGATTCGTCAGTTCATCGTTGTCGCGGCGGTCTTCGGTTTTCTGTTGCTGGCGGCGCTGTACCTGTTCGTCTGCCTGCAAGCCTCGATCCGCCGCAGCGCCAGTGGCATCACGCTGCTGGCCGAGGCCCTGCGTGACGGCAATCTGAGCCTGCAAGTGCCAGTCGTGGGCCGTGATGAACTGGCGTCGATCAGCACCGCGCTCAACGTGGCCGTGGTGCAATTGCGCAACAGCCTGCTGGGTGTCGATCACGAGACTTCGCAACTGAGCAACGCGGTGCGCAGCCTTAATGATCACTCCAGCGGCGCTCTCAGCGAAGTCGAAGCGCAGCAATTGCAGATCAGCCAGATCGCCGCCGCAGCCACGCAACTGGCAGCGACGTCCCAAGGCGTGGCGCAGAGTTGCGAACAGGCTTCCGGCAGCGCCCAGCACACCCGGCGCATCGCTGCCGACAGCAGCCGTGACAGTCAGCGCACCACGGCGAGCATTCAACAGCTCAATCAGCGCCTGAACGAAACTGCCGCAGCGCTCGGCCGGGTCAGCGAGCAAGGGCAGCAGATTCAATTGGTGGTCGACACCATCCGTGGCGTCGCCGAGCAGACCAACCTGCTCGCACTCAACGCCGCTATCGAGGCCGCTCGCGCGGGTGAACAAGGTCGTGGCTTTGCCGTGGTGGCCGATGAGGTGCGCAGCCTGTCGCAACGTACGCAATCATCCACGGCGCAGATCGCCGGTACGGTCGACAGCCTGCGCAATACGGTCAATGAAGCCGTGAGCCTGATGGAGGCTGCGTGCGGCCAGGCGCAATCGGACGCGGAAGCGGTCACGGGACTTGGCGAACGCCTGGGGGAAATCGCCAGCGCCGTGCAGAGCGTCACCGACACCCTCGCCCAGATCGCCACGGCGGTCGAAGAACAGGCGAACACCGCCGATGAGGTCAGCGGCAATATCCAGCAGGTGGATCAGGCGGCGGTTCGCCTGCTCGAAGGCGCGCGTGCCGTGAATCTCGCGGCGGACACCTTGAGCCAGGGCAGCCATGCCTTGAGTGCCAACACCGGAAGATTTCAGCTGCGTTGAATGCCCCTCCCGCGCCTTTTTTCGGCGCGGGAGGATAAGCGGTTGAAAATAAGAAGAAATATTTTGAATTTACGCTTGACGCTTTTCCATTTCAGGGGAATAATGCGCGCCACTTGGCTACATAGCTCAGTTGGTTAGAGCATAGCATTCATAATGCTGGGGTCCGGGGTTCAAGTCCCTGTGTAGCCACCAAGTACTAAAAACGGCTTACCGAAAGGTAGGCCGTTTTTTTATGCCTCGAGAAAAGTGCCCTCCCCGCTGGATCGGTCTGATTCTGTAGGAACCCGGTGCGAAAAGCGTACGAAGAGGATTATTCGTTCGATCAGGCCTCTGCATCCCGGCAAGTCGATTTGATCGCCATCCCGATTGACCGACACGCTCCCCTGTCTCGATTCCAGGACAGACAGGGAGTGGTCATGGACCTGAACAAATTCCTTTTCGACGAGGAGTGGCGTCGAAAACGCCCGAGCGAAAACGCGACATGGACCGGATGGATTCCACCCCCGCCACCAGAACCCGTTTATATCCGGACAGACGAATGGCCATCGCCAAAGCCTCGCGACGATGTGGTTTTTGCCAAGTCCTGCGCGCCGGGCAACTGGTGCCGGACGGATGCCGGCACTACACCTGAGCCCGCCTCTCACTTCGGCAAAGTCATGGTGGCAGGCGCCCTGCGCATTCCCGCTGCCAGTCACGCCGTAGCGAAGGCCATCGGCGCCGATCTGGCGTTGGGGCGCATGGCCGGTGGTGGAATCCTGCAGCAGCGCCTTAATTGGGCAATCCGCGGTGCGGGAGGCCCGGCCAGCGTGTTTATCCTCGGGATGCTTCCGACCCGAATGGGCGACGACACGCTTCACACTGATGAACAGCTACGCAGCATGAGCCGCGCCACCACTCGCGTGCGCTTCCAGTTCCGACGCGATGCCGAAGGCGTCATGCAGGTTTACGGCATCCACACCGGAGCCTCGGGCGACGACTCGGTGCGCACCGTAAAAGTCGAGTGGAACAGCGACAAGACCGCCATGGAGGCCAAACTCAACGGCATCACCATTCTGTGGACGCCGCAACGCGGGCCGCTGGGATCGATGCCGCCGCTGGTTCATCCGGAGCACGGCGAAGCACTGAGCACGATCCTCGTCCACCCGATCGCCGCGAACACCGACAGCCAGATTGAAATCCTGCCCGGCGAAGACATCACCGCCGAGGATTGTATTCTGGTGTTCCCGGCGGAGACCGGGCTGAAGTCGTTGTATGTGGTGTTTTCGAAACCGGCGAGATTGACGCCTGGGACGGTGACGGGGGTTGGGGAGGATGTTTCCGGTGTATGGCTTGACCATGCCCGGGGGGGATCTGGTGCGCCAATCCCAACCAGCATTGCCGATTCGCTAAGAGGGCGTGAATATTCCAGCTTTGATTCATTCAGGCGCGCCTTCTGGGCCGAAGCATCAAAAGATACCAGGCTAGCCGGGCAACTCAGCGAAGATAGCTTGGAGCGTATGCGCAACGGAAAGGCGCCTCGCGCCCGATTAGCTGATGCGGCTGGTAAAAGAATCTCTCACGAAATTCATCATGTGGAACTGATATCTCAAGGCGGCGAGGTCTATAACGTTGACAACCTCAGAGTCCACACCCCCAAAAATCACGTCGAAGTACACCAGGATTGAGGTAACTGCATGAGCGACCCTTTCATCAAAAACAACTTTTCTGATTACACCGAACAAGACTTCGTTGAGTTCATTGACGAGATCAGAAAGGAAGACAAGGCACCTACAGATGACCGTGCAGATATTCTATTGCTGCACTTCAACAAGATCGTTGGGCATCCGAGCAAGATGGATCTTATCTACTACCCTGAGCCAGGTGCTGACACGTCGTCCTCTGGCATAGCCCGTACAATCGCGACATGGCATGAAGCAAACGGACTGCCAGGATTCAAGAAGTGAAGATTCATGGTCAATCACTGAAATGACTTCACACTACTAAGTATTAAAAACGGCTTACCAAAAGATAGGCCGTTTTTTTATGCCTCGAGAAAAGTGGCCTCCTCTGCAGATCAGCCAGATTCCGTAGGAACCGGGTGCGAAAGGCGTACTAAGAGGATTTTTCGTTCGTCCAGGCACCTGCATCTGCGCCAGTCGATTTGATCGCCATCCCGATTGACCGACACGCTCCCCTGTCTCGATTCCCGGACAGACAGGGAGTGGTCATGGACTTGAACAAATTCCTTTTCGACGATGAGTGGCGTCGAAAACGCCCGAGCGAAAACGCGACATGGACCGGATGGATTCCACCCCCGCCACCAGAACCCGTTTATATCCGGACAGACGAATGGCCATCGCCAAAGCCTCGCGACGATCTGGTTTTTGCCAAGTCCTGCGCGCCGGGCAACTGGTGCCGGACGGATGCCGGCACTACACCTGAGCCCGCCTCTCACTTCGGCAAAGTCATGGTGGCAGGCGCCATGCGCATTCCCGCTGCCAGTCACGCCGTAGCGAAGGCTATTGGCGCCGATCTGGCGCTGGGGCGCATGGCCGGTGGTGGAGTCCTGCAGCAGCGCCTTAATTGGGCAATCCGCGGTGCGGGAGGCCCGGCCAGCGTGTTTATCCTCGGGATGCTCCCGACCCGAATGGGCGACGGCACGCTTCATACCGACGAGCAGTTGCGCAGCATAAGCCGCGCCACCACTCGCGTGCGCTTCCAGTTCCGACGCGATGCCGAAGGCGTCATGCAGGTTTATGGCATCCACACCGGAGCCTCGGGCGACGACTCGGTGCGCACCGTAAAAGTCGAGTGGAACAGCGACAGGACCTCCATGGAGGCCAAACTCAACGGCATCACCATTCTGTGGACGCCGCAACGTGGGCCGCTGGGAGCGATGCCGCCGCTGGTTTATCCGGAGCACGGCGAAGCACTGAGCACGATCCTCGTCCACCCGATCGCCGCGAACACCGACAGCCAGATTGAAATCCTGCCCGGCGAAGACATCACCGCCGAGGATTGTATTCTGGTGTTCCCGGCGGAGACCGGGCTGAAGTCGTTGTATGTGGTGTTTTCGAAACCGGCGAGATTGACGCCTGGGACGGTGACGGGGGTTGGGGAGGATGTTTCCGGGATTTGGCTGGCGGGAGCTGGAACGGGGATTGGTGTGCCTATTCCCACGCGAATAGCAAACAGGCTCAGAGGGCGGGAGTTTTCAAGTTTCGACAAATTCAGGGAGGCGTTTTGGGAGGAGGTGGCCAATGATCCAGAATTGGTTGAGCAGTTTAAACCGGAGAACATTGCATTGATGCAAAACGGCGGAGCGCCTCACGCCAGGTACAACGATGCAGCCGGGAAAAGGAAAACATTCGAACTGCATCACGTTGAATGGGTGTCGAAAGGTGGATCTGTGTATGACGTCGACAATTTACGTGTCACCACACCTGCAAATCACTTGGACATTCACCGGGTCAACTCCCATGTCAAATAAAATTACTGGCTACACTGAAGAGCAGTTTATAGAACTGCTGCAAGAAATATTCACCTCTAACAGGAATGGCACGCCAGAGACTGTACTGGCAGACATGCTGGATAACTTTTGTGAACTGGCCGAACATCCCGCAGGTACTGACTTGATCTATTGGCCTGAGAATGATGCTCAATGCACTCCTGAAGGCATCACGAAAACTGTGAAAGAGTGGCGTGCTGCCAACGGCCTGCCAGGTTTCAAGCAGTAACAATCTGGCATCGAGACTCCAAACGGCAGCGTATCGCTAAGTGGTCAAAACGGCTTACCGAAAGGCAAGCCGTTTGTTTATGCCTCGCCCCCTAACGCCCTGAGCCCCTTCGCCCAGATCTGCCGCGTGCGTAACCCGACAATCGCCCGCCAGTCCGGATCCGCCGGATAAAACTGCTCCAGCAGATTCAACTTGATCGCCCTCCCCGTCGCATCCAGCGGATCGCCGTGCAGATGCAGCCAGTGATCGTCGCGCAGGTAACGATGCACGTCCGGCCCCGGATAAGTCCCGCACTCGATCACGAACGGCATCAGCTGCACATTCGGCAACGCGTTGAGCAACGCCTGCGAGGTGTACCCGGTTGCGGTTGCTGCAACGCCGGTATCACTCAAGGTTTCGGCGCCGGTGTGCAGCGTGTAGAGCCACGGGCCGTAAATCGATTGCGCTTGGGCCAGTGCCGGATACGGCGCTTGGGTTATCGTCAGCAGCATCGGATGCCCGTACTCACCGGCGCCGGTGTGCAGGTCGAAACACATCACGGTTTCAGCACCGGCCAGATGACTCTCGATGATTGAGTGCAGCGTGCGATTCGACCAGCTTGGTGCGAGTCCGCCAAAGAACAATCCGTCGGGATGACTGTGCTGCCCGCCCTCGACAATCGACATGACGGCCGGCCAGCCATGATCGGCAATTTGCGCATCGAGCAAGGCATCAGCCTTTTGCCGCTCGGCGCCGTTCAAATCGGTGCAGGCGTAGATTTCATGGAGCGCGGCGTAAGCACGGTTGTCCGGAAGCGGTCGGTTGAAATCCAAGTGATTGCGGTTGAGGTCTACGTTGTCTTCATTGACCCGCCGCAGCCACGCCGTGCCCCACGGGTTGATCAGGTGAACCATCACCACCGCAACATCCTTCGGCAGCGACTCCGGCGTGAAATGCGTCAGCCAGTCGATCTGGCACTCCGAGCCGTAATAACCCTCAACACCGTGGGTGCCGCTGAGCGCCACCAGGCGCCGTTTCGCCGCTGGATCCCCCAGCACCGCGACATCGGTACTCAAAGACTCGCCAAACGGCCCATTGAGCGGATGCGCGTACGAAGAGAGCGTGGCACCCGCCACCTTCGCGGCAGCAAGAAAGCGTTCGCGCTGTTCGCGATAGCTGGGCTGTGTCGGAAATGCGTTGTGCATGGCGGCCTCTTGTTGATTGTTCTGGCTTCACTATTGGCTCTGACCCTACAGAAAATTCGTCAAGGCATGAAGGACAAACGCACCGATGGTTTGCGTCCTGCACGGTCGGCCGATACAGTCCCTCAGACTTTTATCCCACGGACGGAGAGCCCCGCGTGTTTCCAGCCCTGCCCCTGAACCGTTTTCGCCTGCCCGCTCTGACGCTGATCATCAGCGCCATCGCCCTGACCGCCTGCAACGCACCGCCCTCCTCGACCCTGCCGCTGGCACCGGAAGCCGCCTCTGGCTACCGCACTGGCCTGCAAGCCAGCCACGCCGAGAAGCACATGGCCGCCGCTGCCAATCCGCTGGCCGCCGAAGCCGGTCGCGAGATGTTGCGTCAGGGTGGTTCCGCCATCGACGCCGCTATAGCGATGCAAGCCGTGTTGACCCTGGTCGAGCCGCAATCCTCCGGGATCGGCGGCGGCGCGATGATCGTGCTGTGGGATGGCAAGCAAGTGCGCACCTATGACGGCCGCGAAACCGCACCGGCCGGCGCGACCGAGAAGCTGTTTCTACAGGCTGACGGCAAACCGATGCCGTTCCCGCAGGCGCAGATCGGCGGGCGCTCCGTCGGCACGCCGGGCGTGATGCGAGCGCTGGAACTGGCGCACAAAAAACACGGCCGCTTGCCGTGGGCCAAGCTGTTCGAACCGGCGATCAAACTCGCCGAGCAGGGTTTTGCAATCTCCCCGCGCCTGCATTCGCTGCTGGAATCCGATCCGGAGATACGCCGCTCGCCAGACATGGCCAAGTACTTTCTGAACAGCGACGGCAGCGTCAAAGCCGTCGGCACTCGCTTGCAGAACCCGGCGCTGGCCGCCGTGCTCAAGCGCATCGCCAACGAAGGCGCAGACACCCTGTACAAAGGCCCGATCGCCGAAGAGATCGTGGCCAAGGTTCAGGGCCACCCCAACCCCGGCAGCCTGTCGCTGGACGACCTTCAGCACTATCAGGCCAAGGAGCGCGCGCCCCTGTGCACCGACTACAAACGCTGGCAGGTGTGCGGAATGCCGCCGCCTTCATCGGGCGGGATTGCAGTGGCGCAGATTCTCGGCACCTTGCAGGCGCTGGAAACCCGCGATCCGCGTCTGGCCCTGACGCCGCTCAAGCCTGTGCAGACCGATAAACCCGCCGGCATCGAACCTGCACCGCAAGCCGTGCACCTGATCGCCGAAGCCGAGCGTCTGGCCTACGCCGACCGCGCGCAATACGTAGCCGATACCGACTTCGTGCCGGTACCGGTCAAAGGCCTGGTCGATCCGGGTTACCTGGCCAGCCGCGCCAGCCTGATCGGCGAACGCAGCATGGGCAGCGCCAAACCCGGCACACCGCCGGGCGTGCAGGTTGCCTATGCGCCGGATCGCTCGCCGCTGCGCATTTCCACCTCGCAAGTGGTGGCCGTGGATGACTTCGGTGGCGCCGTGTCGATGACCACCACCATCGAAGCGGCGTTCGGCTCGCACCTGATGGTTCAGGGCTTCCTCCTCAACAACCAGATGACCGATTTCTCGTTCATCCCGGAAGAGAACGGACAGAAAGTCGCCAACCGCGTCGAGCCCGGCAAACGCCCACGCTCGTCGATGGCGCCGACCCTGATCTTCGACCGCAACAGCGGCGAGTTCGTCGCCACCGTCGGCTCTCCGGGCGGTTCGCAGATCATCGAATACGTGGCCAAAACCACCGTCGGCCTGCTCGACTGGAACCTCGACCCGCAAAGCGCCATCAGCCTGCCCAACTTCGGCAGCCGCAACGGCCCCACTGAACTGGAACAGGGCCAGTTCAGCCCGACGCTGATCCAGGCACTCAAGGACAAGGGCCACACGGTCAGCGAAATCGACATGACCAGCGGCACCCAGGCCATCGTGCGGGTCAAGGATGCTGCGGGGAAGGCAACGCTGTCAGGTGGGGCAGATCCTCGGCGCGAAGGAGTAGCGTTGGGGGATTGAATCAACGCTGCCAACTGAAAAAGGCTTACCGAGAGGTAAGCCTTTTTTGTATTGCAACATCCGGCCCTGACTTGTCATTCAGCGGCGCTCAAACCTCGAGCATCTTGCCATCCACCGGATCGCCAATTGTCAGGAAATGTCCACCGGCCACATGGTGCAGCGTGCGCAGGCCGTCATGCCCTTCGAAATGCCAGCGTCCATCGCTGAACACCCGCGAATCAGCCTGCGCCGCGATCACCTCGGCCAGGAACAGATCGTATTGCTCGTGATTGCGCGGCTCCGGCAGCAACCGGCATTCGAGCCAGGCCACGCAACCGTCCAGCATCGGTGCCTCGACCTGTTCAGCAGCGAAAGTCGGCAGGCCATAAGCCTGGAACTTGTCCTGACCTTGATCGCGATTGATTTCCAGGCCCGAGGTCGAACCGACAGTCTGCACAATATCGGCCTGATGCACACAAGGAACGTTCAGAACAAAGGTCCCCGACGCCTCGAGCAGTTGCCGGGTCCAGGTGGATTTGTCGAGGACCACCGCGACTTTCGGCGGTTCGAAATCCAGCGGCATGGCCCACGCAGCAGCCATGATGTTGCGCTGCCCGTCATGGGCGGCGCTGACCAGCACGGTCGGCCCATGATTGAGCAGGCGGTAGGCTTTGTTCAGGGGAACCGGGCGACGGAAGGACTCGCTCATGGGATCTGCTCCGGGAAAAAGAGCCGATTGTAGCGGGATAAAAACAACGAAGGGATGGCCGTCGACCATCCCTTCCCCTGGCAGGCATCAGCTGGAGAGCTGGTTGGCGAACTGGCCGACTGCATCCACCACTTTCTGCGCGCCGTCCTGGATCTCGACGATCACCGTACCGGCCTCCGCCGCCAGCGCCAGACCTTGTTCGGCCTGTTGTTTACCGTCGGTCATCAGGGCCACGGCGTTGCGCGCCATGTCCTGGTTCTGGCGCACCACACCGACGATTTCCTCGGTCGCCTGGCTGGTGCGCGAGGCCAGTTGCCGCACTTCGTCGGCCACCACCGCGAATCCCCGACCTTGCTCACCGGCGCGAGCGGCTTCGATGGCCGCGTTGAGCGCCAGCAGGTTGGTCTGTTCGGCAATGCCGCTGATGGTCTTGACGATGGTGCCGATCACTTGGGATTGCTCGTTCAGCGCCTCGATACCTTCGCCGGCGGTCTGCATGTGCTTCGACAGATCGCGCATCACGTTGACCGCTTCGGTCACCACACGGGTGCCGCGCTGGGCGGTGCTGTCAGTTTGCAGGGACGTACTGTAGGCGATATTGGCGGCGTCGGCGACGGCCTGCTCCTGATTGACCTGATCGGTGATCACCGTGGCGAACTTCACCACTTTGTAGAGTTTTTCGTTGGCGTCGAGCACCGGGTTATAGGAGGCTTCCAGCCAGACGACACGACCATGGCTGTCGACCCGCTTGAAACGGCCGGCAACGAATTCGCCGTTATTCAGGCGACGCCAGAAGTTCTGGTACTCGGCGCTGTTGTACTCCTCCGGCTCGCAGAACTGGCGGTGATGTTTGCCCTTGATCTGCGCCAGGCTGTAACCCATGCCCTGCAGGAACCGTTCGTTGGCATTCAGCACGTTTCCGCTGAGGTCGAACTCGATCACGGCGGTCGAACGTACCAACGCGCCGATCAGGTTTTCGTGTTCGCGGGAGGCCTCGATGGTGCGGGTCAGGTCGCTGGAGAAAATCGAGAAATGCTTGATCCGGCCATCCGACGCGCGAACCGGCTGCACGATCGAGCGCAACCAGGCTTCGTCGCCGTTGCCGCGAGAAAGGCGCACAGCGCCGGCGAAATGTTCACCACGGGTCAGAGCGGCCTTGAAGCGGTGATGAAACTCGTCCGACTTCACATGGGCCGGCACGATGTCTTCGATGGCGCGGCCGATCAGGTCGTGGCTCTTGTAGAGCATTTCGTTGAGGAAGTTCTGGTTGACTGACTGAATCCGTCCGTCGGGCTCAAGGGTGAGCACCAGCATCTCGCTTTCCAGGCTCTCCTTCACTTGCAGAAGGCTGGAGAGTTCTTCACGAAGAGCCGCCAGCTCTTGCTTCAGGCGTTTGTTGAACATGGGAAAGCACCGATGGACTGGATGGATAGCGGGTATGCAGCCTAGCCATCGGCCTTGGAAATCTTTTCTGAAGAGCGCGCGAGGCTTGTCCTACAAAAATAGTTAAGCCTCGACAACTCAGGCGGTGCCGGCCACCGGACACGGTTCCGCGCGCGGCATCCGCGAGCCGAAATACGCTGCACTGACAACGCCCACCGCGCCCATCACCGCGCAAAACATCACGCAGATCCACGGGCTCCATGGCATCAGACCGATCAGCAGCAACGGCGTGACACTGGCCCAGGCGGCGTAGGCAATGTTGTAGGTGAAGGAGATCCCGGAAACGCGGATCCGCGCCGGGAACAGGCTGACCATCACCGACGGCACCGCACCGACCACGCCACAGCACAGCCCGGCGATGGCGTAGGCCAGACCGATCCAGTCCCCGCCGCTGATCAGGCAGGTGTAAAGCAGGCCGATCCCCAGTGGCAGCAGCAGGCTGTAGAGCATGACCGTGCGCCAGGCGCCGATGCGATCAACCAGCCGTCCGGCGATCACGCAGCCGATGTTCAGGAAAACAATGCCCAGCGCGCTCAACGCGAAGGTGTGACCGGCAGTCATGCCGAAGGTCTTCTGCATCATGGTCGGGGTGATGACCACGAACACCACCACCGCCGAGGTCAGTACACAGGTCAGCAGCATCGCCGGCAACATGGCCAGGCGATGATCGCGTAGCACGGTGCGCAGCGGGAGTTCGACCCGCGCCTCGCGTTGCGCCTCCATGGCCATGAACACCGGGGTTTCGCTCAGCCAGCGGCGCAGCCAGACGCCGATCACGCCAAACACACCGCCGAGCAGGAACGGATAACGCCACGCGAAATCCAGCACTTCGGCCGGGGTGAACACTTGCGCCAGGAAGGTCGCGGTCAACGCGCCGATCAGGTAACCGAAGGTCAGCCCGGCCTGCAGAAAGCCCAAGGCATAACCACGGTGACCGGCCGGCGCGTGCTCGGCCACGAACACCCAGGCACTCGGCACTTCACCGCCCACCGCCGCGCCTTGCAGGATGCGCAGCGCCAGCAGCAATAGCGGTGCGAAATAGCCGATCTGGGCGTAGGTCGGCATGATCCCGATCAGCAGGCACGGCAGCGCCATCATCAGGATGCTCAGGCTGAAGACTTTCTTGCGCCCCAACCGGTCAGCGAAATGCGCCATCAGGATCCCGCCCAGCGGGCGCGCCAGATAGCCGGTGACGAAGATCCCGAAGCTTTGCAGCAGACGCAGCCACTCGGGCATTTCCGGCGGGAAGAACAGCTGGCTGAGGGTCAGGGCGAAGAACACGAAAATGATGAAATCGTAGATCTCCAGCGCCCCGCCCAAGGCTGCAAGGCCGAGGGTTTTGTAGTCGGAACGGCTGAACGGCGCCGGGCGGGCTGAGGATTGGGCAGTCATGGCAAAGAACTCTGGCAGGCAAAAACCAAGGCGCTCATGGTCTACGCAAACGGGCCGCCGGACAACCCGTTAGACCATAGTCCTGATTGCTGCAGAACACGCTCACAAAAATCTGCCGTTGATTTACTGTTGGCACCTGTCCAGACGGGCCGTCCAGGCCCTGAAGACCACAATAAACATAAAAATCCGAGGTACTCCCGTGGCCGTTGATATCGAAGATAGCCGCTCTGCGCGCTTTGCCTTGCGCTGTTCAAGTTTTGCCGAACGCTGGTTTCCCGACTCCTGGGTGTTCGCCGCGCTGGCGGTGATCATCGTCGCCCTGGCGACCCTGGCCATGGGCGCAAAACCCACCGACGCCGCCATGGCGTTCGGGGACGGGTTCTGGAGCCTGATCCCGTTCACCATGCAGATGGCTTTCGTGGTGATCGGCGGTTATGTCGTAGCCAGTTCGCCGCCCGCAGTAAAACTGATCGATCGCCTGGCGCGGATCCCGAAAAACGGACGTTCGGCCGTGGCCTGGGTCGCGCTGATCTCGATGGTCGCGTCCTTGCTCAACTGGGGACTGTCGCTGGTGTTCGGCGGTCTGCTGGTTCGTGCCCTCGCCCGCCGCGCCGATCTGAAAATGGACTACCGAGCCGCCGGCGCCGCCGCCTACCTTGGCCTCGGCGCCGTGTGGGCTTTGGGCCTGTCGTCATCTGCCGCGCAGTTGCAGGCCAACCCCGCCAGCCTGCCACCGTCGATCCTGTCGATCACCGGGGTGATTCCGTTCACCCAAACGATTTTCCTCTGGCAATCGGGCGTGATGCTGCTGGCGCTGATCGTGATTTCGATCATCATCGCCTACGCCACCGCACCCGGCCCGAACTCGGCGCGTGATGCCAAGGCCTGCGGCATCGACCCGGCCTTCAACCTGCCGCCGCTGCAACCGCGCACCCGCCCAGGCGAATGGCTGGAACACAGCCCGTTGCTGATCATCCTGCTGGTGCTGCTGGCGGCCGGATGGCTGTTCCACGAGTTTTCGACCAAACCGGCGATCACCGCGATTTCCGGGCTCAACACCTACAACTTCCTGTTCATCATGCTCGGCGCGTTGCTGCACTGGCGCCCGCGCAGCTTCCTCGACGCGGTGGCGCGCGCCGTGCCGACCACCACCGGGGTGCTGATCCAGTTCCCGCTGTATGGCTCGATTGCCGCGCTGATGACCACGGTCAAGGGCACCGACGCCCAGACCCTGGCCCATCACATCTCGACGTTCTTCGTCAGCATCGCCTCCCATGACACCTATGCGCTGTTGATGGGTGTGTACTCGGCGATTCTCGGTTTCTTCATTCCGTCCGGCGGCGGCAAGTGGATCATCGAGGCGCCGTACGTGATGCAGGTGGCCAACGATCTCAACTATCACCTCGGCTGGGCGGTGCAGATCTACAACGCCGCCGAAGCCCTGCCGAACCTGATCAATCCGTTCTACATGCTGCCGCTGCTGGGCGTGCTTGGGTTGAAGGCACGGGATCTGATCGGATTCTCGTTCGTGCAATTGCTGGTGCACACGCCGTTGGTGCTGGTGCTGCTGTGGGCGCTGGGTACGACGCTTTCGTATCTGCCGCCCGTCATGCCTTAATCGATGACGACAGGGCGCCGGCTCCGGCGCCCTGTCTTTCCCTTCGACCCCTTCGACAAAAAGCGACCCGAACGATCCTTTCTGCGGTTGCCTGTCGCAAATAATGGCTCAGAGCCATCATCTTTCTTTACCGCGCCACTGCCTCGGTAATATTCTTGCGCGCCCAATATCTGTTTCATTTTTTGTCTGAGCGCAAAGGGAGTTCGTTGCAATGATCGTCGGGATTGACCTGGGAACCACCAATAGCCTTGTTGCCGTATGGCAGGGCGATGCCACTGAGTTGGTGCCCAATGCCCTGGGCCAGTTCCTGACACCCAGCGTGGTGGGCCTTGACGATCAGGGCCGGATTCTGGTCGGGCAAGCTGCCCGCGAACGCCTGCACACTCATCCGCGCCTGACCGCATCGCTGTTCAAGCGCCATATGGGCAGCGCGACGGAGGTCTACCTCGGGGATAAAAAATTCCGTCCTGAAGAGCTGTCGGCGCTGGTACTCAAGAGCCTGAAAGAAGACGTCGAGCGCACCTACGGCCAAGCCGTCACGGAAGCCGTGATCAGCGTTCCGGCCTATTTCAGCGACGCCCAGCGCAAGGCCACGCGCATCGCCGGTGAGCTGGCGGGCCTGAAAGTCGAAAAACTGATCAACGAACCCACCGCCGCCGCACTCGCCTATGGTTTGCATCAACGGGACAAGGAAACTTCGTTCCTGGTGTTCGACCTGGGCGGCGGTACGTTCGACGTGTCGATTCTCGAACTCTTCGAGGGTGTCATGGAAGTGCGCGCCAGCGCCGGTGACAACTTCCTCGGCGGCGAGGACTTCGACAACGTGCTGCTCGAGCACTTTATCGATCAGCATCGCAACGTGTCGGACTTCCCCGAGCGTTCCACCATCCTCCAGCCGCTGCGCCGCGAGGCAGAACGTGTACGCCGTGCACTGGGCCAGGACGCCAGCGCCGAATTCAGAGTGCAGGTCGGCGAGAAGCAATGGACCCAGACCATCACCCAGGCGCAAATGGCGACGCTGTACATGCCGCTGCTCGAACGCCTGCGCGCGCCGATCGAACGGGCCCTGCGCGACGCACGCATCCGCGTCAGCGATCTCGATGAAATCCTGCTGGTCGGCGGCACCACCCGCATGCCACTGGTGCGCAAGCTCGCCGCCGGACTGTTCGGCCGCTTCCCGTCGATCAGCCTCGATCCGGATCAAGTGGTCGCTCAGGGCGCGGCGATTCAGGCAGCGCTCAAGGCCCGTTCGGCCGCGCTGGAAGAAGTGGTGCTCACCGATGTCTGCTCCTACACCCTGGGGATCGAGACCTCTACGCAGGTCGGTCGCCAGTATGAAAGCGGTCATTACCTGCCGATCATCGAGCGCAACAGCATCGTCCCGGTCAGCCGGGTGAAAACCGTGCAGACCCTTCACGACAATCAGGAACAGGTCGTCGTCAAAATCTTTCAGGGCGAAAGCCGTCTGGTCAAAGACAACGTGGCGCTCGGCCAACTGGACATCAAGGTGCCCAAGCGCAAGGCCGGCGAAGTCGAGCTGGATGTGCGCTTCACTTACGATAACAACGGTTTGCTCGAAGCCCAGGTCAGCATTCCCCTGACCGGTCAGCAACACTCGCTAGTCATCGAAAACAACCCCGGCGTGCTGACGCCCGAGGAAATCCAGCAGCGTCTGCAAGCCCTGGCGCAACTGAAGATCCATCCGCGCGAGCAGCAAGTGAACACCCTGCTCAGCGCACGGCTGGAACGCCTGTATCAGGAAAGCCTGGGCGACCTGCGCGATCAGATTGGCTACTGGGCCAAGCAATTCCAGCAGGCGCTGGATTCCCAGGACGAGCGGCAGATCCGCGAAACCCGTACCGAACTGAGCAAGCAGTTGAGCGCGCTCGACCGCAGCCCCTGGCAGTAAGGAAGCACGACATGGAATGCTGGTCTGTCCTGCAACTGCCCGAAGACGCCGGGCTGCGTGATATCAAGCGCAGTTACGCGCGTCTGCTGAAAGTCTTCCGGCCCGATGAGGATGCCGCAGGCTTCCAGCGCCTGCGCGAGGCTTATGAGCGCGCATTGTCGATTGCCCAGTGGCGCCTTGATAACGAAGAGACCGAGGAGCACGGCGACGTCATGCTGGCCCCGGGGATCGCCGCGCTGGCGGTACAAGAGCAGTCCATGGCCCAGCCGCTGCAGAAGACCGGGACCGATGCGTGGGACTACCCTGCGGCGCTATTCGAACCGGTGACCCCTGCCGCGCCCGAAGCACCGCTCGAGTCGCAGACCTTGCGGGTACAGCCCCTGAATCCGGAGCCGCTTAACCTGGAACCCGAGCAGCCGACTGCCGACCCGGCCATTGAAGCCGCATCGCAATTGCTGAACGGCCTCTCGGACACCAACCTGGACCAGCGCTGGGAGCAAGCGCGCCAGCAGGATTGTGCGCAAGCGTTCCAGGAACTGTTGCTGACATTGTCCTTCGAGCAGCCCGCCCTGCGCCTTTCGATTGCCCGCTGGGCGGTACAGCACCTGGGTTGGCTGGGCCCGTGGCAGGAAATCGTCATCGGCGACGGGCAGCGCAGCATTCTCGCCAACGAGCTGCTGGCCGATTACCGGCAATCGCTGGAAACGCTGCTCGCCTCGCAAAGCGAGCGTGAATTTCTCGCGCTGCTCAAGACTTACACGGCCCAACCCTGGCTCCAGGTGTTCGACCGTCGGGAACACTGGCAGCAGATCGTTCTGCAACTGCTGCAGGACACAGAGTGGAGCGTGCCGCTGTTCGACCGCGTTTCCCAGTTGTTTGGCTGGGACGACACCAAGGGCATTCATCCGCAACCGGACTGGCTCTGGCAGGAGATGATCGAGCGCTGCAATCAGGAAAGCCTCTACGACACTCTTTGCGCCCGAGCCGAAGATCAACGCAACGGGACGCCCGATGCGCTGGCCGCACGGATGCTGATCAGCCCGATGAAGCCGCGGCAACACAAAGACATGACCGACCGCTTCATTCCGGCTGACTGGCAGGCCTGCCAGCAGTTGTCGGAAACCCTCAAGTGGCGTTTCCCTGACCTGCTCGCCCGTCTTCCGTACGCCGACGTCTTCTACTGGCGACGGTTTCTGCCGCGCTACATCGCCGCCGAAACCTGGTTGCGGTCATGGGCGGCGATCGCGCTGGCGCTGTGGCTGTTCTACCTGCCCGCCGAGCACAAGACCACGGCAATGAGCATTGTCATCCCGCTGGCCTTCGCCTGCGTTCCTGTCTGGTTTTTCCGGATCGGCTTGAGTTATTGGTTTCTGATCAGCGCCCACTTGATCGTTCAGGATCTGTGGTTGACCGAAAGGATCATTCCACGCCGATGGAACCCTGACACCCGCTGGCTCGTGCTGCGCCATGGCGTACCGCAGGCCGTCATGATCCTGCTGTTCTCGGTGATGCTCGGCGGCCTGGGGGCCTTCACCTATATCGGAGTGATTCTGATCGGGCTCTGGCACAAGCGGCGCATCGGTACGCTCGACCCGGAATTCAGTGACAAACACCCTTGGCTGACCGCCCTGCACTGGGCGCACTTCAGCCCGCTGCAACTGTTGTTTCTAGTGGTCATGACCGGCGTGATTCTTGCCAGTCAGCTTGGTTATTCGCTGAAACACCTGTTCCCCGGCTAGGCTAGACGCGGGCCGGATTGCCCTCCACCAAGGTTTTACCCTCGCTGAAAAGGATCTGAGCATGTTGAAACTCGCAGGCCTCACCCTCGCGGCGCTCACGTTGAGCGCCGCCGCCCACGCCGATGTCGACCTGAAACTGGGCAGCACCGAACGCGTCACCCGCCTCTTTGCCTACCCCAACAATTGCAGCGTGATCTGCTTTCGCAACTGGACGCTGGAGCAGACCGTCGCCCATTACCTGAGCCAGAGCGTGCAGCGCGACGGCTACACCAACGCCAAAGTGCTGGTGAAAAACGACAACGATCAGCTCTACGCCGAAATCAGCGGCGTACCGAAGGGCTACGACAAACCGCTGACCGCACTGCTGGACGCCGGTGACCTGGCCTACAACGGCGCCAGCAAACTCAATGCCGACGGCAAATGGGCGTACAGCTGGTATCTGTTCCTGCCACTGGGCATGGCCCTGGAAAACCGCAAGAGTGTCGAGCTGCTACACTTCCCGCCGGATTACTCGCTGACCCAGGCCCAGGATTACCTGCGCTCGAACACCACCGACCGCTGGGCCGCGCTGCTGACCGACAATGGCATCCCCGCCGACCAGACGCCGGCCTACCAGACCATCATCGACATCGCCCCGATCGCCGCGCCCGCCAGCGCCGGCAAGGATCTGGAAGGCGTGTACGACTACTTCAAGGATTACCAGACCACCATGGTCAGGCAGGTCAGCCAGAACGCCAGCGGCGCCGTGCTGCCGATGGTTGCCTTTGGTGCGCCGGTGCGTAACTGGATCAAGCAGCAATACGGTGCGACCGTGAATGTACTGGGCCTGGCGACCATCAGCCCGAGCGCGGGGGTGAACGTACCGGTGCTGGGTTCCAACCACCCGAGCTACATCTGGTACGCCGCCGACCCGAGCAACTACACCGGCGACGATGCTCAGGCCAAGGCCGATGCGGCCGGTCTGAAGGTGATGGGACAAGACTTGAGCGCTGCCTGCTGGCAGGCCGGAATGGGCAGCAAACCGGGCTCCGATCCGAAGACACTGCTCAACAGTTGCACCCAGACCTGGCAAGTGACGCAGAAAGCCAAGACCTGCGAGCTGTTCTACACCACGATCCGCAACGAGACCGTGGCACAGGCGGACAAAACCTGTTCGACCGCACCGGTCAAATCCCAGCTGCAACAGCTGAAAAGTCCATTGCCGGACATGGCCGCGCCCGCCGCCCACCTCTGAACGAACGTGCGACGTTCCCGTGTCAGCCTCGGCTGACTCGGGAAAGCGTCTATTTCGCCTGTCAGATCTGACAGTAGACCGTTAGTGTGACTTGCGGGATCTTGGATCCAGTCATCGTGTTGCAGGACTGACAGGACGTCAGCCGAGGGACGTCGCGACACCGAGCCAACAGGGAGCGTTATGAACACTTACGCATTACCGGGTAAACCGGCACGCGATACCGAGGGCATTTATCCTTTTGCCGGCCTCCCTGTGCGCCTGGGATTTCCGTCGAAGCAGGATTTCGAGATTCTTTATGATCCCGAGGGCATGGCCACCACTGTCGTAGCGTGCCGAGATTTTCTGCGGATCACTCGAATGTGCCGGTTTTCGGGCCAGTTGCTGCCCTATCGCTGCCGACAGACTCGGCAACTGCTGGCCGGCATCCATCTGTACGATCCGCGTTTTTGCGGGGCGATCGAGCATTGTTGCGACCCGAACACCTTTCTCGACATGAGCGAGTTATGGCTGTGGGCATTGCGCGACATTGTCGCGGGAGAACGGCTGACGGTGGATTACACCGCCACCGAAGACAAACTGCTGCGGCAGTTCGCCTGCGGTTGCGGGTCCTCGCGCTGCCGTGGGTGGATCACCGGTTACGACGAATCACCCAATCTCGAAGGCCAGCGCTATTTGCTCAGCTGGCGGCGACAAGGTTTACGCTGAACGACCGATCAAGGCGCACCGACCGGCCGCAAGCGGTATTGCGGCGGCAATTGCTCGAAACCGCTGATCGTGGTGTTCAGGCTCTTCCAGCGACCATCCTTGATGCCGTAGATGCAACCGTGGATCGACAGGCTCTGCCCGCGATGCCAGGCGTTCTGGATGATGCTGGTGTGGGCGACGTTGGCCACCTGCTGGATCACGTTGAGCTCGCACAGACGGTCGACCTGTTCTTCTTCGGTCGGCAGCCTGGCCAGTTCTTCGCGTTTCTCGTAGTACAGGTCACGGATCGAACGCAGCCAGCCATCGATCAGGCCGAACTGACGATCCTGCATCGACGCTCGCACACCGCCGCAGCCGTAGTGTCCGGTCACCAGGATATGTTTGACCTTGAGCACGTCCACTGCGTACTGGATCACCGACAGGCAGTTGAGGTCGGTGTGCAGCACCACGTTGGCGACGTTGCGGTGAACGAACAGATCGCCCGGCAGCATGCCGACGATTTCATTGGCCGGAACCCGCGCATCGGAGCAGCCGATCCACAAGTATTCAGGCGTCTGCTGGCGAGCCAGTTTGGCGAAGAAATCCGGGTCTTCCTTGGTGATCGCGTCAGCCCAACGCTCGTTGTTATCAATCAGGTCTTGTAAGTCATGCATGCTGTAAGGCCTCAAGAAAGATGCGCTGGTATGACAGTCGACCACCCGTCGGGGTCACGCACGGATCGCTGGTGATTTGCTTTGAATTCTCGCGCGCCCGGTGAGTCCACCTCAGTAAGGCCCACAGAATGAGGATTTGCCATGACTGATTCACGACGTCCGTACGATGCGGTGCAACCGGAGCCCATCGATGATAACGAAGACCGCATGGGTTCAGTGCATGAGCTGGACTTCGACGACGAACAGCCCAGTGCGAAGATCGGCGATGAGATCCCGGAGCAGGAACGCGAACAATTGATGCCCGATGAGCGCGTGCGTGAGGCGGGCATGACCGGGGCTTCGGTCAGTGATCATGAACCGACTGACGACGATATGAGCCCGGAAACTCTGATCCGTGAAGATGGCGCTCGGGGTGCCGAAGAGGCTGGCGAAGACAGTCCGGCGGATTGGGATCTGAGCCTGGTCGATGAAGATGACATCGGCGGCGGCAACGGGCTGGATGAAGCGGAACTGGCGCGCCGCGATCCGCTGGATCGCAAGCGTTGACTTGTATTGCCTGACAGGACGCCATCGCGGGCAAGCCCGCTCCCACAGGGATCCGGGTCGTACTCAAATTATGTATTCGACACCAGAACCTGCGGGAGCGGGCTTACCCGCGATGCTTTAACGTTTTAATCGACCAACGTGCAGGCCATGACCACGGCATCTTCACGCCCGCCGACCGCCGGGTAGTAATCCCGGCGCCGGCCGATCTCGTTGAAGCCATAGCGCTCGTACAGGCGAAAGGCCGACGTGTTGCTGTCGCGCACTTCCAGGAAGCATTCCCGGGCATCGGCGGCGTAGGCGCGGGACATCAGGTATTCGAGCAGGGTCAGCCCCAGCCCGCGCCCCTGGTTTTCCGGCTTGACCGTGATGTTGAGCAGGTGCGCCTCATCGAGAATGATCTGCACCACCCCGTGGCCCACCTGCTGCTCTCCTTCGAACATCAGCCAGATCTGGTACTTGCCCAGGCCGTCGAGAAAAATCCCGCGGGTCCACGGATGGCTGTACGCGGCGAATTCAATCTTCAGCACAGCGTCCAGATCCGCCTCGGTCATCGGGCGAAATGATACAGCGTCACTCATTCGATTCTTTCCAGCGCGCCATCAGCCGACGCATGGCTTGCCACACGGCGGCCTTGCGCTGTGGCTCATCCATCAACAATTCCAGCCCCGGCACGGCCCACGCCAGGCCAAGACCCTCGATTTGCAATTCAGTGTTGAACGCTTCGGCATCCGCTTCACCGGCAAAGCGCACCGCCGGCAGGCCGATCAGCCACAGGCAGGCGCACGGCGCCGCCTCCATCTGCACCGACAGGAACCCCTGGACGAAATCCCGGGCCGCTTCAGGGCCCTGATCCATCGTGCCGCGATTCAGCCACGGCCAGCGCACAGGCTCACCGACAATCTGCGGCGCGTCCGGCAGACCGGCGGCGCGCAGCATGTCCTTGAGCAACAGATAGGCAGGATCGCGCGACTGGAAGGCTTCGCCTGTGGGTAGCTCCACCAGCAGCAGGCAACGGCCGGCGCGCAGCAATTGCAGGGCAAAACGCGGTGGCGGCACCGGTGCCGGCTTGGCCACCACAGGTGTTTCGTCGACTTCTTCGACCGGTTTGGCGCCCGTGCGGGTGCTGGCCAGCGAAGGTCGCGGAACCTCGATCTTCGGCCGCTCGACCGGACGTGCGGCCGGCTGCTCCGGCGCTTCGGCCGGGACTGCCGGGATCACCGGCGCGGCAATCTCGGGCTCGGGCATGTCCAGCAGCTCGGGCCGCGACGGCGCGGCAAAGGGCAATTCGGTGCGCGGCAGCCAGTTGACCACCTGCATGGCGTTCAAATAGGCGCGGCGGCGGGACTCGATTAGCAAGGGTCGGCCACTTGTGGATAACTGAAGTGCGCTGATTCTACCGCCCTTCGCTCAAGATCGCGCGCTGTTGATCGATAGTCTGGACCGATACCTTGACGCAAAGAAAAGCGACAGCCCGTCCCGAGAGTGAATCGCATCCTTCGTGATGCAGTACAATCGCGGCTTTTAATCGCCAACCAGCCGGCCATTCCGATGATCGAACCCAAGCGCGTCTTGCGCGCCCTCGCTGAACACTGGGCACTTCTGGAGCCACTGTGCGAGCACTTCGACCAAGGCACCCTGAGCCTCAACGAACTGCGCACGCAACTGGCCGCCCAACAACTGGACAGCACGCCGCAGGACATCACCAGCCTGCTCGACGTGTGGATCCGCCTCGACATTCTGGTTCCCGTGGCGAAAAGCCCGAACCGTTTCGAGCTGAACGCGCAGATTCACGACTTCCTCGCCTACCTGCGCCGCGAGCACCGTCTGGGCCTGTGCCTGGAAATCGAAGCCTATCTGCGTCACCTCGAGCGTCTGGCCGGTTATATCCAGGATGCGTTCGACGTCCGTGACGGCAATGATCTGGCGCGCCAGCTGCGCCTGCTCGACATGCGCGTGCGCGACGTTCTGAAGAAACTCGACAACGACGAACAGGCGCTGGTGGCCGTGGCCGAGCGGGCCAAGACCAGCGACCGGCAGATTCCGCTGCGTCAGCGTTATGCCGAAGTGCTGGCGACGTGGGACGAATACGTCGAGCCGATGATCGATCTGGTGAACGCCGACGGCGCCTTCGAACAAGGCGTGCGCAAGGTCGAAACCGTGCTGCTGAAGATGCTCAGCGAACAGCAGCGCCTCGGCCATCTGGTCGATGACGACATGCTGCTGCGCACCCATGCGCGCATCCTCGAAATGCAGACCAGCGCCCAGCTGACCCTGCGTCACGCCCGCGAGCTGCTGCTGCCGCTGCGTGAAGAAGCCCGCCGGCATAACGCCGTGACCCGTGGTGCTGCGCTGGCGCTGGCCGCGATCCGCCGCAAAGGCATCGACGCCGTGCCGCAAGCCGCAATGCCGCTGTTCACCCGGCCGCAAAGCACCTTTCTCGGCAGCGCCAGTCAGGTCGAAGCCTACGTCTACGCCCTGGCCCGGTTCGAGCCGAAACCGGCGCGTTTCCCCAAGGCGCATAAATCGCAGAAGACCGGCGATGCCCCGCGCGCACCGCGCACCGTGCGCGAGATGGTCGACCGCTGCGAAGAATCCCTGCCGATGCCGGATCTGATGACCTGGCTGCTGGAGCAGGAACCGGACGGCGCGACCGACGAATTGCTGTATTGGTTCTCGCGCCTGTCGCGGGAAAAACGCTTCAAGCGCGAGCGTCTGGAACGCCGCGAATACCACACTCACGAGCACCAGGTCAGCCTGCGCTCCTTCGCCCTGCTCTCGGCCGCCGACACCGGCGCCGAGGATTCTGCGAGCATCCCCAATGCATCTTGATCTATCCGAACTGTCGCAACTCGCGCCGATCTTCCGCGAGCTGTTCAAGGGTTACCACGTCAGCCGCCGCGACCCGGAGCTGTACGCGCAACTGTCGAATTTCCAGGACCAATACCGCACGCTGTTCAAGGCACTGGGCTTCGAACTGGTCTGCGACACCCGTGGTTTCTATTACTTCGTGCCGGACATGGCCGCAGCGGCGGTGAACAAGACCGCTCAGCGCCTGGCGCTGTTCACTTTCATCCTGGTCGAGCATCTGGCCGATCAGGGCCGCGACCCGATCGCCGTGCTCGACGGCGGCAGCCTCGGCCGCGAAGAACTGCCGTCGCTGCTGGAAAAGTACCGCGACCTGTTCATCCAGGCCGAAGTGCAGACCGTTGAAGAACTCGAAGAAAAAATCATGCGCCGCATGACCCAGCTCGGCTTCGCCAGCGAGGAAAACGGCGTGTACCGTTTCCTGCCGCCGATGCACCGCTTCCTCGACGTCTGCCTGTCGGTTCAGCAGGACCGCGATCTGGCGGCCAGCGTGCACAGCGTTCTGCCGCTGCCGGCACCGGTGCTGATCGACGAAGAGGCCGAGGCCAAATTCCTCGCCACCGACGACCCGCTCGATCTTTCCGAATTTGAGGAAGAAAGCGAAGAAGACGCACTGGCCCGCGCCATTGCCGAAGAACAGGAGTCCGACGCATGAGCCAGGAACGCTACGGCATCCGCCGCTTTGCCCTTTTGAACACCGCCGGTTACAGCCTTGGCCTGTTCCCGCTGGAAGAACCGCTGTCGGTCTACGGCGCGAACAACCTCGGTAAATCCGCCTCGATCAACGCCTTGCAGTTCCCGATCCTGGCGCGCATGTCGGACATGAGCTTCGGCAAGTACAGCCTGGAGCAATCCCGGCGCTTCTACTTTGCCTCCGACACCAGCTACATCCTCGTCGAAGTGAACCTGCCCCACGGTCCGCACGTGATCGGTGTGGTCGGTCGCGGCCCGGGTGGCGGTTTCGGTCACCAGTTCTTTGCCTACGCCGGCAAACTCGACTTGGCGCACTACCAGAAAAACGACACCTGCCTGCGCCAGAAGGAGCTGTTCAGCAACCTTGAGAAAGAAGGCCTGAAAGCCTACGAACTCAAGCCGGATGAGCTGCGTCGCTTGCTGGTTGGCGGTCATACGTCGATCCCACTGGATCTGACCCTGATCCCGCTGCGCTCCACCAGCGAGCAGAGCCTGAAGACCTTCCGCGCGCTGTTCATCAACCTGCTGCACATGCGCGAAATCACCGCAGCCAAGCTCAAACAGCTGTTCCTCGATGCGTTCGAACACAGCCTGCGTTCCGGCAGCGTAGATTACATCGCCGCGTGCGAAGAAGCCTTCCGCGACGTGCGTCGCATGGAACAGGACTACAACTCGCTGGTGGCGGCCGGCCCGTTGGTCGAAGCCTTGTCCAACGGCGTGAAACAACGCGATGTACTGCGCGGCAAACTGCATCGCCTGTCGCCGCTGCTCGACTCGTTGCTCGGCACGTGGTCGGACTACGCCACGGCGCGCAAGGAAGAGCTGACCATCCAGGCCGAGCACTACCGTCGCGAGCAGGACGATCTGCAAAACGATCAGCGCGGTGGCACCCAGGAACTCATGCGTCTGGAGCGGGAAATCTCCGGCATCCAGCGCTGGCTCGGCGAGTTGTCCGTTCTGAAGAACCGCTTCGCCCTGGTCGATGACGTCAAAGTGCTGGAGCAGCAACTGCTGGCGGCCAAGGACGCTCACGACGAACTGGCCGGTGCGCTGGCGCAGTCCCGTCAATTCAGTGCCGAGGATCTCGAAGAACGTCTTCGCGATCTGGAAAAACGCCTGAAGTCGGTGAAGCAGCAACTCGATCACGCCGACAACAACAGCTACGCCCGCCTGCGCGAAGAGTTCTCGCAACAGGACGTCGAGCGCCTGATGCGCTTGTTCAACAGCGCGCTGTTCAGCCTGCCGCTGGGCGAACACGGGATCACCCTCGACGAGAACGGCGAGTGGGTGAAATCGGTCGAACTGATCCTCGACGGCTTCAAGGGCGAGCGTTTCGAAGTGCCGGGCCTGTCGATCGACATCTCGCACATCGAGCCGCCGGCTCTGCAAGCGCTGGCCGACCGTGCCGCGCTGCGCGATCAGAAAGAACGTCTGGAAAAAGAGCTCAAGCAACTCAAGACCCAGCAAGCCGTGGCCGCCGACCGCGCCGCGAGCAAGACCCAGACCGAAGCGCTGTACCAGCAGGTACTGGATGCGCAGAAAGCGCTGGAAGATTTCCGCCGCACCCAGACCCTGAGCGCCGAAGAAGGCGACAAGCTCGAACAACTGGCGCAGATGGAAGCCGCGCAGGACGAACTCAAGCGCTCCAGTGACGCGTTCACCGAGCGCGTCCAGCAACTGTCGGCCAAGCTGCAACTGGTCGGCCGGCAGATCGCCGATATGGAAGCCAAGCAACGCACCCTCGACGATGCCCTGCGTCGCCGTCAGTTGCTGCCGGCGGACCTGCCGTTCGGTACGCCGTTCATGGATCCGGTTGACGATTCGATGGACAACCTGCTGCCGCTGCTCAACGACTATCAGGACAGCTGGCAAGGCCTGCTGCGCGCCGATGGCCAGATCGAAGCGTTGTACGCGCAGGTGCGCCTCAAAGGCGTGGCCAAGTTCGACAGCGAAGACGACATGGAGCGCCGTCTGTCGTTGCTGATCAACGCTTACGCGCACCGCACCGACGAAGCCCTGACCCTGGGCAAGGCCCGTCGTGCAGCCGTGACCGATATTGCGCGGACCCTGCGCAACATCCGCAGCGACTACGACAGCCTCGAGCACCAACTGGCGCTGTTCAACCGCGAGATCAACAAGCGTCAGGTGTCCAACCTGCAGAGCTTCCGCATCGTCCTTGCGCCGAACAAGGAAGCGCTCAAGCACATCGACCAGATCATCCACAGCGCCGGTCAGTACGAAGAAGGCGAAACCCTGTCGGTGTTCGACCTGAGCCAAAGTGCGGAACAGGACAACAAGAACGAAGAAGCCAAGGAATACCTGGCGCGGCTGGTGGCGGCGAACCACAACCAGCTCGGCCTCAAGGACTTGTTCGAACTGGCGTTCGAGATCACCAAGGTCAACGGCCAGCCGGTGATCCACACCGACATCGACGGCGCGGCGTCCAACGGCACGACGATGACCATCAAGGCGCTGACCAACATGTACCTGTTGCTGCACTTGATGGACCGCGACCTGGCCGGTCGCGTGCGCCTGCCGTACTACCTCGACGAGGCAGCGGACATCGACGAGAAGAACCAGGCCGCACTGCTGGAAACCAGCCTGCAACTGGGCTTCGTGCCGATTCTGGCGAGCGTGAAGCCGCAGGTCTGCGCCAGTGTCGCCATCGACCTGGAAGGCGGTAGCGGGCCGGCCGGCATCTACATCGACGAAGCGGACTGGAAGTACATCCGTCGTCACGATGTGGTGAAGGCCACGATCAACGTCGAAGCTGACGAGCCGGAGCTGGATGCGGTTTGATGCATAACTGACGGGCACAAAAAAGGGCCGCGATCCATTGGATCGCGGCCCTTTTTTATGTCTTGGAATTTTGTGCTGAATGACAGGACCTCTTCGCGGGCAAGCCCGCTCCCACAGGGATTGATGTCTTATACAAATTTGTATTCAACACAAAAACCTGCGGGAGCGGGCTTGCCCGCGAAGGCGTCCTCAACAACGCCCCATATTTCCCGGATTATTTACCGAGGGGTATTTTCGGTGCCCAGGTCAGCCACTCGTCTTCGAACTTGTCGAACAGCGGGAAGGTTTGCTCGGCGCGCGCGGGGTTGCCCATCTGCTCGCCGTCCGGCGTGGCGAAGGCAATGCCACCCTGAATAGCTGTCTCAAGCGACTCCGTGCGCACCGTTACGCCTTTGAACAGGCCGATGTCGAAACCGACGCCACTGGTGTTCCAGAAGCGACTGCCGCTGCGCACTAACGGGGCGTATTTCGGCTCGATCAGGATGTGTACCAGTACGCGATCCGCTGTCTGGCCCAGTTCGTAACCGGTGACTTTGCCCACGGTGATCTCTCGGTAAGTCACCGGAACACCCGGTTTCAGCGAGCCACGACGGGCAGCGCTCAACACAAGGCTCAAGCCTGCCTCCTGCTTGGTGACTTCCGGCGGATTGGCGAGGGCCACGAAGTTCTTCTGCGGGCCGAGGTTCTTGGCTGCCGGTTGCACTTCGATGTACTGGCCGGTGACCAGGGTCTCCAGGTTCGAGGTCTTGATCAGCCCCAATTCCGGTTTGACCACCCAGAACTGGCTGCCGACCCGGGCAATCTTCTCCGGCACTTCAGTGATGCGCGCGGTGAGGATGACCGATTGCAGATCATCGGTCAGGTCGACACTTTCGATCTTGCCGACGTCCAGTCCCTTGAAGCGAACCGGGGTGCCGCTGCGCAGACCGTCCGCGCGATCGACCTTGATGGTGACGACGGCGCCTTTCTGATTCGCCTCATCATGGTTGGCGAACAGACGGAAACGGGGGATGCGTTTTTGCAGCGGAGCCTTGGCCTGCGGCGTTTCGAAGGCGATGCCGCCGGCCATCAGGGTCTGCAACGACTCACTCTTGACCTGAATCCCACCGGTCAACCCGCCGGTCAGCGTGACGCCGCTGACGTTCCAGAACCGGGTCGAAGCGTTGACCAGGTTTTCGTATTCCTTCTCGATGTGGACGCCGATCACCAGTTGCTTGCGGGTCTTGGAGAACTGATAACTCTGCACCGAACCGACCTTGACCTGCTTGTAGAGGATCGGGCTGCCGACATCGATTGAACCGAGGGTATCGGTGAACAGCACAAGGTGCAGGCCGGGTGAGCGCAGATCCAGCGGCGGCGCTTTTGGTCGGGCTTCGAATTCACGTTGCGGAGCGCCGCCCTTGTCGCCCGGGCGCACGGCGATGTAGTTGCCTTTCACCAGCGCTTCCAGACCGGTAATGCCGGCCAGGGAGATCGACGGTTTGACCACCCAGAATTGCGTGCCGGTCACCAGATAGTCTTCGGCCAGCGGGTCGAGAGTCAGTTCGGCGGTCGCGCTGGACAGGTCGGGATCGATTTTCAGCGCTTTCAGGTTACCGACCTGTATGCCCTTGTACATCACCGGGGTGCGCCCGGCTTGCAGGCCTTCGAAATCGCTGAGTTTGACCTTCACGCGGATGCCGGCGGCGGCTGCATCGAAATCTTCGTAGAGACGGAACGGCAGGCTTGGATCAGTGGGCGGGCTGTCCTTGCGGTTCTCTGGCGTGGCGAAGGCAATACCACCGGCGACGATGCTGGCCAGAGACTCGCTGCGCACTTTCACGCCGGACAGGTTGGCGTCGATGCTGATGCCGCTGGCGTTCCAGAAACGGGTGTGTTTGCGCACCAGTTTGGCGTAGGTCGGTTCGATGAATACCTTGAGTTCGACGGTGCTCTGGTCTTCCGACAGCACGTAGCTTTTGATCTGGCCTACTTTGATCTGCTTGTAGAACACCGGGCTGCCGCGGTTCAGCGAACCCAGGCGATCAGCCTTGATCGTCAGGTGCAAACCGGGTTTGGAGTCCGACAGCGGAGGCTCTTCGGCCAGGGCCTTGAACTTGCGGGTCGGCTCGCCTTCGCCGGGGCTGATGGCCACGTAGTTACCCGATACCAGGGTTTCCAGGCCCGTGATCCCGGCCAGCGTCACGCTTGGCTTGACCAGCCAGAAACGGGTGCTGGTCTTCAGGTACTGATCGACATCCTTGTTCATCTCGATGGTCGCGATGACACCTTTGGAGTTGCCTTCATCATCGAGCTTGAGTGCTTTCACCTTGCCGACCGGCATGCCTTTGTAGACCACTTCGGTCTTGTTGGCCTGAATGCCTTCACCGCTTTCAAACCGCACCTGAATCTCGATGCCGGTTTCGTTGTAAGCACGCCAGCCGAGCCAGCCGCCGATAATCAGAGCGATCAGGGGCAGCACCCAGATGGCAGACCAGTTCGAAGCCGGTCGGGTTTTCGCTACAGGCAAATCAGTCATGGTCGGCGTCCGACTCCGTGTTATCCCATATCAGTCGGGGATCGAAAGTGACAGCGGCGAGCATCGTCAGAATCACCACACTGGCGAAGGCGATGGCGCCAAGATTGGCTTCGACACTTGCAAGCCGGCCGAAGTTGACGACCGCCACCAGAATGGCGATCACGAAAATATCGAGCATCGACCAGCGGCCGATGAACTCGATGAAGCGGTACATCCAGATACGCTGACGGGCGGACAAGGGCTGGCGGCGCTGCACCGAAAACAGCAGCAGCGCGATGCCCACCAGCTTGAACGTCGGCACCAGGATGCTGGCGATGAACACCACGGCGGCGATTGGAATCATGCCGTGTTGCACCAGCTGGATGACGCCGGACATGATCGTGCTTGGGTCACCCTGGCCCAGTGAGCTGACGGTCATGATCGGCAGTACGTTGGCCGGGATGTAGATAATCGCGGCCGTAATCAGCAGCGCCCAGGTTCGCGCAAGGCTATTGGGCCGCCGGGCGTGAACCAGCGCACCGCATCGGGTGCAGGTCTGCACATCGCTGTCGGTATCCTGCCTGTTCAGTTCGTGGCATTCGGTACAGATCAGAATGCCCGCATCAATCGCCCGCATGGGCATCTTCTCCTGATAACGCCTGCCAGATCTGATGCGGTGACATCACCACTTCGAGCCAGACCTGAACCAGTAACAAGCCGATGAAACATGCCAGACCGAGGCCCACGGTAATAGCCGCCATATCCGCCAGTTTGACGATCGCGACCAGGACGCCCATGAGGTAAACCTCAAGCATGCCCCAGTCTTTGAGGTGGTGATAAATGCGGTAGAGCAGCAGGCCGTAGCTACGACCAATGTTGAAACGGATGGTCAGCAACACGACCAACTGACACAGCAGTTTCAGCAGGGGAATTGCCATGCTGCACAGGAATACGACGACTGAGACACCGCGCATATCGGTATTGAACAGACCGACTACACCGCTCCAGACCGTATCCTGCGACGATTGCCCGAGAACATTGAGCTGCATGATGGGTAAAAAGTTCGCCGGTACGTAGAGCAACAGCGCGGCAATGACCAAGGCAAGACTGCGCTGCACCACGTTATGACGATGAGCGTAGAGTTCGTAACCGCAGCGTGGGCAGAGGGCTTTTTCGCCGTGAGCAAGCTTGGGCTTGCGCATCAGCAGATCGCACTCATGACAGGCCACCAAGTCATCCAGCGGTAAATCTGACAGCCCGGGGGCGTCAACCGAATCTGACATAAGGGCTCTGGCTCCGAAAAAGTTGGGATCTATTCTAGTGTTCTGATTCGAAAATAACTGTGCAAATTTGTTCGCTGACGCGAGCAAAAACTTTCCTTCGGGCAAAACAAAACCCCAACTGCTTTCGCAATTGGGGTTTCGGAATTTAATCTT